>JAJRTU010000003.1 GCA_024278135.1 Gammaproteobacteria bacterium
AAAATGATCAAGGTTCGTAGTAGAGGTTTCCGTAACAAGAAACGGTTTGCTAATGCAATTTACTTTCACCTTGGTGGACTCGATCTTTATCCTGATGGAGTGACTCGGTGAATATTACCCACTCGATCAGGGGAAGAGCCTACATAATTATATATTTTCAAGAGTGATTTGGCACATCAGGCAGGAGCCTGATCTTTTTTAATATCAACCTGGAGGCAGGGATGCCAAGAAAACCACGATTGTTCTTTCCCGATCAAGCTGTTCATATAGTCAAACGCGGCCACAACCGTGACCCCATTGTAAGATGCCGTACTGATTACGAATTCTTTGTTGACTGTCTCAAGTCAGCCAGTAAGAACTACGGTGTCGCACTTCATGCCTGGGTGCTGATGACCAATCACTTTCACCTCCTGGCCAGTCCGAAGTCTGACCTCAGCGTGCCGGAAATGATGCAATGGTTGGGCGGGTATTATGCGCGTTACTTCAATCGCCGTTACGGCAGGAGTGGCTCTTTGTGGGAAGGGCGCTATAAGGCTTCTCTGATCGACTCTGAGGCCTACCTGCTGAAATGCTATCGTTACATTGAGCTTAATCCAGTCCGCGCCTCCCTGGTTGAACATCCGGAGCAATATTCCTGGTCGAGCTACGGGGTAAACGCCAATGGTCTTTCCAGCCTGAGAGGCAATATGTTGACACCGCATCAGGTGTATCTGGATTTATCGAACGATGTAAATAAGCGTCTTGTCTTATACCGTGCTTTATTTCAAGACGAACTGGACAGGCGGAGCCTGGTGCAATTGCGCCGGGGGATAAATAAAAACCGATCGGTCGGCAGTCCCGAATTTTTATTGAAAATGAGAAATATACATAAATAGAGGCAAAATCCAGGGCAAATGTACCTGCGTAAGGTGTCAGGCACCTTTTGTTGTAAGCTTTTGATTTAACTGCGTTTCCAGAGTCCGGATTTTCCGCCTGATTTCTCCAGCAGCTGGATAGTGTCTATAGTCATGCCACGGTCTACCGCTTTACACATGTCATAAATGGTTAACAGGCTGATTTGTACGGCGGTCAGGGCTTCCATCTCGACCCCGGTCTGCTCGACAGTTTCCGCCCGGACCTGACAATAAACAGTGTTGTCCTGCGGTCTGGGCTCAAGTTTTATGTCCACATGGCTGAGCGAAAGGGGATGGCAAAGCGGGATCAAATCGGCGGTTTTTTTTGCCGCCATGATGCCGGCGATACGGGCGATCCCCAACACATCTCCCTTTTTGTGCTGCCCTTCAACAATCAGGTTCAGTGTTTCCGCCTGCATGCGAATACTGCCTTCCGCCACGGCCAGGCGATGCGTCGATGCCTTGTCGCCGACATTGACCATGTGGGCCTCACCCTGCTGATTAAAGTGCGTCAATTTACTCAATGTTCACTCTATTTGGTCTGGAAACGTCATATAATACGTTGATATCCTGTAAATGCGAACATTAGTCTGGACAACGAGATGAGTATAAAAGTGAAATTTTTTGCGCGTATGCGTGATGAGGCCGGCCGTAGCGATGGCGAAGTAGAGTATGTGAAGGGGATGTCGACTGCCGATTTGTGGTCAAAATTAGTCAAGGATGTGGACTATCCCGAATCGGTGATGTTGGCGGTAAACATGGAATACGTCAGCGGTGAAGTCGTATTAAATGATGGCGATGAAGTCGCTTTCTTCCCGCCGGTGACGGGTGGTTAGTATGTTGATTGACATCAGGAAGGCGCCTTTTGATCCCTTAAGAGAAATAGAGCATTATCAGTCAGGATTCAGCAGTCATGGCAAGTTCGGAGCAACAGCCTCGTTCATCGGCACGATGCGTGATTACAATGAAGGCGAAAAGGTCCACAGCATGACTCTGGAATATTATCCGGGTATGACGGAAAAGCAGCTCAGGAAGATATGCGAAGCGTCGTGTCAACGCTGGACATTAATCGATGTGCTGTTATTGCACCGGGTAGGAAAGATAACAATTGGTGAGCCCATTGTGCTGGTGTCGGTGTGGACGGCACATCGCGGTGATGCCTTTGACGCGTGCCGCTTTATTATGGAAGATCTCAAATCAACAGCACCTTTCTGGAAAAAAGAAACGATGGATGATGGCGAGCGCTGGGTGGAGAGTAATACCTCCGGCTATTCAAATTAATACAAATAACTGGAATAAAATATGAAAATCAGAGTACTAGGAGCAGCAGCCGGAGGTGGTTTCCCGCAGTGGAATTGTAATCACCCGAACAGTCGCCGGGCCCGGGAGCATGATCCTGCGGCAAAACAACGTACGCAATCATCCATTGCTCTGAGCCAGGATGGCAAAGACTGGTTTCTCTTCAATGCTTCACCGGATCTACGTCAACAAATTCAGGATAACGTCGTGCTGCATCCGCAACAGGACTTACGTCACAGCCCGATAAAGGGCGCAGTGCTGATCAACGCCGATGTCGATCATGCAGCCGGATTGTTGAATCTCAGGGAGTCACAGCCTTTGCGACTGTATGCGACGCAACGTGTGCTGGATGTTCTGGCAGCAAACACTATTTTCAATGTTCTGAACCCGAAATTCGTCACTCGAGAAGCGATGACTCTGGATACTGCCCTCGAGTTGAAGAAACCGGATGGCAGCTCAATGGGATTGAAAATTATACCGTTCGCGGTGCCGGGCAAGGTGGCTTTGTGGCTGGAGGACGCGAGCAAGGGTGATAACTTCGGCTCTGTCGATGAAGATACGATAGCCCTGGAAGTGGAAGATATGGAAAGCGGTGCAAAGTTCTTTTACATGCCTGCCTGCGCCAGGCTGACAGATGAACTGGCTGAGCGCATCAGTGGTACTGACTTAATCTTCTTTGACGGCACACTCTGGGTGGATGATGAAATGATCCGGGAGGGCGTCGGTGTGAAGACAGGTCAGCGGATGGGGCACATGAGCGTATCCGGCTCGGAAGGCACCATGGCAAGTCTCCAGGATCTGGATATCAAGCGTAAAATCTTTATACACATTAATACGACCAATCCTATTTTGCTGGATGACAGCGAAGAACGGAAGATTGTGGAAGAAGCGGGTTGGGAAGTTTCCTACGATGGTATGGAGATTGAGTTGTAGATTTTCTGTCCTCACAAATGAATGCTCGGGATATGCCATTATCGCCTTTGACAGCAGGGCAGCTTCTGCGGGTCTCGCTCATATTGCTGCTGGTTTTTGGACCGATCAACAGGGCGGCAGCTGAGGATCAGTCATCACCCGTTGACGCTGTACAATTCATTGTTATTGGCGACTGGGGAACGCCGAACAGTGCGGGGCAGAAAAAAGTGGCGGTACAGATGGACAGGCTGGCATCACGCGTCCCCATCGATTTTATTGTCACAACCGGTGATAATTTTTACATGAAAGGCGTACAAAGTGTCGACGATCCTTTATGGCAGACTACTTTTGAAAAAATTTATTCTCTACCTGCACTGAAGAATATTCCCTGGTATGTCACATTGGGCAATCATGATTACATGGGAAACATTCATGCCCAGATTGCCTATGCACAGAGTCACGACAACTGGAACCTGCCGCAAACGTATTACAGTACAGAATTCAAAATAGACAGCGAGACCAGTGTGCGTTTTCTGTTTCTCGATACCAGCCCCTTTCTCGAGGAATATACAGCCAGACCGGGCTTTTATCGACATATTGGAAGCCAGGACAAACTTGCACAGCTCCGCTGGATGGATAAAACTTTAACGCAGTCCAATGCCACATGGCATATCGCCGTCGGACACCATCCGGTATATTCATCAGGTCGTCATGGCGATACGAACAGTCTGAAGGATGTGTTGTCGCCGTTGTTTGAGAGAGAAAAGGTACAGGCTTATTTTGCCGGACACGATCATCATCTGGAACATTATCAACTGGTGGGATCAACGCATTATTTTATTTCCGGTGGCGGTTCCCGTATCAGAGCAGTGTCAAAGAGCAATGCCAGCGAGTTTGCTGCATCAAGTCTGGGTTTTGCCCATGTCATACTGGATAAGGCCTGCATGCAGGTGAGATTTATCAATGAAAAAGGTGTACAGCTTTACCAAACCGGTATTCCGGCCGGTGGTGGAGAAAGTTGTCAATAAGATATCAGGCAGCCGACAGACTTTCGGGCGTCACACCAGGCCGAAAAAGGGTTGCACATCGACCAAAGCGCCCACTTCAACAGTACTGCTTTCTATAGGAAGAATAATAAAACAGTTGGCCTGTGACATAGAGCTCAGTATGCCGGAACCCTGTGCGCCGGTTTTACGTACGACCAGTTGCCCCTGTTTATCTCTTTCCATTATGCCGCGTTGATACTCCAGTCTACCGGGTCGTTTTTTCAGTCTGGAGGCCGATGGGACTTTCATGCACATTACCTCTGTCCGGGTTTCCCCCATCATTTTTCTCAGGGCCGGTTGTACGAACTGATAAAAAGTCACCATCACCGATACCGGATTACCGGGCAGACCGAAGAAACAGGCATTTTTCACCCGCCCAAAGGCAAGTGGACGACCTGGTTTCATCGCCACTTTCCAAAATTCAACCTGTCCCAGTTTATCCAGCGTTTCCTTGACGAAATCGGCTTCGCCCACTGATACGCCGCCGGAGGTAATGACCACATCCGCATTTTCCGCAGCGGCCAGAAACGCGGCCTCAATATCTTCCCGCTTGTCCCGGATGACACCCATGTCGAGCAAATCACAGCCGAGGCGGGTAAGCATCCCATACAGGGTGTAGCGATTACTGTCGTAAACACTGCCCTCGTCCAGTGACTCACCGAGTGATCGCAACTCATCGCCGGTGGAAAAAAATGCCACGCGAATTTTTCGTTTTATGCTGACTTCGCCAATACCCAGAGATGCCAGCAAGCCCAGATCAGCGGCGGTAAGACGTGTTCCCAGAGCAAGCACCTGATCGCCAACGGCGATATCTTCACCTATCTGACGCACGTTATCTCCCTGGCCTGTTCCCGAAGCGATCCTGATGACATCGTCCAGACGTTCCACGCTTTCCTGAATGATAACCGTGTCCGTACCCTCGGGCAGGATGCCACCGGTCATAATGCGGGCGCACTCCCCGGATTTAACCGGCCGATTCAGTGGAATACCAGCCCAGGAAGTCCCCACCACGGACAGTTCTTTTGTCCCTTCTCCGGGAATATCCGTTGCAGACAGCGCGTATCCGTCCATCGCGGAGTTCACGGCTGAAGGGACGTTCATGGTGGATTGAATATGCTCAGCCAACACATTGTTCAATGCACTTCGCACAGGCACTTTTATCTCGCCGCGCACTGCCGATAATGAGGACTTGATCCTGTCCAGGGCCACATTGGCCGGCAAGGAATTCGGATCATAATCATCCATACAACTGAAATCTTTTACCGGAGAATCGTCATTCATGTCTCTTTACCTGTGAATTTATTATGCTTTAGTTTGCTTATTAATTAAAAAACGGTCAATCACAAATTCTGCAATTTCCTCGGGCTTGTTTATATCGAGGCAGGGGAGTCCCCTGGTATCGTCTAAATCAGCGTCGGTGGCGATGGCAATAATACTGTCATCATGAAGATATAAGCGGTCTTTGCCCAAACTGGGCCGGTATAATTCTATTTTCGGGATCAGCTCGGGCTTGAATCCTTCTACCAGTACCAGATCCAGGCAGGCCAAATCCAGATTGTTGACATGGTATTCCAGCGGCTTGTCCAGTCTGTCTTCATTTTCCGTGATCAGGGCCCAACGTTTACGCGAGCCTATCAGGACCTGTTTGGCACCGGCCTTACGCAACTCGTAACTGTCTTTACCGGGATAGTCAATCTCAAAGGTATGATGGGCATGTTTTACCACTGCCACCCGCAGGCCCTGCTGATGAAAGATCGCCAGGAGTTTGACTAGCAAGGTTGTCTTGCCCGTACCGCTGTAGGCTGCAAACCCCACCAGGGGAACATCAGGTAAGTTCATGAATGTTGCAAAGCCTCGATGTTTCTAAGGTCTTCCAGTGTATTGACGTTAATAAACGTATCCGGTTTATCGGAAAAATCAACGGTGACCATCGCATGTTGCCGGTACCAGTGATCAATTTTTCTCCCCCCACTGTCAAGGTAGGCAATGAGTGAATCCTGCAATGTACATTTTAATAACGCGAACACGGGCTGAATACGCTCACCATTGTCCGCCACACTGATATCAGCCTGCTCATCCTGCAACACTGTGAACATGCGCGCGACAAAATCATCCGGCAGCCTGGGGGCGTCACAGGGAACCGTTATCATATAATCAGTGTCAATGGCCTTCATACAACTGGCCATGCCCGCCAGCGGACCATTGAAGCCGTCACCGTCATCCGCGACAAGGGGCTTGCCGTATTGACTATAGCTGTCGAGGTTCCGGTTTGCATTAATGATTATTTTATCCAGTTGGGGCTGCAGGGCAGCAATCACATACTCTATCATGGCCTTGCCGGACACTTCGATCAAACCTTTGTCCTGTCCTCCCATACGTCGCGCCTGACCACCGGCAAGGATGACCGCTGTGACATCAGGGAAATTGGCCGACATTGTTCTGCGATGTTTACGTTGTTGAATTGTGGATTAATTTTCCCGGGCAGGCAGTTCAACATCATACTGTAGATGCTCGGCACCGGTATACACCAGAAAGTGTTTCCCTTTGGCACGGGAAAACATCATAACGTTTAAATCTTTTGCCAGGTTAAAACCCATTCGGGTAATACCGGAGCGGGACAGCAGAGCGGGTATGCCCATGCAGGCAATCTTGATGATCATCTCCGATGTCAGACGTCCGGTGGTGTAAAACAGCTTGTCGCCACCCTCTATGCCCTCCAGCCACATCCTGCCGGCGATGGCATCGACAGCATTATGGCGCCCCACATCTTCCACAAAAATCAGTACTTCGGTGCCCTGACACAGTGCGCAACCATGCACGGCGCCGGCACTTTTATACACATCGTTATGGGCATTAAGGTTTTTCAACAAGGCATATACATCAGACTGTTTGAGTGTTTGCGGCTCCAGTTTGAGCTCATCGAGTCTTTCCATAATATCCCCATAGACCGTTCCCTGACCACAACCTGTGGTCACAATGCGGGGTCCCAGGCGCTCTTTCCAGTCATCGCGGTTGGTAAATGTGCTGACTGCCACGGCGGCGACTTCCCAGTCTACCTGTACCGCTTTGATCTCCTTTAGATCCTGTATCAGGCCCTGATTTTTCAGGTAGCCCAATGCCAGCAGTTCAGGATGACTGCCGATAGTCATTAGCGTGACTATCTCATAGCTGTCCACGTATATCGTCAACGGACGTTCATCAGCGACATGCATTTCGCGCACGCGCTGATATTCATCAATGGCGGTGACCGGGCTGGTCGGGGTCAGCCCGGCCTGAGTCATTTCCGGGAGATATCGACGGCTGGAGGACACACTAGCCTCCAGTGACATTCATATGTCGAAAAATTACGGGTTTCGCGGTGAGATCGAATTCATGCCCTTTGGGTTTAATGGTCATGGATTCCCTGATGGCTTGTTTCAATATTTCCAGGTCGCCAGGATGACTACGCAATACATGTCGTAAATCCACCGAGTGCTCCTGTCCCAGACACAGTAACAGGCGACCTTCACAGGTCATTCTGACCCGGTTGCAATCAGCGCAAAAATTATGACTGTGGGGTGAGATGAATCCGACCAGCGTACCGGTTTCAGCGAGACGAAAATAGTTGGATGGGCCACCAGTGGTCTCAGTCGTCGGGATCAGGGTAAAACGTTGCTGTAGATCCTCACGGATCTGATCGCTGGAATAATAGGCCTCGGCACGATCATGTTCATCTATAAAGCCCAGCGGCATTTCCTCAATAAAACTCAGATCCATGCCACGGCTGCTGGCAAAATCCACCAGGTCGCCCACCTCTTCATGATTTCGATTTTTCAGGATGACTGAATTAATCTTTATTTTTTCGAAACCAGCCTCCACGACGGCATCAATTCCTGCCAGCACCTTGTCCAGTTCCCCAATTCTGGTGATGCGCCTGAATTTTTCCGCATCCAGAGAATCGAGGCTGATATTAATACGTTTTACGCCCGCCCGTTTCAAACCTTTCGCCAATTTCGACAACTGTGAGCCATTGGTGGTGGTGGTGACTTCTTTCAGGTTTGGCAGGCGGCCAATATCCTCAAACAATTTAAGGATATTTCGTCGTACCAGCGGTTCACCACCGGTAATGCGTATTTTACTGACCCCCAGCTCGGTGAAAGCCCGGGCAATGGTGCCTATTTCCTCCAGCGTCAGTAACTGCGCCCTGGGAACAAATTCCATTTCCTCTTCCATACAATACACACAGCGGAAATCGCAACGATCAGTAACGGAGATACGCAGATAATCGATCACGCGACCGAAATTATCGATGAGTTTTTCCTTGTTTTTGCTGTTTGTTGTCACTCGGGATCTGTGTCTTTTTGTCTGAAACTATTGTAATGAAAAGGAAATATCAACAGGGTGATTCTACGTGGCATCCCCATTTGGGTCAAAGATATTCACTTGACTGTTTCACGGGGATTAGACATGCTCAGCGAATGTTCTTCAGATATGAGCCGAGAACGGTGTAGCCATTGGCCTGATATCAATAACAGTCTGATCATAAAAACACAATATTGGAGACGTAAGCATGGCTGGCGTGCTATCTAAAGAAAGAATTGTGGCGGCAGCGGACTTCAACCGCTGGTTAATCGTACCCGCTGCCCTGGGGATCCATCTCTGTATCGGCTCTGTCTATGCCTGGAGCCTGTTCAATCCATCACTAATCAAGCGTATCGGCATAGTGACCAGTGCCGCTGACGACTGGTCGCTGAAAAGCGTTGTCTGGGTGTTTACTGTCGCTATTGTCTTTCTTGGCCTGTCTGCCGCCGTGGGCGGCAAGTGGCTGGAAAAGGTAGGGCCACGTATGGTAGGGGTGGTGGCGGCCTGTTGCTGGGGTGGTGGTTTCATCATTGGTGGCTTCGGCATAGTCAGCGGTCAACTTTGGCTGCTGTATCTGGGCTACGGGGTGATTGGCGGCTGCGGCCTGGGTTTGGGCTATGTTTCTCCGGTTGGCACCTTGATCCGCTGGTTTCCTGATCGTCGTGGCATGGCCACCGGTTTGGCCATTATGGGTTTCGGTGGTGGTGCCATGATCGCCAAGTTCATGATAGAACCCCTGATACGTCTGTACTACAAGCCTGCAGATTATCTGGGGGCTGTTGATGCGGTGAAATTGATCACCGATGAGACGGGCAGGCGACTGGTGGAAGTCGCTGGTACAATGAGGGAAGTGGTTATTGTCGGCGCCAATGATATCAGTAATATGATCGTGGCCGGACCTGAAGGAGTATATCTTGTCAGTACCGGTACCGTCGGCGTCGCACAGGCGTTTTTCAGTCTCGGCGTTATTTATTTTGTCATCATGATGGCTGCCGCTTTCGCCTATCGTGTACCTGCGGAAAGCTGGAAACCGCAAGGCTGGGAACCGCCTGAGGAAACTTCGCAACACGGTATGATTACACAACATCATGTACACATCGATCAAGCGTTGAAGACACCGCAGTTTTATCAATTGTGGATAGTGCTGTGTTTCAACGTTACTGCCGGTATTGGCGTGCTGGCGGTGGCCAAGACCATGATGACGGAGATATTTGGCACCACTTTGCCCGGTATCGTTGATTTTGGCTTCGCTTCCACTTATGTGCTGATGATCAGTCTGTTTAATATGCTGGGTCGTTTCTTCTGGGCCAGTGCCTCGGACTACATGGGTAGACGCAACACTTACTGGGTATTTTTCACTCTGGGAATCCTGCTGTATTGTTCAATCCCTTATACAGCCCAACAGGTCAGTGTGAACCCCTCCGTGGTCTGGCTGGTCTATTTCTATGCGGCGACGATGATTATCTTCACCATGTATGGTGGCGGTTTCGCAACGATTCCGGCCTATCTTGCCGATATTTTCGGCACCAAATATGTTGGCGGAATTCACGGTCGGCTGTTGACGGCCTGGAGCAGTGCCGGTGTCTTCGGTCCTGTCGCCATCACTTCCCTGCGGGAAATTTCCGTTAAAAATGCCATTACTGATTTACTGAGTAAAATTGATCCCGTCGCTTTCCAGAACAAATTCGGGGCAGGCATGGAGACCGCCGATCAATTGATTGCCGCCAAGACCGTAACGATCACGAAACTGATGGAAATCGCTCCACCGGGCACCATTGATCCGACCTCCAGTCTTTACAATACAACGATGTATCTGATGGCGGTAATTTTGTTGATTGCGTTGGTTGCCAATGCCGCCATGCGCCCGGTTAATCCCCGACACCATATGAAATAAACTTTTTTCGTGGAGAACTGATTATGTCCCTGTCACTTGCAAGTTCCCTGGATGTTTTTATATTTATCATCTTTTGTTCCATCTATGTATGCAGCGTGTTGTGGATATATGGCGATGCTGCCACCAGGAATGCCGGTTGGAAGGGCCTGATACTACCTGCTTTGTTCATCATTGCCGGTACCCTGGCACTCATCAAGGGTGAATATCTGGCGCTTGTGGTGTGGCCGCTGGGCTATGTTTGCTGGTTTATAAAGCGACCGCCGGAAATCCAGTACGATTGAGTATCCGCCTGTTACCAGTCTTTGTAGGGCTTATTGACAAGAGCTACATTGTAGTAGCGCGCATCATCTGATACTTCTCTGCCCAGCCAGTCCGGACGGGAAAATATTTCATCAGGAGCTGAGAGTTCTATCTCCGCAACGACCAGTCCGCTGTTATCCGCTTCGAAGACGTCAATTTCCCAGGTGTGTTCTGCCAGCCTGATATAATATCGCGTCTTTTCGATCAGCGGACGCATACACAGCTCATTCAACAAGGCTTCTGCGTCTTTGAGCGGAACAGCGTATTCATACTCTGTGCGACTGACGCCAACAGTCATGCTCTTTATATTGAGACTGGCTTCATCACCACTTAGTCTGATGCGTACCGAGCCCAGTTCCGTATTGGCCAGGTAGCCCTGTACAATTTTTTTCTGATCATTGATATGTTTCCGCCAGCCATCGTTGGCCAGCAGGAATTTTCTCTCTATTTCTATCGCCATGTATGCGATACTAAACAAAGAGAACATGAATACGCAACAAAAAACAAATAACTGGCGTGATGCCCTGGCTGTTTATCGGAAGCCCCGGGTGGTCGGTATGATCTTTCTGGGATTTTCCGCCGGCCTGCCATTCCTGCTGGTGTTTTCAACATTGTCTGCCTGGCTGAGAGACGAAGGCGTTGCGCGGACGACTATTGGTTTTTTCAGTTGGGTCGGGATCACCTATTCAATCAAGGTTTTTTGGGCGCCGGTAGTCGACAGATTACCCTTGCCCCTGTTGAACCCCATGCTGGGCAAGCGTCGTTCGTGGATGTTACTGGCTCAACTTGTCATCGTAGCAGGCCTGCTGGGAATGGCCGCCAGTGATGCTGCCACACAATTGCAGCAAATTGCCCTGTTTGCCCTGCTCGTTGCCTTTGGTTCGGCAACGCAGGATATTGTTATCGATGCTTATCGAATTGAAGCCGTGGACAAATTGTTGCAGGGAGCAATGGCGGCCACTTATGTACTGGGCTATCGACTTGCATTACTCGCTGCAGGAGCCGGATCATTTTATATTGCCGAGGCTTTTTCATGGCGCATCACCTATATCGCCATGGCAGTATTGATGTCAACGGGGCTTATCACAACATTGTTCATTCGTGAACCGGAACACATGGATAATGAAGAAACTGCCCGACTGGAAGCCAGGCTGGAAGAGGCGGTCGGTGTTGCCAATAAGGGGAATGCTTTCGCTCTGATGGCGATCTGGTTTCTTGAATCTGTCATCAGTCCTTTTGTAGAGTTTTTTCGCCGCAATGGCTGGCTGGCCATTGTCATCCTGTTTTTAATTGCCTCGTACCGGATCAGTGATATTACCATGGGCGTCATGGCCAACCCCTTCTACCTGGATTCAGGCTTCAGCAAAACCGAGATAGCCAACGTCACCAAAGTCTTCAGTTTTTTCATGACTATATTCGGTGCCGGTCTGGGAGGAGTACTGGTCATTCGATACGGGCTGTTGCGACCCTTGCTGCTGGGTGCAGTGCTGGTGGTAGTGACTAATTTACTGTTTATATTATTGGCGATAAGCGAGCCGGATCTGGTCACACTGGCATTGGTCATCAGCGTAGACAACCTCAGCGGTGGTATCGCCACATCCGTTTTTATCGCTTATCTTTCCAGTTTGACGAGTACATCTTACACAGCCACACAATACGCCCTGTTCAGCTCGCTGATGACACTGCCGGCGAAGATTATTGGCGGGTTCTCCGGGGTGGTGGTCGACAGTGTCGGTTATGCCAGCTTCTTTTTGTATTCCGGTGCCCTGGGCATACCCGCCGTATTGCTCATTATCTACATGATGATACGGCAGGATGAAAGTAGCCTGGAGGACACTGAAAAGGAGTAAAGATTATTCAATCTCCCTCACAACCCGGATGCCTATATTGTCATAAGCGGAATCGGATTTGAATTTATCCCTTTTGGTGTGGCGAATGGATTGCGGCGGACTGCTGTAGGAGCCTCCCCTGACCACACGATAGGCACAATCGCCGCCCTCCCAGACTTCGTCGCTGGCAGGCGCATTTTTGTAACTGTCATGCCAGCAATCATGAACCCATTCGGCTACATTCCCAGCGGTATCGTACAAACCGAATGGATTGGCACCAAAGCTGCCGATCCTGGTGGGCTTGCGTGGATCAAAACCGGAGCCACAGCCAAAACAGTGCGCACGTTTCGCTTCCTCCTGGAAGCCCCACCAGTAGGGTGAACGCTTGCCAGTGCCCGCCAGATATTCCCATTGTGATTCCGAGGGCAGGCGATAGTTGTAACCTGTTTGCTCACTGAGCCATTTCGCATAGTAATAGGCATCATCCCAGGTGACAAAAATAACCGGATGGGTTGCTCGATCCATATACAGGTTATCAGGTGGCTTTCTGCCGCTGGCCTTAACGAATTTATCGTATTGATCAAAAGTGATTTCATACTGGCTTGCAGCGAATGCTCTCATTTTTACTTTGTGTCTAGGGCGTTCATCTGCATGACGGGATGAGCCCGGGCTGCCCATGTCGAAAGTACCGGAGGGGATGCGGACCATGGTGGGGCCGGGACTTCCGTCCTTCAATGTGTCATGAAATTCCTTGCTGTCGCCTGGTGGCGTTGCTGTATTCACTGCTGTGGTCTTTGCCGGCTTTGCTGCCGTTTCTTCAGCACCGGCTGCCGCGACTTCCTGACCATTTTCCTGCGCCGCTTCGGCGTCAATTTCATCTGCCAGATCTGTACTGGCTGTGCCCGTGGATTCATCAACACTGACCGGAGCGGGAACTGAGGACGGTTTCTTTCCGGCAAACATGAAATAAGCGCCGAGTGCAACAGCGATGACAACAACGGCAACGATACCGATCATCTTGCCGGTATTGCTGTCTTCTTCCTCTTCCTCCTCCACATAGATTTCCTGCCCTGCCATTTCTGCTTCGTCTTCTGCCGCCTCGATCACGATCTCAGCAGTGTCATCCATGACATCAGCACTGTCTGACGGCGCGGGGGCAGGGGATTCAACTGCCGCAACGACCGGCTCTTCTTTTTCAGCGACATTAACCACAACCGCCGTCGTGTTGTCCTGTTTCGGCATACCGACGTCTTCCACGGCCTGCATCAGTGCATCTGCACATTCCTTGGTGGATTCCGACCATTCAGAATATTGAATGATCTTGCCGGCGCTGAGTGTGTCCATACCGTCGCTGCAAATCAGTATACGGTCTCCGTGTTCCAGTTCGAAACCTTCATCAGGCACGTCTATTTCGTTAATGTCTTCGCCCATGATGGCACTCATGAGCATGTTGCGGGACAGGCCATCTTCCTGATCCACCGGTGTGCCCGCGGCTGCCATGCGATCCAGAAAGCCGCCATAGCTGTGATCATCGTTCTTTTTAATCAATTCCTTGTTGCGAATAACATAGATATGACTGTCACCGACGCTGGCCCACCAGAGTTTGTTACCTTCCAGCAGCCCCGCGACCATGGTGCAACCCATGCCGGAAAGGGCCGGCGTCTCCGCCACCGTTTCCTTGATGGAATTATTGGCCTGATGGATGCATTCGCGTAATATCTCTGCAAGATTATCACTGGGATAATTGGCTGATACATGCTTGTTAAACGCCTGTACCGCCATGTTGCTGGCAACGTTTCCTGCCGCATGTACGCCCATACCATCAGCGACGATGACCAGTGCTGCGGGGTTGCCATCTTTATCCGTCAGGTGAGTAATCAGGAAGGCGTCTTCCTGGTAACCACGGGTGCCATCTATCTGGGATCCGGCCAGTTCATATTGAAGTGCCATAAGTTTCCTCGTGGTCGCAGTCTAATAATGACGTTACAAGTTATTGATACTACTAGTTATTCCAAGTCCTTTTTTTTGAGAAATTTCACTGTCACTTATTGCTTTTTTGACACCATCATCCTACCAGTCCCGCTATAATTTACAAAATAAATTATGGATTATTGAGAGAAACCGATGTCGATAAAGTAGGATATCAACATCTCAATCGGTCTGGTTGTTTTTGTACAGGCAAACTGACCCTGAACAGGAGTGCGACGGGCTCCTGAGAAAACCGAAAGGAAGTGATTCAAGTTGGCTGAACAATCAATAGAATTTTCAATATTTCTGATCTTTACCGGCGCTGCCCTGTTGGCCACGTTGGCATTATTTGCGCGCCAGGCAATGATCGTTGCCTATATCGTACTGGGTATTCTGCTTGGCCCCTGGGGTGTGGCTCTGGTCACTGACGCGGAGCTGATTCAGGATATTGCCAATATTGGCATTATATTTCTGTTGTATTTACTGGGGCTGGATTTGTTGCCACAGCAATTATGGCGAATGTTGGGCAAAGCACTGTGGGCGACATTGATCAGTTCTGCTGTGTTCGGTCTGATTGGCTTTACCATCGGTTATGCTTTTGGCTACCCTGTTGGGGAAGCGCTGTTGATCGGTGCGACACTGATGTTCTCCAGCACCATTCTCGGCGTCAAATTATTACCCACGACAACCTTGCATCACAAACATACCGGACAGATCATTATCAGCGTACTTCTTTTACAGGATCTCATTGCCATTCTGGTACTGTTGCTGCTGCAGGGATATGGCAAGGGTGGCAATATGCTGACTGATATTGCCTGGCAACTGGCGGCTCTGCCACTGATTATTTTTATCGCCTGGGTGCTGGAGAAATACATCATCGTTCGTCTGATCATGCGTTATGACCAGATTCACGAATATGTTTTTTTGCTGGCGATTGCCTGGTGTCTGGGTATTTCGGAACTGGCGGTGTTGCTGGGTTTATCTCACGAAATTGGTGCTTTTATTGCCGGCGTTGTACTTGCTTCAAGCCCTATCGCCTTTTTCATCACGGAGAAATTAAAACCATTACGGGACTTTTTCTTAATCATTTTCTTTTTCTCGCTGGGCGCCAGTTTCAAAATGGACATTCTGATGGAGATAATTGTCCCGGCATCCATAATTGCCGCTGCTGCAATTATAATAAAGCCTTTTGTGTTCAAACGTCTGTTCGTCATGGCCGGCGAGAAAAAAATGATTTCACTGGAAGTGGGCTACCGACTGGGCCAAATAAGTGAGTTTTCCTTTCTAATCGCCGTACTGGCAATGCAATCAAACTTTATCAGAGAAAACACTTCTTATCTGATTCAACTGGCCACACTGCTTACCTTTGTTGTGTCTTCCTATATCATCGTCTTACAATTCCCGACTCCCATTGCTATCAGAGACAAATTGCGTCGAGATTAATGAAGAACAAAATATTGCTGATTGCCGTTTCAATTGTTCTGTCTGGCGCAGGTTTTGTCGGGGCCGACTATGTCGGTTTGTTTGGCATCACAGAAAAACCTGAGTATGTACTGCAGGAAGTCAGGATCCGCCCCTATAATATGTTCGATAATGCGCCCATTGAGGGCGTCAGGGTCAGATGTTTTCAACAGGGCAACGGTAATGCCTGTACCCAGCGGGACAGCGGTCGACTTGGTATAGTGTCTGTTATGGTGCCCAGTATCAAGCTGAGTCGTCGCAGTCTTTTATTTGAAAAAGGATATCATTATATCGGCAGTAGAGATCCGAAAATCCAGATTATGCTTATACATGTGGACTATATCAGCAAAGTGGAAAGCGTCGAAGTTGCCGGATTACTGAACCTCCCCGGCAAGTTATATAAAGTAAACATGGAACCTCGTATCAGTACTCCCGATAACCAATAACAAAGAAAAATATATGAGTGATGCTCTGAAATACCTGATGCAAATCAGGCCCGATGCAATGGAAAGTTATTTTACTTTCGTAAAAAGATCCGGCGATCATCTGGATGATAAAACAAAGTCCATTATCTCGGTCATCACCAAGGTCGATAAACAAACGGACAGAGGCTTTCGGCAATATCTGCAAAGAGCATTGCGGCTTGGTGTTACCGCCAACGAAATTATCGATGCATTATTTGTTGCTTTTCCCACTCTGGGTCTGAGCAAAATCGTGTGGGCAGTTGATATTTTACTGGAGATGGAATTGCCTGAATTCGATCCGGGTAATATGCAATGTACCCCGGACTGGCATACGGTAATGGCCGAGCAGGATCTGAAGCCCGGCGTCAATGTTGTCAAAGATTGCGATGATAAAGATTTGTTTATCTATAAAGATAACAGGGGTATTCGAGTTTACGACAGCCTTTGTCCGCATCAGGCCACCGGAATAACGGAGTCGGCCCTGCATGGACTGGAATTGACCTGTCCGAAGCACAAATGGAAGTTTGATCTCAGTACCGGTGAGTGCACAGATCAGGGAGATAAGCCTTTAATGTGTTTTGAAAACAAGCTGGAAAATGGATTGCTTCTGGCATTCTGGTAAACTGTCCCGGCCTGTTTAACAGCGAAATGTATAATTCTGGAGTGTGAAAATGAAAGTGTTATTGCTCGTGTTATTATCTTTTTTCATGTTGTCCTTGAACGCCTGCGCACCTGAAGTGGGCAGCGATGCCTGGTGTGAAAATCTGAAACAAAAGCCAAAAGGGGACTGGACTGCAAACGAAGTAAAAGATTATGCCAAACACTGCCTGTTTAAATAGTTTCCTGTCAGGAACACTTAGCCGGGAGCAGCCATTAACCACTCCTGTTTGCGGGAAAGCAGGTCGCTGACAAGTTGTTTCAACTCAGTCATTTCAGATGAAGAGAGTCCGCCAGGATCAAATCTGTATTTATAGTGAAGCTGCAACGCGTCACGCAGTCGTTGGCTGCGTATTTTATTTTCGATTCTCCTGAACCAGGCTGACAGGGTTTCTCCGGGATGCCGAGGCAAACCGGATAATTCTATCAACGCCGTCAGTTGATAAAAACTGGAATCAATACCCGGGCGAGCCACCTGTTTTATTACAGCGGGGGTCTGCCTGCCAAGCTGAACACGCTTTTTAAAATACATTTTCCATGCCAATATCGCCATTAAAGGAATCAACAACCATAATAGAAAATCTGTATAAGACCCTTCTTCACTCAGATCTTCCGACTGCCAGCGTGACCAGGTGTAAGATAACCATAACCAGATATCCATCAGCGGTTCCATGGCAGAGGCGTTTTCCTCCTCATAAGGCGCCCATATCGAAGGCGTGGTATCAAGTACTTGCCACTGATTATTGACATAGGCGAGCGTCCAGGAGTGTGCATGTCTGGCACGGCCGATATACTGTCTTTCCAGAGTACTGTATTCATCGATTGAATAGCCCACCACATAGCGACTCGGAATCCCGGCACTTCTCAATAACAATGCTGTAGCGGTGGCAAAATATTCACAATGCCCCTGCCTGTTTTTGAACAAAAAGTCAGCAAGATATTTTCCTTTGGGGTAGCGCTGTTGCTGATTCAAGGAGTACTTGAAGTTCTTCTGAAAAAAACGATAAATGGTATCCACCGTCCGGGGCTCTGACAGAGACGACAATGCCAGTTCACCGGCGAGACGGTCAAAGTCCTCTCTGTAATAGGGCAGAATTTTCAGATCATTTTCATCGGGTGGCAGTTCGTTCGATATGCGTTCAGTGTATTCGACATCGTATTGTATCCAGCCTTCCCTGATATCCATCAGCACAGTGCCCTGTGGGTTTTTCTGAATTTCAATGGCAGCAACATTTTTGATTTCACTGCTGGCATGAGGCAGGGGAATGACACCCTTTTCCTTGATCATATAAGTTGACAAGGTGATATTTTTATCGGCATTCACACCGTCGATCAGGGTCCATCCACCATTGGTATTTTGATCAATAACCGAGAAATCAGAGTGCTGATTGGTCCAGACACCATGACCGAAGGTATTGTAGCTGGCTTCTCTTAACAGCAGTGGTTTTTGCAAGCTGTCTTTCGTTTTCAGCCTCAATACTATCCGGTCGGAAAGTTTCAGACGACCGAGAGAACCGATGGCTGTCGTCGTGCGATTCGGATCACGATAACGCCACATGAATTGATCGAAAAAACCCAGGAAACTGACCTCGATGGAGGCCTGTAATTGACGCAAACCAATTTGGCCGGCATAGGCAATGGATAATGACAACAGCAATGCCCCCAGCCAGACGATGCTTGAATATCGCCTGGGACGTACCGACCAGAGCAGCAAGGCGGTCAACAGGCTGATGGCGATAAAAAACCATATAGTGCGTTGATTGCCGGTACTGGCAGCCAACAGACAGATAATAAAATAGGGCAGGCTCACATTTGTTCTTGTTTCTGCTTCCGGTGATTGCGCAGGATCAAGTTTTCTCAGACTGACCAGCAGTGCGCTCAATTTCATTGTGCCGTGCTGACTGTATATTTGTGTAAGAACCAGGGGAAATAAAATGAAAGGCAATACACCCAGGATGACGAAAATTCCTCTGGCCCCCTCATTTGAGAAAATAATGATGACGGTTAAAAAAAACATGACCCCGCTGAAATCTGACAGCGTATTGAACTCCTTGTCTGTAATTGCCCAGCGCCATGAGAAGAACCTGGCGCTTTCCAGTATCAGCGCCATTATCACAGCATAAGCCGGGAAATCACATTGCCAACCCCAAACCAGCAAACCGGCTCCCAACAACAAAGGTGGGGAAGCCGGCAGTTGCAAGGAGGACGGTTTCATTCTTTTACCAGACTGAAGTTATCAATCCTGTCGAGCCCTGTCTGGATGTTTCCACAGGACAAAATGATGAGGCGTTCCGGGTGCAGTACCAATGGCCCAGGATCGTAATCCCTCGTCTGTTCACTTTCGACAAGCAGAAACACCAGTACAGGAATACCGGAGAGAATGATTGACTCCACCAGTCTCCGGCGTTTGCGATCCCAGTCCAGCAAAATACAAATCATGCCACTGGTTTCTGCGCTGTATTCAGGAATAAGGTTGTGAAGTTTACTGAATGAATCATCATCACTGGCCCGGGTGCATGCCAGTATTTCCAGCATGTTTTCGCTCTGGCCAAGACCGCGACCACTGGTAAAACGATAGGCCCTGTCGCCAACAAACATGAGATCCAGCAGCGAGTCCTGTCCGGGCAGACTGAGACAAAAAGAGGCGGCAAGAGATACGGCTTCTTCGAAAACCTGGCTGGATTTGTTTTCCTGAAAAGTATCAAGGATGAGTCCCTGACGAACAAAAAATTCGTCATGAAACTCCTTTACTACCGGACTGCCCGTTTTGGCATAGCTGCGCCAGTGGATAGCACGTAATGGATCTCCCGGGCGGTAGTCGCGTAAAGACATGAATTCCTGTGAGTCACCAACGGCGCTGGCCTGATTCATTCCACCGCGCTGGTATTTGCGCAGGCCCTGCAGTTCTATTTTCGGCGCTCTGTAGGTCTTCGGTAATATTAATAACTTGCTTTGGTGAAGGTATTTTTTCATCGCCCTGACAAGTCCAAAGGGATCGGGGCGGCTGATACGCGCACCGGGGAAATGGATATAGCCTCGCCGGGATGGATAAATTTCAACATTCAGTTCGGTATAGTCAGCTGCCGCAATGCTTGCAACAGCTACGGGTGAAACAGTAGCACCCCGCTTATTACGGATGAGGCTTATCAGACGGGGATAACCCATAATACGATCAAAGCGATTACGATTTTTATCTTCAGGGTCACGACTCTGGCGAAACTCCCGATATTCCGGAATCCGGGTCTCCAGTTCATCAATGAACAGCAAATCGGATTGTTCAATACCGCTCAGATTTTCTATTTTCACCTTGTATCTCAAAGGCTGATTGACCGTGGCAAATTGCGGCAAACTCCTCTTTATTTTGAATTTCCCGCGAAATAACAGGGTACAAAGGACTGAAATGAGCAATAAAGACGATGTTACAGTGAAGATCTGAAAAGACATGGATTGCCTTACATCTACACCGAAAATCCCGGAAGCCAGCATGCCGCCCGCCATCAGCAGACCTGCCGGTGTCAGTCTGTGTTTAGCCCATTGGCTGAGCCTGTAGATGATTTTGAAGTTTTTAAACAGTAGACGTCTTAGCATCTGCAGGATCAACCTGGGACGGTGATAGCTTTCAGCACCTCTTCAACAATATCTTTCGCTGTCCTGCCGGAAAATCGTGCCTGTGAATTCAGCATCAGACGATGGGCAATAACCGCTACAGCAATTTCCTGAATGTGATCCGGGGTGACAAAACGCATGTCATCAAACATCGCCAGCGCCTGTGCCGCTTTCATCAGGGCCAGAGAGGCACGGGGACTGGCGCCATTGAGAATATCCTCATGAACCCTTGTTGCGCGATTTATACTGACGATGTAGTCCTTTAACTCCTCGCTTATACGAACATCTGTTGCGAGATTCATCATTGTGATGACATCGTCTTTATTAACGCAGGCTGACAAGGTGTTGATGGGATGTGTTTTGTTTTGCTCCGAAAGAATCGCCACTTCCTGCTCCTTGTCCACATAACCAAGTTCGAAACGCATGGCAAAACGGTCCATCTGTGCCTCAGGCAGGGGATAGGTGCCGTGAAACTCGATAGGGTTCTGCGTTGCAATAACGAAAAACAGTTCATCCAGAGGGCGCAGTACGCCATCAACACTGACCTGCGCCTCGGCCATGGCTTCCAGCAAAGCTGATTGTGTGCGTGGTGAGGCCCGGTTAATTTCGTCCGCAAGCAGGATATTGGTGAACACCGGGCCTTCGTGAAAATGAAAATTATGATCTCGCTGATCAAAAACTGACACACCCAGAATATCCGTGGGCAGCAGATCAGGTGTAAATTGAACACGATGATAATCGGCGTCGATGGAAAGCGCCAGGGCCTTCGCCAGCGTGGTTTTCCCTGTGCCGGGTACATCTTCGAGCAGCACATGACCGCCACTGATAAAAGCGGCGAGTAACATCCTGATGGCCTGCGCCTGTCCCTTGATGACCTGATTGATATTGGCCGATACAGCCTGATATATTTCCTGTCCGCGCATATGGCTTATGGCTCGTCGTATTGATTCACACTATACCGATATATACTTGTCGTATGGCGTATCACACCGTTGTTTATACTTTGAATGGTGTATCACACCGCTGTCTATTTATCGTATGGTGTATCACACCGTTGTTTATATTTGAATGGCGTATTATACCGTAGTAGACCTTTGTATGGCATGTCATAATTCGGGGCACAGTAATACAAAACGAAAATGAATAATCATGATTGATAAAAAAGCTGAGACTCAGGTAAGGATAAACCCGCTTATCACTTCTCGTTGGAGTGGAAGGGCCTACGATCCCCAACGTGAGATAAAACGAGAACAATTACTGGCAATGCTTGAAGCTGCACGCTGGGCTCCATCCTGCTTTGGTGATGAACCCTGGCGCTATATTGTCTGTCACTCACCCGATGACAGACAGGCATGGCAAAACCTGCTGGATTGTCTGAGTGAGGGCAATCAGCAATGGGCGCGGCAGGCCCCAATGCTGATACTGGTTATGGCCGATACGCTGTTTTCCCACGATGAAAAGAAAAATCCCTGGGCTGATTATGACACCGGCGCGGCATCCATCAGTTTGTGTCTACAGGCAACTGCGCTAGGGCTGATGACACATCAAATGGGTGGCTTTGATACTGACCGGGCCAGACAGGCTTTTGCCGTTCCCCAACGCTACAGGCCGATGTCAGTCATTGCTGTGGGCTATCAACTGGCCAAAGAACGGATTTCCGATGATATGCTGGAAAGGGAATTGTCTGAACGACGGCGTCGGCCTCTCGATGAACGGTTTTATGCCGGGCGTTGGGGAGAGAAAATTTCCTGACAAGAGAAACCTTAATGATTGTCCGGGATTGATTGAGTCGAGGGCTTTCATCAGGTTTCTGTTTTTCATGTGATGAAGCTCCAGGCCCACCTTCCAATCTGGCGTCTTGCCGGCCCTTTAATTCTTTCGAACATTTCCATCGCCCTGCTGGGCATCGTTGATACGGCTGTTGTCGGCCATTTGAGCCAGGCCTATTATCTCGGAGCGGTAGCCGTGGCAGCAGTTGTGTTTGACTTTCTTTACTGGGGTATGGGCTTTTTGCGAATGGGCACAACAGCCATTGTTGCCCAGGTGCATGGCAGGGGTAATGATGACGAAGTACGGGCGGCACTGCTGCATGCCCTGGTGATTGCCCTGTCCATCTCCATGCTTTTGCTGTTATTACAGCGACCCATTGCTGATGCCGCCTTTTCCCTCATCGGTGGCAGTGAAGCGGTTGTCTTTCATGCGAGAACCTATTTCAACTGGGCCATTTGGGGCGCCCCTGCCGTGCTGAGTTCCATGGCATTGTTTGGTTGTTTACTGGGCATGCAAAACGCCAGAGCAACCCTGTATTTTGCGATAACGATAAATGTGATCAACGTTATTCTGGATCTGGTCTTTGTCTTCGGCTTTGATATGGGGGTGAAAGGTGTTGCTTTGGCATCTGTTCTGGCACAGTACTGTGGTGTCATCATGGCAATATTCCTGATACGTAATGAATTGCGATATCACCCGGGTCATTGGCGTATGGCCTTGATCTCGGATACAGGTCGGCTCATGAAAATGCTGGCACTGAATCGCAATATCTTTATTCGGACTTTATGCCTGATATTTGTTTTTGCTTTTTTCGCTCGCCAGGGTGCTTTACAGGGTGATGTGATTCTGGCCGCGAATGCTGTATTGCTTAATTATCAGGCCCTCATGGCCCTTGGCCTGGACGGTTTTGCCAACGCTGCTGAAGCCCTGGTTGGCAAAGCAACAGGTGCAGTTGACAGGGCGGCGTTTAAACAGGCCGTACAAAGCGCGTTGTTCTGGTCATTGATCATCGCTGTACTTTTCTCTTTGTTTTACTGGCTGGCCGGAAAGCAGGGGATCTTATTAATGACCGGTATTCCTGCTGTGCAGGACATGGCCCTTGTATACCTGCCCTGGTTGATAATCTCTCCCATTGTTTGTGTCTGGTGCTTTCTTCTTGATGGCATATTCATCGGCGCAGCACGAGGTGCAGAAATGCGCAATTCGATGTTGTTGTCCACCTTTATCATTTTTTTACCTGCCTGGTATCTGTTACAAGAATCAGGTAATCATGGTCTATGGCTGGCCTTTATGCTGTTTTTTATTGCCAGAGGGCTAAGTTTGGGCTGGTACTATCGGCGTATAGAAAAACAAACAGGAGGCTTCATTTCGGCTACGCGGAACCCCGCCTGAAGCGAATAATTTTGCGACGTTCCTGTTTATCAGGACGCCCTCTTGTTTGTGGCTGTGATTGCTTCGCCATATTCAGTTGCGATACCAGTACCTGCCGTTTCTCTTTGCTGTCTTCCGACTCCAGATACAATTGCTCTGCAGCTGTGGCCGAGCCGCGATATTGTGTCAGCGCCCTCACTGTAATCTCATATTCAAATACCCGATGGCGAAGCGCCAGACGTTCATTTGTCTTGATAATACGAGCAGGTTTCACTTTAACCCCGTCAACCTTGACTTTCCCGGTCTTGATGGCAGTGGCGGCAAGACGGCGTGTCTTGTAAAAGCGTGCACACCAGAGCCATTTGTCCAGGCGCATAAACTCTGGTGTGTTTTGATTGATTTTTGACATTTCTCTGTGTTTTGGAACTGTGCTGCCTTATTATCCCATCTTATACATTATAATGTGACAGGAGAAAGCGGTGGCGGATAGAGAATTTATTCCACTCAATATTGCAGTGCTGGTGGTATCAGATACGCGAACGACAAAAACCGATAAATCCGGAAAGTTGCTGGAACTTAAACTGGACGAAGCGGGTCATCATTTGTATGAAAAGAGAATTGTGGTGGACGATATTCATCAGATTCGCGCCATCATTGCGTGCTGGTGTGCCAATGATGAAGTGAACGCAATATTAACCACCGGTGGCACCGGTGTCACCGGACGGGACGGTACCCCGGAAGCCGTTTCCGTTCTGTTTGAGAAACATATCGAAGGTTTCGGGGAAATGTTTCGTATGCTCTCATACGAGGAAATCGGCACTTCTTCCTTGCAATCCAGAGCCATCGCCGGTGTGGTGAATGGAACGTATGTATTTTGTCTGCCGGGCTCATCCGGTGCCTGTGCGACAGGCTGGGACAGAATTATTTCACAGCAACTTGATTATCGAACCCGGCCCTGCAATCTGGTTGAGTTGATGCCGAGGTTGAAGGAAATATAAAAAAGATTTCAGCTTATGCAAGGCGTTTAGTATATTAATCGGCTGTCGGATGGACAATCGAATAAACTGGAAATAAATGGAGAGCCCGTATTTATAAATATCCAATAAAATATGTATCCATCATTCTGTTGTGTCTGCTGTTCTTTCCACTGAAACCGTTTGCTGCCGAAAACGGCGAAGCGGCGCTGGTTGTGGTGGAGCAGGCCGTCCAGATAGAAGTTTCCCAAAAAACCTGGTTGCCTGGAACGGTGATGGGTCGTTTTGACTCAAAGATTTCCGCGGAAGTGGATGGACGCCTGGAACAGCTGCTTGATGTGGGAGATCGTGTTCTGAGTGGGGACGTGCTGGCCAAAGTTGAATCGCTCACCTTGAGTTTGCATGTTGATGAAATGTAAGCCGAAATATTACCGAAGGAAGCACGTCTCGAATTTCTTCAACGAGAAGTCAGGCGCCTGAGTAAACTGGCGGAACAAAACAATGCCGCCAGAAATCGACTGGACGAAGTCTCGTCCCAGTTTAAGGAAACCCGTGGTGAACTCAAAGTGGCCAGAGCACGACTGGCCCAGGCAAAGGATCAACTGGCACGAACCACACTTTATGCCCCCTTTGACGGTGTCGTGACAGTCAGATACAAATCAGAGGGGGAGCATGTCGAAAAAGGCGAGCCGGTTGTTCGTCTGGTCAATATCAATGAGCTGGAAATTCAGGTTCGCGCACCGCAGGATGCCGTTGCTAATTTGCATAAAGATGAAGAAATGCCGGTCAAGGATGCACATCATACGGGCAAAGCCACACTGCGAACTTATGTTCCTGTCGGTGATGAATTGTCCCGCTTGTTTGAGTTGCGGTTGAGCTTTAATCAGCCCGACTGGATGCCCGGTCATGCCGTTCGAGTGTCTGTGCCGGTTTCCAGGCCAAGGCAGGTGACTGCTGTATCAGAAGATGCCCTGGTGATACGGCAAAATAATATCAGTGTGTTCAGGATAAACAGCGATAATATTGCAGAATACGTTGCGGTCAAAACCGGCCTGACGAAAAACCGGATGGTTGAAGTCATTGGGGATATCTCTCCCGGTGACCGTATTGTCATCCGGGGCAATGAGCGACTGCGTCCCGGACTCCCGGTGATAATTCAAGCACAACACAACGACGGCCAGTGAACCCGGTCAAACTCAGCCTCAGTAACCCTGTTGCTGTCATTGTTGCCATCATCATGGCAGTCATGTTTGGTGTCATCAGCCTGTGGAAACTTCCCGTTCAACTTACGCCTGAAATTCAGGAACCGCAAATAACGATCACAACCACCTGGCGGGCCGCAGCGCCCAATGAAGTTGAAGCGGAAATTATTGAACCGCAGGAAGACGTTCTTCGTGGTTTGCCTGGCATGACAAAATTGACGGCTTCTGCCCGGGAAGGCAGGGGAAGTATCACACTCACGTTTGCCGTGGACATGGAATTAAATCGCGCCCTGATTGAAGTCCTGAACAGGTTGAATCAGGTGCCCAGCTATCCCGAGGATGCCGACGAGCCTGTGCTGGCCACCGTGGGAGGGGATGCCAACGCCATTGCCTGGTTTATGATCAAGCCTGCTGAGGGAAACAGTCACCCCATCTCCGGTTATAAAGATTTTATTGAGGAAGTGGTGCAGACACGCCTGGAACAGATACCGGGAGTGGCGAAATCAGAAGTGCATGGGGGACGTGATCGCGAAATTCGAATAACTTTTGACCCCTATAAGGTCGCCAGTCTGGGGATCCAGTTGCCGGTAATATCCCGCTTGTCAGGTTCGGGCAAAGATGTATCCGGTGGCACCACTGATGTGGGTAAACGCAAATACAGCATCCGCTTCGCAGGTAAATACAGCATCGATGATCTCGCAGGCCTGATTATAGATTGGCGAGGGGGTCATCCTGTGTATCTAAGGGACGTTGCCACGGTTGAACAACGTCTGGTGGACAAGGACAGTTTTGTTCTGGCGCAGGGTGGGCGCTCAATTGCCGTCAATGCCAAGCGTGAGACGGGTGTGAATGTGTTGCAGGTGATGGAAGGTATAAAGGAGGCGGTGACAGAACTTGACGATGGTCCGTTGGCGCGTGCCGGCCTGAGAATCGAACAGGTATTCGATGAAACCATTTATATTAATCAATCCATCAATATGCTGAGTAACAACCTTGGTCTGGGCATTGTCCTGACCATCGTTATACTGTGGCTGTTTTTACGGAAGATTCGTGCGACGCTGGTGGTGGCCCTGGCCATTCCGATCTGTCTGTTAAGCAGTTTTCTACTGATGCATCTGGCGGGACGAACACTGAACGTGATTTCCATGGCAGGTCTGGCCTTTGCGGTCGGAATGGTACTGGATGCCTCAATTGTGGTATTGGAAAATATCATCAGGTTGAGAGAGCAGGGTGTCTCAGCAGAACTGGCGTCAGAACAGGGTGCGTTGCAGGTATTTGGCGCATTGCTGGCATCTACTGCAACGACGGTGGCCATCTTTCTGCCCATCGTATTTCTCGAAGGCGAGGCAGGTCAACTGTTTGCAGATCTTGCCTTAACCATTACGGCGGCCATATGTCTGTCATTTCTGGTCGCAATGACAGTGATACCGACATTCGCCATGGCGTACATGAGTGAAACGAAATTTGATGATGCCCATGAGCACTGGTGGCAATCCGGTTCACAGCGCATTATGAAAGCGACGGATACAGCCCTGAAGCGTTATATATGGATAGGGGCTTTAATCCTGATCCCCTTGCTCATTGCCGGTTTTTTATTGCCACAAAGAGATTATTTACCGGAAGGGAGCCGCAATATGGCCATTGCGTTTATATTGCCACCGCCCGGCGCCAATATCGATCAAATCGAAAAGGAGCTGGGCATGGTGATTGTAGAACGAATGGCTCCCCACATGACCGGTGAAATATACCCGCAGGTCAAGCATTATTTTTTCGTTGGCTTTGGCAAAACTGTTTTTATGGGCGCCATTGCCGAAAACCCCAAAGAGATAAATGATTTGCTGCCGGAAATGCGAAATATCATAAACGATTTTCCCGATGTTATTGCCTTTGTCAATAAGGCCTCCCTGTTTGGCGGCATTGGAGAAGGCAGAACCATTGACATGGATATTCAGGGCAGAGATTTAACATCGGTGATGAAAGCGGCCACCGCCGGTTATATCGCGGTGCAACAAGCCATGCCAGGCGCGACAACACAACCTTATCCTGGTCTGGAGCTGGCACAGCCGGAATTGCGTCTGCTGCCCGATGAACGACGTATTACCGAGGCAGGCTGGGACCGGGGTACGATGGCAGGCATTATCAGGGCCCTGGGTGATGGTCTTTACGTTGGTGATTATTTTGATGGTGAAAAGACCCTGGACATTATTGTTCGTGCCGAACCCTGGGAGACTCGGGAAGAACTGGGCGACATCCCGCTCGCCACACCCGCTGCCGGGGTATTACCGTTAAATGAACTGGTGGATATCGTCATGACCGCCGGACCGGAGGAAATTCGTCGGGTAAACAAGCGCAGGACAGTAACCTTGAGAATTACGCCGCCGGAACAGATGTCTCTGGAAGAAGCCATGCAAATTTTGAAAAGCGATGTGGAAGGAAAAGTGCGTGAGCTGTTGCCGGAAGATGGTGATATTCTCTATACAGGCAGCGCTGACAAATTAAAAATAGCCCTGCAGGGCATGCAGAGTAGTTTTCTGCTGGCCATCGCCATTCTGTATTTATTAATGAGTGCCCTGTTTCGCTCCTTCCGTGACAGTTTACTGGTGATCCTGTCAATCCCCCTGGCGACGTTTGGTGGTGTCGTTGCGCTTTTCCTGATCAATACGGTCCCCGGCTTATTGGGATTCAGTATTTTTCAACCGATGGATTTAATTACCATGATTGGTTTTATTATCCTTCTTGGTCTGGTCGTCAACAATGCCATCCTGCTGGTGCATCAGTCACGAGCAGGGGAACGCGAAGGCATGAGTCGGCGGGACGCGGTTGAACAAGCCATACGCCAACGTCTTCGCCCCATTGTCATGAGCACCTTGACCAGTATTTTCGGCATGTTGCCATTGTTGCTGAACCCGGGTGCCGGTACGGAGTTATATCGTGGTATGGCTACGGTCATTGTCGGGGGGATGAGTGTGAGTACCGTCTTTACACTGATACTGTTGCCCAGTCTGCTGCGTATCGGTGAGCACAAGCATCCGGCACCGGCCTGAAACAAGTGATATATTCGCACAATAAACCATACTGGCATAAAATAGATCAATTCAATACCAATCAAATAGATACATGTCATTATTACAGCCCCGTATAATTCTCTTTGTCTTGTTGTATTGTCTGGCAAACAATGCATCGGCAGAAGTATTCGTTTTGGCGAGTCAAAATGATTCTGTCGTCGGTGAGCTGGGGAAAACCCGGGCGACGTCCAAAGACACACTGCTCGACATCGCCAGGGCGAATGGCCTGGGTTATCACGAAATCAAGCGGGTGAATCCAGAGCTGGATACCTGGCTGCCGGGGACAGATAAGGAAGTGATCCTGCCGTCCAGGTATGTTTTGCCGATGGCAAAGCGGGATGGCATTATCTTGAATATTCCTGAGATGCGCCTTTATTATTTTCCGGAAGTGCGCCCCGGAGAGCCGATCAAAGTAGTGACTTACCCTCTGGGTATCGGTCGGCAGGGATGGCAGACGCCCTATGTGGATACGCGTATCATCCAGAAGAAAAAAAACCCTTCCTGGTATCCGCCTGAATCCATACGCCAGGAACATGAGGCAAAGGGTGATCCTTTACCCAGACGGGTCGGTCCCGGACCGGATAATCCTTTGGGTGACTATGCCATGCGTCTGGGTCTGCCGGACTACCTGATCCACGGTACCAATAAACCCTTCGGAATCGGTATGCGAGTGAGTCATGGTTGCATACGGCTCTACCCCGAAGATATTGAAGAATTATTTCAGCAGGTGAAGTTGCGAACCCCCGTCTATATCGTTAATCAGCCTTATAAAGTCGGGAGACTCAATGACAAGATTTATCTGGAAGCACACCCCTTTCTCGAAGAAGACGAAGAGCAGTACCGGGATAATTTGACCAGTGTCGTCAAGATGGTCGTCAAACTGACTGATGAAGAGGACTACCAAATAGAGTGGGAACTGGCCAAGCGGGTGATCAAAGAGATGATTGGTATTCCCATAGTGATCGGCAGGATTGTCTCAACAACGATGCAGGCGGAAGCGGATTCAAATCGCTTTGATGGAACGGAAGTGGATGGCGGAATCAGTTTACAACTGGAAACCGGCATTTCACCATAAAGTAACTATTTGCCTGCAGGGATGCAGGTACTGAGGGTTTGCAGGAGCCTTAACCCGGTGCCTGCAGGGATGCAGGTACTGAGGGTTTGCAGGAGCCTTAACCCGGTGCCTGCAGGGATGCAGGTACTGAGTTTGCAGGAGCAAAACCCTGACCGTACATCCTCTAAAACGCCTCTCCTGCGCATCCAT
>JAJRTU010000105.1 GCA_024278135.1 Gammaproteobacteria bacterium
CCCTCATGGCATGTTCGTTGTGTGCAAAATCAATCAGGATTTTCACCCCGCGGGCTTCCAGGTAATTGCCCCGCCCGGGATTGTCTTCCACGTCGCCCCGAAAGCCCGTCAATCCGGCTTTGATATAGCGGCAATCCATGCCCAGGGCGCATGCCAGCGCCGTCACGCCGAGGGCGTTTTGCACATTGTGGCGGGCCATGCCATTCAGCGTAATGGGGATCTCGGCGACCTTGACTATCGCTGTTCTTTGGCCGTCCCTGATATGCAGAATGTGTTGCTTATCAATGGTGACCGCCTCGCCGCCGTCTTCAATGTGCCGGCGCAATACAGGATTGTCCTTGTCCTCGGTAAACCAGATGATATTTTGATCGAGGCTCAATGCATACCTCACCATTCCCGGATCATCGGCGTTCAGAATAAGGGGCTTTGCCGGCGTCAGGGCATGGCGCACAATGAACTTGACCTCCATTACCTCCGCCACGGTATGAATACCGTAGTCGCCAAGGTGATCCGCGGCGACATTCGTGATCAGTGCGGCGTCGGCGTCGGCTACGCCAAGTCCGCGCCTGAGCAGGCCGCCTCTCGCCACTTCCAGCAGGGCCACATCAAGCTCCTTGTTACGCAGCAGGGTTCTGGCGCCCCCGGGCCCGGAAAAATCACCCCGTTCAATGATTGCATCACCCACCTGAATATAATCGGTAGAGGTGAGCCCGGCTCGCAGGCCTGCGGCCCGGACGATGGCGGCGGCCAGGCGGACCGAGGTGGATTTGCCGTTCGTGCCGGTAATCAATGCCACCGGCACGCATGAAATCCCGTCCCAGTGCACTTGATCGGGGCGGGGCAGGTGATCAAGCGGCCACTGTCGGCAGCCTGCGCCGCAACCGAGCGAGACGAGTTCATCATCGCACAGGAAAACAGCATTGTGAGAGGCGGCCGCTGACTGCAGGGCTGTCAGTGCCGGACTGGTTTCCTCCCTGAGCGCTTTTCGTAAATGTAAGACCAGCGCTTCGAATACCGGCGAAGTCGGTGCTTCCAGCCCGCTTATCGTTCCCGTTTTCAATTCTCCGGCGACAAGCAGCAATGCGGATTCGATTAATGCCACCGCGCTGTACAGACAATCTACGGGTGCTGTAATGCCCAGGCTGACTCCGCCACTGTAGCGGCGCTGAAAACAGCTTTCCGCACTCCAGGACAGTGCATACAGCAGGCGGTGAACATGCCGGGTCCATGAATCGATAATTGAATCGAGGTCGATATTGTCCTGATCAGTTGCGTCATCAGGGGAGGGTTCACTTTCCACAAGGTCAAGAACGGCCCCGGGATGAATTGAGTACAGATTGGCCCCGGTCAGTCGTCGACTGTTTTCGCAGCGAAACCGGCTCATTAAGCTGAATCTCCCGCCTGGACGCGTTTACCGGAATATACCGTCATGATGTGGATCCGCTCAAATGAGGGTTTCCGCTCAGTCAGATTGCTCGTCCACTTTTGCCAGTCTGACGCCTCTTTCGTCCCTTATTATTTTTTGTCCCTCGCCATAACTGAAAGCCCCCGGATCAGGCAGGACATAGCCTTTGTCGGAAGCCTCGCCCGCCTGTTTGACCGGTTCAATATTGTCGGGATTGAAATGAATGATTTGCTTCCAGCAGCGGGTAATGTCATCGCCGAATATCAACAGCAGGTCGCCTGACTCCGCCATTCTCAAAGCGGCATCCACCGCTTCCGTCTCATCTTCGATGATTTCTATATGACTTTGCTCAACTCCGTTTTGCTTCAGCCCCTTACTCAGTAACAGCGGGACCTCACGCAGGTCTCGTCCTCGTCTGTTGTCATCCGCCTTGCAAACATAATGATCAAAATGTCCCGCTGCAATTCTGCTCATCTCCAATATATCTTCATCGCGGCGATCACCGGGAGCTGAAATAAGCACAATTTTTCGTCCTTCCGTCTCAAAGCGGTCAATGGTCTCGCACATGGTCTCAATGGCGGCCGGGTTGTGGGCGTAGTCGAGAATGACCTTGAAAGGATATTCATCAAAAATGTTCATGCGCCCCGGTGACTGGAAGAAATTGGTGGTGAACGTACGTAAAGCATGGCGGATATCTTCCAGAGATTTGCCCATACTGAAGGCCATGCCCGCAGCAAACATGGCGTTTTGAACGTTATGTATGGCCCTGCCTTCCAGTGTTGCCGGGATCAGATGGGTCCACAGCAAGGGAATATGCGTGCCATTGTCGTAAATAGTGATCATGTCACCGTTCATTCCCTGCTCAAGTACAACGGCTCGGCCGCCGCCGCGGATGTGTTCACGCACCAGCAGGTGGGCCGGGTTGATGGTGACATAGCACAATACTTTTGCTCTGGTGTAATCGGCCATGGCCAGACAGTGATCGTCATCGGCGTTGAGGACGACAGTGTCTTCCGCTATCTCGACGACAACACGTTTTACTTCTGCCAACTGCTCAACGGTATCGATGCCTTTCAGCCCGAGGTGATCTGCGCTGACGTTCAGGCAGGCCGCCACATCGCAGGTATCGTAGCCAAGACCTGCCCGCAAAATGCCGCCACGGGCAGTCTCTATGACAGCACAGTCAACACTGGGATCCCTGAGGACGATGTTGGCGGATTTTGGTCCCGTCATGTCGCCCTTGACCGTGAGGTGCCCATCGATATAGATACCGTCCGTGGAGGTACTGCCAACAATGTGCCCGCTGCCCTTCAGAATATGGGACAGCATCCTCGATGTTGTGGTTTTTCCGTTCGTGCCGGTTATTGCGGCAATGGGTATGCGGCTGGGCGTGTCGGCCGGGAACAGCATATCCATCACTGCGCCCGCCACATCTCTCGGTTTGCCTTCGGAAGGGGCGACGTGCATGCGAAAGCCCGGTGCGGCGTTGACTTCGACGATGCCACCACCGATTTCCTTGTAGGAGCGACTGATATCTTCGGTCAGAAAATCCACGCCGCCGATATCCAGCCCCACGGCTTTGATGGCGCGTTCGGCCATATCACGGTTATCGGGGTGAACGATATCAGTTACGTCCGTTGCCGTCCCGCCGGTGGAAAGATTGGCGGTGGCGCGCAGGTAAAAAACTTCGCCCTCACCCAGCACAGTATCCTTGTCATGGCCGGCTCTGAGCATCATTTCTTCCGCCTGCACGTCCAGTTCCAGCCGCGTCAGAACCTTCTCATGCCCGATGCCGCGCTGCGGATCCTGGTTCACTTTTTCAATCAATATTTCGATGCTGCTGCGGCCATCGCCGACGACATGACCGGGCTCCCGCCTGGCCACGGCGACCAGCTTGTTATCCACCACCAGCATACGATGATCGAGTCCGCTGAGATAAGATTCCAGTACCACTGATCGACCTTTGGTACTGGCCAGGGCCGTTTCAAAACCGGTTATGACCTGCTCTTCGTCTCTGAGATTAATGGAGACACCCCGACCATGATTCCCGTCCAGCGGTTTGCTGACGACGGGAAAGCCAATCTTCTCAGCAGCGCGAACAGCAGCTTTTGCTGATTGTACGATAAACTGGGTCGGTACAGGCAGCCCCAGATCCAGCAGTAATTTACTGGTATCTTCCTTGTCACAGGAGATCTCCACGGCAATGTGGGGTGTCTTACTGGTGATCGTGGCCTGGATCCTCTGCTGGTATTTCCCGTGACCGAACTGCACCAGCGAATAGTCGTTCAGTCTCAGCCAGGGGATGTTTCTGGCTTCGGCGGCATCGACGAGTGACTGGGTGCTGGGGCCGAATTCCTTGCGTTGTGCGAAGCGGATAAACTCATCCCGTTCCTGTTCAAAATCAAAGTCGACCTCTATTTCCCGGCGCAGAGCACTTTTCAGTTCTGTCGGCAGCAGACTGAACATCAACTGCCGGCCGATGCGGGAGGCGCCCAGACCGACATCGCGCTGTTTGTACTGATAGACGACGTTATAGCAGCCTTTACCAGCCATGGAGCGGGTACGGCCGAAACTGACATTGGAGCCTGCCAGGTTTTGCAGTTCGAGCATGACATGCTCCCAGATATGCCCGAACCAGGTTCCCTCGTCTTCACGCAGTCGACGCACAAAGCCACCGGCAACGCCATAGGAACAGCTATGTTCGCTGAGGCCGGGCAGGGCCGCCAACAGACCCTCAATAAAGTCATCACCTATTTTTGCAGAGGGCCACTGCTCCAGAATACCAAGATCAATTTGATGGCGAATGACCGGAAAGTGGGCGTACTGGTTTGGGCCGACGTAGACATTTGTTGTTAATATTTTCATATACTCACCAGCTAATCCGGTTAAGGCAGGTCTTGGTTTAATGCATTGTTGATCTACTTGTCGCTGAAAGCTTCTCTGCTGTTGATATCGTATTGCGCACCACTGGCGAGCACGTGCAGCTTCATGCCGATGAGCGTAACAGGTTCTTCCGGCCGCGTGTTGGCCATGGATGAATGGCTGAGCTCAGCGGGGTCGAGTACCGTTATCGCGCCACTCCCCAGTACTTCCAGCACACCATCGGAATCGATAAAGGCTGCCGTGTTTTCATCGATTCCAATGCCGGATATAAAGGGATTATAAGACAGGGCAGTCATCAGACGGCCGATTCTATCGCGTTGAGAGAAGTGTTGATCAATTATGATTTTGTTGGTCAGACCCAGCCCCGGCGCCATAGTCACCCCGTTTTCCCGGGGAGTGGGACCATTCGGTCCGCCCGCGATCATATGTTCCGACATAATGGCGGCACCCGCTGAGGTGCCGGCAACGTGTACGCCATGGGCATTCAGGCTGCGGATGAGCCTGGCCACGGGTGTGCCACCGAGTATGGTTGACAGTCTCAGTTGATTGCCGCCGGTGATAAAGATCGCTGTCGCTTTCTGCAAGGCGGACTGAATTTCCTCCCGGAAGCAATCTTCGCGCTCATCCACGGGAATAAAACGGGAGCGGGCGCCCATGGACTCGAATAGATTGGCATAGTCAGGACCGGTTTCGCTCAGTTCCGAAGCCGTTGGAATGACCAGAATGTTGGCATCAGTTCCCCCCGCCAACTCAAAGAAGCGTTCCAGGATGATGGGGTTATTGAGCTTCTCCACTTCGCCCCCCATCGGGATGATATAACCGCGCGAAGTATCGGTAAGAGTGGCATTGGCAGGCATGGTGAATCAGTTGGACATTCCGGGTTAATTGTTGGGTGAATGGTTTTTATCTGTTGTCGGCAGCATTTTACGTTTCAAAGCCCCCTCTGATCAAAGCTTGATGATCCCGGATATGCCATATACCCCTGACCATGACATCGCTGATGCCGCAATCATCATCCAGTACCAGCAAATCGGCGTCTGACCCGACCGCCAGGCGGCCTTTACGGTGTAACCTGAGCAGGCGCGCCGGGTTGGAAGTCATGGCCGGCAGCAGCGCGGCCGGCTCAAATCCACGTTTGAGCAATGTTGACAAACAGTCGGCCAGGGCCATTGACCGTCCATAATCCAGACCAAGCAATTCACCCTGATGATCAAATACCGGTAAACAACCGCCGCCATCCGAGCTGATGGTAAGATTGTCTGCCGGACATCCTGCTTCGGTGTAGCGTTGCCATGCATCGGCAGCGGACCAGGCATTGTCATCGTCGGCCGGCGGGAAGGCCGTCAGGTCAACAGTGACTCCCCGTCTGCTCAGTTCGCAGGCCTCGTCAAACAGGCTTTTGTTGCGGTTGACATGTGTGGGGTTGAACACGCGGGCGGGGATCTCTGTTTCCCTGAGCGCGCGATCAATTAAAGAGAGGCCGCGATCACCATCGCCAAGGTGTAAATGGACAATACCGGCCTTGCCGGTCATCAGCCCTGCAACATGGGCCTCGCTCGCCACCCGCAATATTTCTTCAAACTGCGGCTGGCTGGAACGGTGATCGCTGATCGCCAGTTCCCCCACGCCAATAATACATTCGATATGAACAATGTCACTTCGGGCCGAACCGGTCAGTGTTGTCAATGGCAGATGATAACCGCCGGTATAACACCAGGCGTTCAAGCCTTCTTCACGCAGTGCGTACGTCTGTGCAATCAGTGATGAGGTGGAACGTGTGCAGTCATCAGTACCCAGTAAACCCACCACCGAAGTGACACCGGCGCGGGTGAATTCCGTCAACGGTACGGCCGGAACACGCGTTGAAAATCCGGCCTCACCGCCACCGCCGGTCAGATGGGTGTGGCCGTCAATCAGGCCGGGCGCAAGCCTTGCCCCCTGCAGATCCGTATCCGAGCTCAGCAAGGTCTTGTCGAGTTCAGGCACAGTCTTGCCCAGATACACAATGTGACCGGCGGCGACCAGAATATGCCCCAGGCCGTAGTCGTCCGGTGTGAATATCTGGGCATTACGAATAAGATGCAACATGGGAACGATGGCCTGCTGTGAAAAGAGCAGGATTATAAACCAATCGGAAGCATGCCGTTAACAAAACATAGGCTGAAATACATGTCAGCCTTGTTGATAACCGGCTTCTTGTACATCAATCCAGTCAGTTCGATGTCAAACAGAAGTGTATTATGGAGATGCTGGAAAGGTTGATTAAATAACAACAGTTCGCAAAAGATATTAAAGTGTAAAAGTCTCAGGCTGGTCTGACACTGCCAGGTTCCGGAGTTTTTCTACAGTCTCAATGGCCTAAATCAGTTGCCCGATGATCGGCAATCTTTCCATTCTCCTTGTAAAGATTCATCCTGAAACCCCTTAATTTGTCGCAAACCCTCTGGTCCATTATTCTTTACATTTGCAACAAGAGTACTGAGAAAGTACAACAATCCAAAAAAGCAATACTTGACAGAATAATGATTCTTAAGCGGGTTGTTGAACGAAGCC
>JAJRTU010000106.1 GCA_024278135.1 Gammaproteobacteria bacterium
GTCACCGGCATTCATGCCTTCAAGTTCTGCATGGATGGCCGGGGCCAGAACTTCGTTATGGCCATGAATATAGCCCAGCGGAAATTCGACCTTGTTGAGAATTTGGCCTGTCTTTTTGTCAGTCACCTCATAGGTGAGTTCGACAAATTTGCCATTTTCGATTGTGTCATTCATATCTGGTGCCCAACATTACAAATCCGCACTAACTCAGAAGATGGATGCGCCAAAAATCTTGACCTTTTCCTGTTCGTAACCAAGGACCAGCCTGCCAAGCCATTCACCTTCCTTTTTGGTGCTCCGCTGCCGATAAAGAACCGTTACATGTTCGCCGCGGCGGATAATCCCGAGGAAGTCAGGCTTTTCAGTAAGGTTTCTGGTCAGTTCGCTTCTCGCAAACTGCTTGCCCACCTCCATCTGATTGAGACCGAACGCCAGTGACTCGGAAAAATTCTTGACGAATTCTCCGTATTTTCCCTCGTTGGAGGTTTTGACGAGTTCATCCCACATAGGGTTGGCGATCGCCAAAATCTCATCATCGGTCTTTTCAACAATATTCATCTATGACTCTTCATTGTAACAAGAGACCTGTTTGGTCAGAAGCATTATAAAAAGGTCGGCAGGGGAAATCTTGATCAATTTTGGTCCAAGCAGAAGTTCAAAGTGAACTTCTGCTTGGTATTTTTCTACTCGTCGTCACCAATCAGGTGATAACAAGGCGCTTTTTCAAGCGTGTATTCACCGGTTTTTGGATCACGACGGGAGACAGTCAGCACGTGCCAATTGTCATCGTCCAGCTTCAACGCGTCACCACGATAGTAGTAGCCGGGCCAACGGGTCTCCTTGCGGAACAGCGTGTGCTGCATGACACATTCGGACGTACGATGACGATGCTTCAACTCCCACGCACGCAGCAACTCGTGAATGTCCTCCGCAGCAATACTCTCAAGGTCCTCTTCCATGATCTTGAGTTTCTTGAGGCCGATTTGCAGCAGCTTTTCGTTGGTCATGTAGTTGACGGTCACGCCGGCGCAATATTCGTCCATCAGTTTCTGCAGACGGTCCAGACCCTGTCTCGGGTTGATATAGTGCGGATTGACATCTCCGGCCACGATTTCATTACGGTAGGTTTTGTAATGTTCCATCGGTTTGAAGATCTCTTCCTTGCGCTCCGCGATCTGCTGGTCGGAGACAACGATACCTTCCGCTTTGCCGTCATCGATATACTGGCAGGCGGCCTTTGCAGCAAGGCGGCCTTCAGTGAACGAGCCTGACGAGAAAGCGTGCGGCGTGCCACCGACCGCGTCACCGGCGCCAAACAGGCCCTCGACGGTCATCATGCGGTTGTATCCCCAGAAATATTCAGGCGGGGAAAGGTCTTCCGGGCCACTGGCCCAGCCACCGCAACCGGTTGCATGCGAACCCATGACATAGGGTTCGGATGTGGTCAGTTCCGGATTTTCGTATTTGGGATCGACGTCCGTTGCCGCCCACAATACAGCCTGGCCGACTGTCATGCCGAGGAAGTTCTCCCAGCCGACCTCTTCCAGATGGGGATCCTGGAAGGCTTCCATGGTCACCATATGGATCGGACCGCGGCCGGCATTGACTTCATTGATCAGTGCATGGTTGCGCAAACATGTAGGGATCGGCCTGTGGGTGGCGTGGGAAAGTTCTGGATCCAGATATTCCTTGCCAACCATTTTCTGCAGTTCCGGGAACCAGTTTGATTCGTACTCTTCCCCGAGACAGTTTTGCGTATAGGTCTTGAGGTGCAGGAAGTAGGCGCCAACCGGGCCATAACCGTCCTTGAAACGGGCCAGCACGATACGGTTTTCCATCTGTGTCATCTTGGCGCCGGCATCGATCATCAACGCATAGGCGGAACCGGACGACCAGGGAGCATACCAGACGCGACCAGCACCTTCACCCACTGAACGCGGTTTGAAGATGTTGGATGCGCCACCAGCACCACAGATAACGGTTTTTGATTTAAAGACGTGGTAGTTGCCGGTGCGGACGTTAAAGCCAACAGCACCAGCAATCCGGTTCGCTTTGGCGTCGTCCATCAAAAGGTGAGTGACACAGATACGGTTAAATACCTTGTCCGCTGATTTGACGGCGGCTTCGGCCACAATAGGCTTGTAGCTCTCGCCGTGTATCATGATCTGCCAACGCCCTTCACGGAGATAGTTCCCCGTTTTGGCGTCCTTCATGATCGGCAGACCCCACTCTTCAAACTGGTGCACCGCGCTATCAACATGTCGCGCCATATCGAACAGCAGGTCTTCACGAACCATACCCATCAGATCGATACGTGCATAACGTACGTGATCCTCCGGGTTATTTTCACCAAACCGTGTGCCCATATAGCAGTTGATCGCATAAAGCCCCTGAGCAACCGCACCAGAGCGGTTGATGTTGGCTTTCTCGGCAATAACAATTTTCTTGTCCTGCCCCCAGTACCTTGCTTCCCAGGCGGCGCCGGTGCCACCGAGGCCCGCACCAACGACCAGAACATCAATATCGTCTTCGATGATTGTTTTGTAAGCCATTAGTAAGCCACCCCTTCCACCAGTTTCAGACCGTTGGTCTCAAAGGTATTTATATCACCGTCATCCAGGCGAATATATTTGGGTTCGTTATAGAGTAACTGGCTGTCCCTCATTTCCTTGCTCGGAGCGGGTGCATCAGCGAGTTGCGGAATATACTTGCCCCATGGCTTGGTTGTGATCGGCGAAAGGAAGTTCTTTTCAGTGCCGTTTCTAAATTTGATTTTCCAGGCGATGGTGCCTTTTTCTTCCTCGCGAAGAACCCGGACGCTACTGCCGAGCGGTGCGAAGTCGGCGTAACCACGTACGTCAATTGCCTGATGCGGACAGGCTTTGACGCAGGAGTAGCACTCCCAGCACATATCAGGTTCAATATTATAGGCACGCCGATAGGTTTTATCGATGTGCATGATGTCTGATGGGCAGATGTCGACGCACTGTCCACAACCATCGCATCTGGTCATATAGACGAAAGTAGGCATAGTCGTTTCCTCACATGTTGGAAAGAAGCTTGTTAGTTGAATTTCTATAAGCTTGCAGTTTGATTTATTAGTAGTGGCTGGGCCGTTCGCGCTTGATACCAAGCCCCATATCCATTGGTGCGTCTTTCAATAACTCCATGGAGTGCCTGTCCCGGTCGGCCGGGTTGGACCGGTCCGCGAAATCGGGAAGATTTTCCATCGAACCGTCCGCTTTGGTTATCCGTTTTTGGTAAGCAGCTGCGGGTTTGAAAAACATATGAGCGAATTTCGACCATAATACTCCGCCAAACAAAACCGTGCTGGCCAGGACGAATAAAGCAAAAAACAGAGTTTCCCATATCGGGACCCCTGTCCACTGCAGATAGGACCAGATCAGCGCAAAGGTCGCAGTCGAGAGAAGCGAGAGGATGAACAGGTCAGCACGCACCAGATGATACCACTTGGTGCCCTCGGCAGCGACGTCGACCCGAATGAAGAACCAGAACCAATATCCGCCAATAACGAGCATCAGCGCTCCCAGGTGCCAGAGAACAGGCAGGTAGGTGGGTGTGGGGCCTGTCGGGTAAACGAATACCATTATCGCGCTGGTGACAATAAAGGTAAGGAAGCCATACATGATCAGGAGGTGAGAGGCTCTGCGTCTTGGATTGCAGAATTCAGAGGACGTCAGGACTTCACTCGCAAGAGTCTGGCCGGCAATCGAGACCGCCTCCCCGGTGGTAACCGTCCTGGTTGCACTTTGCTTCGCCTCTTTGGCATTCTCGAAGAACCATTTGGCGCTTTTCTTGTGCAGAGTGTCAATCGCCGTACCGCCCACGACAAGGACTGCCATTGCAATGACATAAATTTGCATCACCATGGCGGGTATGAACGCCGAAAGCTCGGTGAATGGATTATGAGTGATCATTATTCTGGGCTCCTACCCTAAAATTTTCGTCAATTTGTTA
>JAJRTU010000107.1 GCA_024278135.1 Gammaproteobacteria bacterium
CACCTGGCCAGGTGGGAAAGCCAGAACTCACGTCGCGGTGCTTTTCGTTTTGCCATCGTCCACTGTCTCCATCATTGAATGTGATGGCAATTTGACATCGATTCGCGCGTCAGGGAAGACTGTGGTTCGTGGAGCGCTTACTCAGTAAAAGCCAGTTTCTTTTATCCAGCGCCGCCAGGTATCTGGATTCATCATAAGGCGCCCTGATTTTCCAGCAGCGAAAACAATGCGGATCAATTTAAACGCCAGTGCGCGGGAAGTGCTTGTCAACTTCCTGACGTTCAGTGGACTTCCTCCGGACGTACGCCCAGGGCTGGGAGATTGTATTAAGGAGGCATCCACGATGAAACAAATGAAGGAGCTGGAATAAAAAATCAAGACCCGGGGATGTTGCTTGCGGATACACTCGGGGAAAAAAAGGGGCGCCGCCCATATCGAGGGCGACGTCCCCTTTCCGTATCAGATCCTGTATTCACGACTGCCTGCACCCGGTGGCACGTGCAGTGCTTCCCTGCTCTTATATACTCTGTTTCCAGAGGCGGCGAAAACCGGTGAAAAAATCCCGCCTGTTAATTGCCTCTTAATAACTGTAGTTGACAGATACCCCGTAGGTTCTGGGTGGTCCCCATACGCCGATAACACCGGGGCCAATCACGTAGGAATGAGAAATATAATCTTCATTACCCAGATTCTTGCCCCAGACAGCCACCTCCCAGTTTTCATTATTCGATTTCCAGGTCAGGCGGGCATCAACGAGTTCGTGTTGCTGTACCACTGTTCGCTGATCGATGTAGTCGTTGATCTGTTCATCCATGTAGCTGTATTCAACCTGCAAATCAAAATTACCCGAGGCCGTGGGCAGGTTGTAGCCAAGAATCACGTTCCAGGAGCTCTCCGGCGCCTGCCTCAGATTCGAGCCGGAAGCGTCCACCAGTCCGCCGGTGGTCTCGATGAGCAAGCCGGTCACTTCCGTGTCCATGTAGGCATAATTACCGAGGAATCTGATATTCTCGGTCGGGTACCAGCCCCATTCCACTTCCATTCCGTAGATATCGGCCTGACCCAGGTTGGTGGTCTGGAAAGTACCGAAGGTTGAACCGGGGACAGGACCGAATCGGACGATTTGCAGATCTTTATAGTCAGTGTAAAAACCGGTCAGATTCAAACGCAGGCTGTTATCGAACAGATCCCCTTTAAAACCCATTTCGTAGTTAGTGGCGGTTTCAGGATCCACGGGTGTTGAAGCACTGGACTGTACTCCCTGTGAACCGGCAAATCCACCGGCCTTGTAACCGGTGGTAACAGAAGCGAAGACCATCACGTCGTCGTTGGGGAAATACTGCCCCGCCACCTTGAAGGAAAAATTATCCCAGTTGTCACTGGGCGAGACGGTGAAGGTTTCGTTGATGATATTCAAACTGCCGCCAAGACCGGCGCAAGCTGCAAAGCCGGCAAAGGGTCCGGTTAACGGCAGGTTGCCACAGTCTACACCGGTCGCCTGGTAATCTTTCTCATCGTAGGTATAGCGACCGCCGACGACGAGGTTCCAGTTTTCCCGGAACTGCCAGTCAGCCTGACCATAAACGGCATAGCTGTTGGTTTCATTTTCAGTCCGTGTGTATTCGTTACCAATGACAGCCTGGCTGCCTACCGCTGTTTCGACAAACCCCGCATAGGTACCTGCTGCAGTGATCTTGAATTGCTCTACGCGGTCCGTCTCCTCTCTGAAATAAAAGAACCCGGCGGTGTAATTAAAATTACCGTCCAGATTTGAGTTCCAGCGTAATTCCTGAGAAAAGGTATTGATGTTCTCACCAATATCATCGATGACCTCATCGAAGGGAAGACCCAGGGCGCCGAGACCGACACCGACAGATGCCATTTCCCAGTCGGTTTCATATTCCCGGTAGGCGGTGATGGTGGTCAGCGTACCGGCATTAAGGTCGATGTCGCCCTGCAAACTGACACCCCAGGCATTACGCTTTGAAAATCCATCATACGGCGATGCATTTTGTCTTGAATCGGTAATGCCATTTGCCGCCCCGATCAGGCTGAGAGGCGCATTGTCGGCAACGGGCGTGCGACCCAGATCCGCTCGATCATCGTCCATGTAATCAGCGGAGAACAGCCATTCGGACGAATCCAGAGATAAACGTAACTGGCCCCGTACTGAACTCTGATCCTCATCCTGCAGTTCCGTCCCCAGCAACACATTGTCCACGTAGCCATCATGCTCGCGATGATTAAAACTGACTTTCCCGGATAACTTGTCCGACAAGGGACCACTGACCAGTCCCTGGTAACGAATAATGCCTTCATTACCGACCGTCGCGCCGATCTTTGCCGTCAACTCGTCTGTGGGTTTCGCCGTAATGATATTGAAGGCACCGCCGATGGCATTCCGACCGAACAGGGTGCCCTGTGGTCCTTTGAGAACTTCCACCCGCTCCAGATCGAACATATCGAAATTGATACTGGCGCCACGGCCGATATAGACACCGTCAAGAAACAATGCTGTGGAGTTTTCCAACCCGGCCCCGTCATCAGCTGATGTGATGCCACGTATGGAAATCAGAGCCTGTCCTGGTGCAAATTCCGCGTAAGCGACACCGGGTACATGTTGTGCAATGGTGGCGGCGTCAAAAATATCCGATTTTTCCAGCGCATCCGCGCCTAATGCGGTCACAGTAATCGGCACTTCCTGTATGTTCTCAGCGCGATGTTGGGCGGTCACGATCACTTCTTCCAGTTCTACCGCCTGCAAAGCTGGAACAAACAAACCAGACACAAACAGGGCGGATAAAATTTTTGTTACAGTCTGACTAAAGTTGTATATTTTAAACATCGGCTTCCCCTCAATTAGTTTTGATATATACATCTGTACCAGGACAACAATCACGAACTTACTG
>JAJRTU010000108.1 GCA_024278135.1 Gammaproteobacteria bacterium
GCATCGTCTTCGCCGGGACAACCCGCGCCTCCGGCAACATCCTCGCCGATAACCACAACGCTGGGGTCTCTTTGCATCTCCAGCGTGAGTGCACTGTTAATTGCTTCTCTTATGCTAAGTTTTGCCATGCTTGATCTCGTCTCAGTAACTTACGTATACATCGGTAAGGAGCGCTTCCACATCGGGGGCTTTGCCTTTTTTTGCCGCCACGACAGCATCGGCCACCAGTGTAATCACCGACTGGTCTATTTCGTCCAGTTGTGCATCATCCAGCAGTTTCGATTCTGTCACGCGTGCGCGGAACACCATCAGACAATCATGCTGCTCCTGCAAAGACTGGCGTTCATTTTCCTGTCGATAAGCTTCCGGATCACCGACAAAGTGTCCGTAAAAACGCATACATTCTGTTTCAATGACACTGGGGCCCTGGCCGCTTCGCGCGCGGGCCAGTGCTTCTTCCATTGCCGCATGTACGGCAAAAAAATCATAGCCATCCACTTTACTGGCAGGCAAACCGAAACCCTCCGCTCGTTTGGCGATATCTTTTGAACCCACCGCAAAATCGTGTCCGGTGCCTTCACCGTAACCATTATTTTCAAATATAAATATAACCGGGAGCTGGAGTACAACGGCCATATTCATCGCCTCAAATGTCGTCCCCTGGCTGCTGCCACCATCCCCGGTAAAGGACACGGCGATACCACCGGTGTCATTCACCTTTGCCGACAATGCCGCACCGATCGTCAGTGGCGGCGCGCCGCCGACAATGGCGTTGGCGCCCAACATGCCCCGATCCAGATCAGCAATATGCATTGAACCGCCCTTGCCGGCACACAGTCCTTCGCTCTTGCCATATATTTCCGCCATCATCTGCTTAACATCGCAGCCTTTGGCGATACAATGACCGTGGCCCCGGTGCGTACTGCAAATCTTGTCCCTGTCACCAAGCTGGAGACAGACGCCAACGGCGGAGGCCTCCTGCCCGGCATACAGGTGTACAAAACCGGGGATATTTCCCTCCATAAATTCTTTGTTGATCGTTTCTTCGAATTCACGAATGGTTCGCATTAAACGATAGGCCCGAAGAAGTTCTGTATTAGTAAGAGACATGAACGTGTTTCCTTTTTTGTTTTGTACCGCTAAAACTATGTACGCAATTGTTCGCACAGATAATTCGCGGTAGCCATCAAACCCTCGCAACCGGCATCAATGGCACTGGCGAACGGTATAAACCCGTAACCGGTGCAGTTAAAGCAACGCTGTTGCACCGGGCGCCGTCAGCATGTCATGGATGTCGACACAACCCGGCGCGAAGTCGCTACCCCGACAGGGCAGCAACCACACACAACAACGGACATTGATATAACTATGAATCACCAGAAATTGTAACGTGCCTCGACCCCGGCCCAGCGTGGAATGCCAAGATTCTGCTCCTGGAAACCGTTGGACGCTATATCAAAAGCATAGTTTATATATTCCTTATCCAGTAAATTCCTGGCAAACGCGGAAATTTGATACTTGCCACTGGCACTCGTATAGGTGAGACGCCCGTTCATGACCACGTAGTCAGGAATATCGGTAATGGGCGAGTTGGTAAGCTGTGAAAAATAACCACTGTTATAATAGGCGCTTAGTTGAAGTGAAACGATGCCGTCACCAACATGAAAGTCATGAATGATGGCGCCACTAAGCGTAAACTTTGGTGATTGCGGTGCCTCTCTGTCTACCGAAATCGGGTTCAGTGGGTCCGTACCAATGAGCACATTTTTTACCTTGGTATCCAGGTAGGCAGCCCCCACTATAAGCGTCGTGTCGGGGCCCGGCCTCAAAGTCAGTTCCGTATCCACACCGTTAATGCTGGCGTCAGTATTGAACAGAGTGAAATTCAGCCCGCGCTGATCGAATGCCTGATAATCATTATAGTCATAGTAGTAACCACTGATATTCCACCGGCCTTTGCCGTCCCAGAAATCCAGTTTACTGCCTATTTCATAAGCGAAGATATCTTCACCTTTAAAACGTAAGTCGGCAAACGGTGCGAAACCGGCAAAGCCGGCATTATAGTTAAACGACTTATAGCCTTTGTTAAAACTCGCATACAAAAGCCAGTCTTCGCTCATGGAATAATCCAGCTGCAGGCGGGCCGAAATACCGCCCTCATTGGCGCTGTCGCTAACTCCTGCACCACCACTGTTGGCCACGGCTTCAATCAGGGTACCTGGGGGGGTGCCCAGTGGTATAACGCCGGGGACTTGCACGCCACCAATGAACAGCCCGGCATCCGTGTTATAGGCATAATCCTTTTCATCATAGGTCCAACGCAAGCCCGCCGTCAGCGTGAGCTTGTCACTGAAATCATATTCAGCCTGGCCAAACACCGAATAGGAAGTGGTGTCCAGTGAATATACGGCCTTTTGAGAAAGGGCAACTGCCGCAGCGTCAAAAAATGGTGGCGGGGTTACACCCAGACCCTGGGTATAATTGCCGTCTATGTTGATAAAATAAACCCCGGCTGACCAGCGCAACGTACCTCCAGCATCATGTTCGAGTCTTAATTCTTCACTGACGACATCGATTAATGCCGATTGATTAAACTCGGTAAACGGCAGTGGGGAAAGATCGTTGTCTTCAAGGTAAGTGGTTCTGATATTTTGATAGTTACTGATGGATACTACGTCCAGATTGTCCGTAGCAGCATAGGTGATTTTCCCGGAAAAGCTCTTGTACAGGCGATTGAGGAATCCGGGCTGATTAAACGAGCCGGTATACTTGTCACCATCGGCATCAACATAGCCGGTAATCGAATTGTTTGCAGGTCCGGCAGGGATACCAAATCCAGTGACCGGATCTACCGTTGCTCCTGCGGAAAATGCACCGCCAATACCGTCAACGCCATAATCATAGATATTTGCAGTGAGAAGAATATCCAGCTTCTCGTTCGGGTTAAAAGCCAGATGCAGCCGGGCCGCTTTGGTGTCGTCTCCCTGTTGATCCGGACCGATATCATTCTTAATATAACCGTCAGCGCCACTGAAAAAGACCGCCAGACGCCCATTAACCGTGTCACTCAGAGGGCCACCGACAGCACCTTCAACACCATAGGAGTTGAACGAGCCCCCGTTGGCTTTTAAGTAACCGTCGCGCTCTTCAGTTGGCTTGTTTGTCACAACATGGATCAGACCTCCCGTAGCGTTTCTGCCGAATAGTGTCCCCTGTGGCCCGCGCAGCACCTCTACACGACTGGTATCAAACATTTTTATCGAGTTCGTTGATATCGAAGGTTGATACACTTCATCCACATACAGAGCGTTCGGTGACTCGATGTGACCGGCGAAATCGTTCTGCGAAACACCACGAATGGAAACCAGCCCGACCAGCGGGGAGCCTCCCCCGTTTTGAAACATCAGGCCGGGTGTAACGATGGTGAGCTCATCTGTACTGGTGATGTTGAATTGTTCAAGGGTCTCGGCAGACAGGGCTGTGACCGAAATGCCGGTATTCTGCACGTTCGTCTCACGCCGAGTCGCGGTCACAATAATTTCCTCGATCTGCGCCATGGAAGGAAGTGAATCCAGCATCATCAGGATGCCCATCGTTAATGCTAAATATTTAATTTTCATATTTCGACTCTCCTATACACTGACAGATGCTGAAAACAAAGCACCACGGCTATTGAGTGTTGACCCCGTTAGAAGCTACGCTTAAGCGAGATTAGTCTGTAAGCCGGCCTAAATTCCATGTTTTTTTGATCGGAACCTCATCTTAATTAAGCTGCTCTGAATTCCCGCTAATTGTTGATGCACTATATAATCTCTCAACTACTACAGGTAATAATAGAACATTAATCAGAGACATATTGACGTACATAATACAGAAACCAGGGTACTTCGATTCAGGTCATGTTTTTTTAACAAATACTGCAGAACAATGGTATAGCGTAAATGACCTATTTTCAGTGAATTGGCATATTTTCTAAAATGATTGACTTGCTGTGTAAGCGCCTGACATGCCCCGATCAAGATCAGTAACAGGCAATGAAACCGGGTTTACAAATTCTCCTGCAAATGTCGGGACACCAGTGCCAGGCCTTCCTTACCTGCATCCAGAGCACCACTGAATGACATGAAGCCGTGAATGGTCCCCTCAAAACAAACGTATTCCACTGCCACACCTGCATCACGAAGACGATCAGCATAATGTTTGCCTTCATCACATAAGGGATCGTATCCCGCAGTAATAATCAATGCCGGAGGCAGGCCGCTTAAGTCCTTTGTCAATATCGGAGAGGAACAAACATCATTTGCGTCTTTTTCAGCATCATTAAAATAAAGCTCACTGAGCCATTCCATATCTTTGCGAGAAAGAAAGTACTCACCACCTCCAAATTGATCGTGGGAGACATAGTCTGCATCCAAAGCCATTGTGACAACAGGGTAAAGCAACACCTGACACGCGATCGCCGGACCGCCACGTACCCGCGTCAGTTGACACATCACGGCGCTGAGGTTGCCCCCGGCACTGTCTCCGGTGACCGCGATACGCTCAGGATCTCCTTTCAATTCCCCGGCGTTGTCGGCTGCCCAGCACAGTGCCGCGTAACAATCCTCAACGCCGATGGGGAATTTATGCTCCGGCGACAAGCGGTAGTCGACATTGATCACAATCAACTCCGCATGCCTGCAATAATAACGGGCAATATTTTCATGGGTATCCATATCACCCAGTGCAAAACCACCACCGTGGTAAAGCAGCAAAATCGGCAAAGGCTTTTCCTGTGCAGCCACTTGCGGCCAGTAAATACGTACGGGTATGTTGCCATTAGGACCAGGTATCGATCGCTCCTCCCGCTTACTAATGTCACTTTCCGGCGCATCCATTGCCAGGGTCATTTCCTTCAGTCCTGCACGCGCATCGGCGACGGACAACTCATGCAGGTGAGGATTGCCTTCGGCGTTCATTTGATCGAGGAGGGCCTGGGTTTGGGCATCTACACTCATAATTTCCTGTTCCTGTTGTTCATAACCTTTCGGCAAAATGGCTGCGACCTGTCTGTTGATCTCTTACTCTTTAAATAATCTAATCTCAACGGCAATAAACATTTCGCCGCTGGTGGTAAATCGTGTCATGCGATTATTCTCGATAAACGTGCCTTTTATGTCCTTGAATTCACCCGTGCCACCGATAATGATCCCTTTACCGTCCTCGGCCGGGCCGACGGTGGTCACCATGGACTTGTCTCCATTCCAGTCTTTACCGGTTTCCCGCACCTTGCCCATGGTTTCCCGTGCCAGTTCACCGGAATGCTCCTGCTGAAACAGAAACAACATACCACGCCCGGGTATAACCAGATTCCACGCAGTGTCCCAAATGACGTTCTGCGAATCAAATTGTGCCCGTGCCTGCTCGGGAAATACTTCCAGTTCGCTGGCGAAGCCAATAACCTGTCCTGATAAATTACGAAGTTTCGCCACAACGACCAGTCCGGTACTGATGTTTTCTTCTGTGAACTCGGGAATACCCGGAGGAAACCTTAACAGGGGCGCATGCTCACCGCCGGTCACCGCGATACCATCAGCCGGCATGTCTATATAAAAGGATTCTGTATTCGGCGCTGATTGTTTGTCCTGAGTTTGTGCGATGGCGGCACTGCCCAGCAGCAAACAAAGAATGACAGGCGCATATACTTTGCCATTACGGGCAAATCCTGTCTTTTCATGCATGGAAGGGGTCATCTCTTATGTACATTGTAAAATACATCACTACCGAAACCGACAACTGCTGGGCAAACCAAGTTATTTTTTTTACTTTGAACATTTGAAATATGAGGAGTGCAAGCCGGGCACGATGGGCCCGGCATCTGCCAGGCCCATATCGCCCGAACTTGTAATATCTTTGAACTAGAAGCTCTTCTTGATGGACAGGCCCCACTCACGTGGCCTGTTAAAATGACCTTCTGCGGTTCCAAAACTGTTCAGGGCCTGCAAACCACTAACGATTACTCGTTTGTTCGTCAGATTCGTACCCAAAGCAGCTGCCTCCCAACCGCCCCCGAGTAGATTGGATGGCAACTCCCATGTCAGGCGCGCATTGATGATGCTATGCGCCTTCCGGGAGATTGAGTCGGTGTTCTGTATATCCGCGAAGCTTTTACTTTCATAGGTCCAGTCGCCTCGTATGCGGAATATACCGACTTCCTGTTGGGGTAAGGTATATTCGACACTGGCACTGGCCGACCACTTCGGTGTGCGAATCATTTTTGTCTGCAAGGTAACATCAACGACAGCCGGATCGACCTCAGAGATCTGAAAATCGGTGTAGCCGACGGCGGCGCTGATGTCCAGGCCTTCTGCCGGCAGGGCCTGCATCTCTATTTCCAGGCCTTTTACATCTGCTGCAGCGACATTATCAATCACCAGCAACAGTGATCCTGATGCCGGATCGGCGGTGACCGATCCAAACTGCAGATCGTCATAATTATAGACAAAAGCTGCCATATTCAGACGTAAGCGCCGTTCAAACCATTCTGACTTGAGACCAATTTCATAGGACTTGAGAAATTCCGGATCGAAAGAAGACACGGCTCCCGACACCGTGGGCCGGCCATTAAAACCACCACTCTTGAAACCCCGGGTGAATGTCACATAACTCATCAAATCATCGGTCCACTGATATTGCATACCTGCCGTATACGTCGGCTCGACCCAGCTGTCCTCGACTGTCGTCAAAGGGACAATGAAAGTGTTGCTGGCGATGCGCCGATGCTCAAGAAGATACTCTTTCTTTTCATAGGTATAACGAATACCCAGAGTCAGGGCCAGATTCTCAGTAAAATCCAGCGTACCCTGGCTGAAGATTGCAACACTGGTGATATCGATCTCATTGAAGATATTAAAATCCAGATCCAACAGCGGGTTGATCGGATTGCCGGGACAACCCGGTGCCAGAAATGGTGGTGCGCAGGGTGCGCCGCTAAGCTGCCCCGGCAGACTTTCGAGAGCACCAAACAAACCTGAGGTCAGGACAACGTTGTTTTGATCCCGACCAAACTCATCAAAGTAAAAAAAGCCGGCCACCCAGTTCAAATTACCATCAAACCCGGTCCCCAACAGTTGCAGTTCCTGTGTGAATTGATTCTGATCCTGGCGCTGGTTCGTCTCAACAATGGGCAGTGGCGAGCCGTCACCATCGCGACCGAACAGTGCCTCCATTTCCCGATAGGCGGTGATCGACTTCAGCGTGGCCCAACCCATATCCCATTCCACTGTCGCGTTCACCCCCCAGGCATCCAGCTCGTTACCGTTCGGCCCGGTGCCATAAGTAGTGTTGGGATCACCGGTAATAAAGGCCGAACTCATGGGTGTGCCGCTCGGCCCGCCAATCAGGGCATTCCAGAGAATAGTGGGGACACCACCAAAAGCACTCGCATCATCAAACTGAATCAATGTCGTGGGCACGGATGCCTGATCCCAGTTGCTGTAATCGAAACTGAAATCCACAGTAACATCGTCAGAGGCCAGCCAACGCAAGGCAGCGCGTCCACCGATCTGGTTTATATCACCTGTTTCGTCGATGACATTACCTGTCGCGAAATCCAGGCGCTTGCCCCATCCGTCGCTGTTTTTATAGGAAAAAGCCCCTTTTGCGAACAGCGATTCCGTTATGGCGAAATCGATACTGCCGCGAAAATCAGTGCGATCATAACGACCTATGGTGGCTTCTGCATAACCCCCCAGTTCACCAGTCGGCTTTGCCGATACCACGTTAATGGCGCCACCGACGGTATTTTTGCCAAACAAGGTGCCCTGCGGACCGCGTAATACTTCGATGCGCTCAAGATCCAGAAGATCCATGACGGCTCCCAGCGTACGCGGATGAAACACACCATCAATATAGATGCCGACACCGGGATCAGTGGTAAACAGGAAGTCTGATTGCCCAATACCACGTATGTAAATCTGCCCGTTATTTCCGCCACCACTACCGCCCTGGGCTGTTGCCATGATGACATTCGGGGCATAAGCACCGATGTCCATGAGATTGTCCAAACTACGCGCTTCCAGGTCACTGGCTGAGAACGCCGTCACGGCAATCGGTGTTTCCTGCAGGGATTCCTCGCGCTTTCTGGCGGTAACCACAATCTCTTCAAGTGCACTGGCGCCGGACTGCTGAGCGACTAGACCCGTAGACGTGGCGCCTAAACCCATCATAGTGGAAATAAGCCAGACCAGTCGTCTGCCTGTTGAGCCCCTTCTGCTGCTGGTTGAATTACCCTGCCTGCCCGCCAATTGCTGAACCATTTTATATCCCCCGGCTTTTGTTGTAATTACGCGACAGTTAATATCTCTTCTTCATTAAAGTAGTGATACATTTACCGCGAAAATCAATTTTTCGGATGTTAGCTGTGTTTTGTACCAAATATGCGGGCACAATGGCATAGCGTAAATGGCTCATTTTCCTGTCGGGCAGGGAAATTTGTTGCAGAATTGACTTGCTGCGGTGTCATAATTGCTACTACTATTGCAGCTGTAGCGAATGTAACATTACGCAGGCAAACATCATGATGTCACTACCCCAGCAGGATATAAAGAATATTGCATCCACAGGTAATGCTGTATTGGGGTGCTCAAATCAGGCTCATTTCCAGAGTACGGCACTGCACGAGCTGCAGGAAGTGATTGGAGCAGACAGCAGTGTGTACTACAACATCGCCGGCGACACCCAGAATCTGCAATTTAAAAACGGTATTTCACTGGGCGTGCCGACAGAGGCACCAAAATTATGGTGTGAGCATTACCGGGACAGTGACCCCTTCGTCAACACCGCCATGGATCGGATTGAAATGGGCCTGGGAAATACGATCATATCCAATGAAGTGGTGAGAAACCGGGAATACACCAATACCGAGTTCTACTGTGACTTTCTCAGTCCCCAACATGTTCATCACATCATGGTTATTCCCCTGGTCGAGAATTCACAACCGGTTGCACTGATAGGCTTACATCGCCCTTCAACTTCAAGCGGGTTTTCGGAAAAAGATGTTCTAAAAGCCGATATCCTGGCACCCTACCTGCTGGCGGCCATCCAGAAAATCAAATTGAACACGCACCTGGAGGAATGCAAGTCCACCATTGCGACGCTGGTATCCGAACTGCCCTATCAGGGTATTATCGTGCTCGACAATGACTTTGTGCCTGTTGTTATCAATGATCATATCTATGAGTTGATTGATGATTTGGCGGATGAATGTGATAAAACAGGCACTTCACTGTCGATATTGCCACCGGAGATTTTCCATTGTTGCAAACAATGGAAAACACTTTATCGCTCGACCCCGATCAATGAATTACAGGAAAAAATTGATTTCAGCATCTGTCGAAACGACAAAGTATTGAAAGGCTATGTCAGGATAGTGGAAAACGATGCCAGGGAAATTATCTTCATCGTCTGCCTGGGCACAGACGAGAACGACCTGATAGATTCAAGGAATCTGGATAAATTTGGCCTGACTCGCCGGGAGATTGATATCGTACATCTTGTCAGCACCGGCATGACCAATCCGGAAATCGCCCGGAAATTGTTTATCAGCGCCCGCACCGTACAAAATCACCTGCGCTCGATTTTTTCCAAGGTGGGTGTCCATAATCGGACCAGTCTTATTTCCAGTCTTGTACGTGATCGTTGAGCCTGTTCCTGACGGAAAACAACATCGATCAGGCAAGCACCAGTTTTAATCTGTCACTAACATACTTCAGCGCTTCTTTGCCGACATCAAGCGCACCTGCAAATGAAATAAAACCATGTATGGTCGTGGGATAATTCTTGTATTCCACAGGGACATCGGATTCGATTAATCGTCTGGCGTAGTGCCTGGCTTCATCTCGTAACATATCAAACTCGGCAGTAACGATTAAGGTTTGCGGCAAACCGGAAAGGTCCTTTGTCAATATGGGCGAAGCTCTGGGATCGCGTGATTCCACATCCGCCTGGTTAAAATACAGAGCTCCCCGCCACTTTTTGAATGCTCTGGACAGCAGGTACTCGCCGTTACCGTACAGTTTTCTGGAAGGATAATCCGCCTCCAGTATTGAGGTCATCGCGGGATACAGTAATACCTGGTAGGCCACGTTCGGACCCTTGCGCAATCTGGCCAGTTGACAGACAACAGCGGCAAAATTCCCCCCGGCACTGTCTCCGATCACGGCCATTCTCGCCGCATCACCTCCCATCTGTGCGGCATGATCTCCTGCCCAGCACAAGGCCGCGTAGGCATCTTCCACACCGGCCGGAAATTTATGCTCTGGTGCCAGACGGTAAGCGACACTGATGACGATTAAACCGGCCTGGCTGCAATAATAGCGAGCCAGATTATCATGGCTGTTGATACTACCCAACACAAAACCACCACCATGGAATAACACCAATACCGGGTATCGACCATGAGCCCGTGCCGGCCCCGATCTGTAGATCCGGACAGGGATTACGCCGTTTGGACCTGGGATTGTCCTGTCTTCTACAGAGTGCACTTCCGTCGACGGAAAAGTAGAGGAGAGAGTGCCTTTTTCCAGCCTGTCCCGTGCCTGCGCTATGGGAAGGGTATATATAGGCGTATCGGCATTTATTTTATCCAGCAATGCCCTGGTTTGTTTGTCCAGTGCCACCGTCGGTACAGTCTCAGCAGCATTCATTATTGCAGGATCACACTCCCCTGCTGCGGTTGCGTTCGCAACATTGAGCAAGGCCCCGCCTGCCAGCGATGTCCCCAGGAATCGTCGTCTGGTTATACTCATTTCCAGAGTTTACATGCTTCCCCGCGGGGGCGGCAATGCCGCGTCCGCCAGTACGACTTCGGGCCAGATGAAATCCATCGGATGCGCCACAAAATCGGCCACAACATCGAGCACCGCCGGTCGGCCTGACTCAAGCGCACGTTGAAAGGCGGGCGCCAGTTCTTCCAGTTTCGTGACACGTTCACCATGGCAGCCGAAACCTCGGGCAATAGCAGCATAATCCACGTCGCTCAGACTGGTCCCGAAATCAGGATTGGCAAATATCACTTCTCCCAGTGGCCGATACATGCCCCAATGACTGTCGTTGATGACGACATGCACCGCATTAAGCTTGTGTCGAGCAGCTGTTTCCAGTTCCTGTATGGTGCAACCGCAAGCACCATCACCAACGATGTTGACCACCTGACGCTCAGGAAAAGCAAACTTGGCAGCATTGGCAAACGGCGTGCCGCTGCCCAAATGCCCCATCCCGGGGTTATACAACAGGCAAGCTGGATCGTATGTTTGGATGTAAGTGTGTGCCCACTGCATGGATTGCCCCCCGTCAACGACAACAATCGTCTCGGGCCCGACAATATCTGCAAGGGCCTTGATCACGGCAGCAGAACTCAGTTTGCCGCTACTTTCAATGATGTCAGTCTCGGCAATATCATTCACTTCATTCAGGTATTGCGTCCGCTGCCGAATCAAGCTGTCACACCAGGCTGTATCACCGGCAAACACCGGTGTATCACCAAGTGCATCAATGATGGCCTGCAGGGCCAGCCTGGCATCAGCAAGTATGCCCAGATCGATACGTGCATTTTTCCCTAATATCTCGGAATCAATATCCACCTGAATAATACGCTGGCCTTCCACGCGAGGATAAGCCGGTGGTTTTTGTATCGGTATCCAGCTGGAGAATTTACAACCGACAGCGAGGATGACATCTGCTTCCTGCAGTGCCTTCACAACCCCATGCCCGCCCAGAAATCCGGCACTGCCGATGTGGCTCGGGTGATCCGGCGGAATCAGGCCTTTGCCATTGAGTGTGCTTATCGCAGCAAACCCGGTCTTCCCCAACAAGCTTCGAAATTCATTAAGCGCACCACTGCGCACCACACCGCCACCACCAAGAATACAGGGCCGTTTCGCGGACAACAGCATTTCCACGGCCGATTCAATCAAACCCGGATCCGGTGCCGGAGTCGGTCTGGGTTGGGCGGCAGATAAATCGACATCATAATCACCCTGCATAAAGCCAATATCACAGGGAAGATCAATATGCACCGGACCGGGCCGATCAGATATCGTGTTGCGCATCGCCCGCTCGATCAAGGTCGGTGCCAGCTCCGGATTGGTAATAATGGCATTCCACTTGGTGACAGGCGAGTACAGGGCCACCTGATTGCAGGCCTGCAGCAAATCCGTATCAAGTATAGCGGCGTACGATTGATTATTGGCGGTTAACACAACCATCGGGACATTATCCATCCAGGCGGCGGCTACGCCGGGTACCAGATTCGTTGCCCCAGGTCCGACTGTGCCAAAACACAAGGCCGGGGTATTGGTCAGTTTGGCAATCGCATGGGCCATGTGTGCCGCCGCCTCCTCATGCCGTGTGGTCAGATATTTGAAATCAGCATCGGTAGAAACACCATCCATAAACCCCGATATCTGTGCCGCAGGTAATCCAAATACATAACGTATATTATATTTTTTCATTAAAGCGATAATCACTTCAGAGACTGTGCCTTTCATCCTGTTATCCTGTTGTTGACTGCTATGATAAAAACCGGGAAATCCGGCCCTTGAATTCTTGGTTAAAAGTGGAATAAAAGTAGCATAGTTAGCCAATGAACAGAAATAGGTGAAAATACTCAAAATCTATATCTGTACCCACAGAATTTCACATAATGATGAGTTTATTGATATCTGCCCGATGGCAAGTACGGTGGTGGCAGGAAGATTTATATCAGCGACTGTCGAGTAAAGGTTCTCGAAAGGCGACCATAAGCGGGCCACCGGCGTGAGCAGATTAATGGCCGGGATGGAAGTCGCACCCAGGCTTATACCCGGACGTCGTCACTGCGTGTCCGCGTTCAGTCCATACTAATCGCTCAGAACGACTTCTGGATAGATAGACCCCATTCACACGATCGATTATATCGTCCGGTCACATCACCAAAACCGGTGAGTGTCTGATCGGTAATACCGGGAACCATAAACCGTACCCACACTGTGGGAAAAGCACTCTCCGTTGGCATGACATCAGCCAACATATGGAATCGGCGTTGATTTTCAGATTGTTTCTTACTTCCACACGTCCTTTGCGACATCGACGACAAGTTGAAGTTTGTTTTTTTCATCCGCCAGCGTAACAGGATTACCGGCGACAGTACTCGCGAATCCACATTGAGGGCTAATACTCAGATTCTCCAGTGGTATATATTGCGCAGCCTCTTTGATGCGCTCCTTGAGAACAAGGGGAGATTCAAGATCGGGGACCTTGGTGCTGACCAGTCCCAGCACCACCTTTTTATCGGCTGGAACGTGCTGCAGCTGCTCAAAACCGCCGGCCCGCTCTGTATCAAATTCCAGACAAATGACATCCACATTGACGCGCTTGAACACCTGTTCAGCCATTTCCCCGTAGCCTCCTTGTGTGAGCCACTTTCCTTTGAAATTACCACGACAAATATGCATGCCGATGGTCATATTATCGGGTCGTACGGACACGATCCGGTTTATCGATTGAATATAAAGATCCGTCAAGGTATCAGGATCATCACCTGACTCTCGAACGGCATTACGAATTTCCTCATTGCCCAGCATGATGAGCGGGACTTCATCCAACTGCACATAAGAGCAACCCAGTGCCGCGAGATCCGAAATCTCCTGTCGGTAAATATTACAGAGATCCGTCATATAGTCCTCGGCCGAATTGTAGCCCGAACCTTCTATGGTCTTATCAAGACGCCAGAAATGCAGTGTGGACGGCGAGGGCATGGTCACTTTAATTGTTTTATCTGTTATGCCCTGAAGAAATTTAAACTCTTCAGTTGAAATCGCTGCTGTTTTCTCAAGCTTGCCGACACAGTCCGCCGCAATAAACTCCTGTTCATTGCCCCTGGCATCGTGAAATGTAAACTGTGCCTGTGAAACACCCAGTCCGTCTATTGCCGCGATCCAATGTGCCCAGTAAGACGCCCGTCGAAATTCTCCGTCAGTCACCATCTGCAAACCGACAGCTTCCTGCAGTTGGATAACATCCTGTATCGCACTGTCCTGGACGGCACGAAAACCCTCGTCTGTTATCTCGCCTGCCTGATGTTTTCGAAAGCTCCTGGTAAGAGAATCCGGCCGGAGCAAGCTGCCAATGTGTTCTGCTCTAAAGGGTGGTCCAGCATCAAGTGCCTTTGCCATAGTTCATCACTCCTGATTTTACAATGGGAATTACGGATTTTTCGAGATCATTAAACTTACCCGCGGCCAACCACGGCAGTTTAATCGTATTTATCCGCTGTCATTTATTTCGTTCATCCCGAACTCGTTTCGCTTTAAATTCCGTTTTAAGCAAGGTGCCAGGTGTCAGCACTTCGACATCAACACGGATCTCGCATTGGCTCCGTATTTGTTGTGCGACAGAAGTGGCAATGTGTTCAATGCGATCCTGCTGCGGATGTTCGACCCGTATTACCATGACATCAAGTCCATCCGGTTTGGTCCTGAGAAGGATGTCGAACTCATCCCCGATACCCGGAACGCTACGCACGGCCTGTTCTATATGACTCGGCAGTAACTTTATGCCACGAATGTTGATAATATCGTCCGCCCGTCCGGTACAGCCGCCAATGGCGCGAACATGTGTGCGCCCGCAGTTACAAACAGACTGGTCAAATTGCGTATAGTCACCCACAAGAAACCGGAGTTGTGGAGAACTTTCCGAATTAAGTGATGTGCATACAGTAAGTCCTGATACGCCTGCCGGCACCGCCTGGTACTGTTTGTCATCAACCAGTTCCCAGATTTGAATATCTTCCATCAGGTGCATTGAAACAGGCCGGTCCTGTTGTGTAGACGCAGGACAGGTGTAACCGCCACAATGTGGCGACACCTCGGTACAGCCGTAGAATTCAACCAGACTGCAGCCCCAGAGATCTTCCAGACGTTCCCGGGTTTTTTCGATGGCCAGTGCAGGTTCGCCGGCGGTAAACAAGGTCTGCACGCTGCTCTTGTTCGGATCGCTGCCCATGTCCTTCATCACCTGTCCCAGGTAAAGGGCATAGGAGGGTGTACAGGCGATAACCGAGGGCTTAAAACGATCGATGACGGTGGCACGTGCGCGGGCATCCATCCCTCCCCCGGGGATCACAGCAACTCCCATCCCGGCAAGAGCATAAATAACCCCCCATTGCCACACATGCGGGCCGAACCCGCCCATCGGAAAGACAGTATCACCCTGGCGTATACCCATCGAATAAAGGGCTCGCGCATTCGCCCACTCCCAATAGCCTCTGTCAATGTGTGAATATCTGAAAATGCGGGGTACGCCTGTACTGCCGGAAGATGAAAACTGCATCCAGCCACGCTCACGCCAGAGTTCCTCTGACATCGCCGTATAGGTGCCATAGGGCGGATACTGGATCGCATCCTCCATCATCTCCGCCTTGTCGATAACGGGCCATTTCGACAAATCGTCTATCGTCTGAATGTCATCCGGCATCATTCCCAGACGCTCAAAACGACGGCGATAAAATTCGCTGTTTTCGTACAAAAAAGGGGTCAGGACAGCAAGTTTGGTGTTTTGAATGCCGATAAGCTCATCGCGTGAAGCCGTATCCAGTGACGGCGACCAGAAATCTTCGGACGCCGGCGCATCGACATTCTGCCGATGTGCCGCCAGGGTCTCGAGCCACAGTTCCCGTGTCTTGTGACGACGATCTAATGTCATTCTTTCATCTTCTGTGTATCAATTCAGATAACATCAAGCGATAGCAAAAGAGCATTGTAACCAATGCCGGAATTTTTCGAACACTAATCCGGAACGATCATGAAAAAAGTGTTCGAAATTAATCTCCCGCACTCAGAAGTTGTAGCCCAGCGTCACCCCATAGGTACGCGGCGGCGTCTGTGTTCCGGTAATGGTCCGGCTGGTACTGATGGCGAAACCGCTCGCATAGACAAATTCATCCGTCAGATTCTTGCCCCAGACGTTCAGATACCACTTTTCATCCTGAGACGTAAACTTCATA
>JAJRTU010000109.1 GCA_024278135.1 Gammaproteobacteria bacterium
TAGTGCCCGGACGAAAATAAATAAGCATTTGAAAACACATACAAAATAACTTGAATTGACCAGCGAAGTTTTAGCCATAGCGATTACCAAATGAGATAATAAGGCCATAAACGATCCTTTCCACCCAAACTTCGATTAAAAAATATGCGTGCAGCGACGAAACTTCAACTTCAGTTAGGCGAAATTGATATTGCCAATATTCGCCTTGATCCCCGTTCTCGCGACGATATTCCGCAGCTACTTCGCGGCTTACAATATCTTTATACAGACAAGACATTACGAGCGGAAATATTTGAGATACTCGCCCAGCTGACGCCTAAAACGATCAATTCGGAATTGGGTCGTCCCGGCATGGCCTTGTGGAAAATATTCGTCATGGGTTCACTACGGCTTAATCTGAATTGCGATTTTGATCGGCTTCAGGAATTGGTGAATAACCACAAAACCATCCGCCAAATGTTGGGCCATGGTCTCACGGATGATGATTTGACGTATCATCTACAAACACTCAAAGATAATGTGCAACTGTTCACACCCGAAATACTGGATGAGATCAATCAGGTGGTGGTACAAGCTGGACACAAGCTTAAAAAAAAAGAGTCCCTGGCGGCACGTTGCGATTCTTTTGTGGTTGAAACGAATGTGCATTATCCGACCGACATTAATTTGCTGTTAGATGCGCTGAGAAAAACCATAACACTCACGGCAGATTATGCTCGGATGACCGGCCTTGATGGTTGGAGACAAAGTGGCTATAACGCTCGGCAAGTCAAAAAAGTCCATCGAAAGACACAACTGATGAAACGCTCTTCATCCAGGGATCCCATCAAAAAAGCAAAACGACAAGCAGAAATTGTTCAAGCACACCGTGAATACCTGGAGCTGGGCAGACAGTTTATTCACAAAAGCCGGCAGACATTAGCCCGCGAGGTTGTCAATATGGGGTTAACCAGCATGGCAAAAGCCTTGGAAATACAAGCCTATATCAAACATGCTGAACGACAGATGGCTCAAATAGAGCGACGTGTTGTTCAAGGTGACAGCATTCCCCATGATGAAAAAGTCTTTTCCATTTTTCAGCCGCACACCGAATGGCTCAGCAAAGGTAAAGCAGGTGTACCGGTAGAACTGGGTCTCAAAGTCTGCATCGTAGAAGACAGTCAGGGCTACCTGTTGCATCACCAGGTAATGGAAAAACAAACCGACGCTCAAATTGCGATAAACCTGATCACTGAGACCCAGGTCCGGTATCCGAACCTCAGTGTGTGTAGTTTTGATAAAGGCTTTCACTCACCAACAAACCAGATTGAGTTGGCGAAGACACTGGATCGCGTGGTGTTACCCAAAAAAGGCCGTTGTAACAAACAAGAGCAAGACAGACAAAACAGTGATGCCTTCAAAACCAGCCGACGTCAGCACTCGGCCGTGGAGTCTGGGGTCAATGCATTGGAAGTCCATGGATTAGATCGCTGTCTGGATCATGGGCTACACGGATTTAAACGCTATGTCGCCCTAGCGGTGGTTGCCAGAAACATTCAGAAGCTGGGTGCTGAGTTGCAAAAGAAAACCCGGAAGCAGGAAAAACGAAAACGAGACAGAGACAAGCTCGCCGCTTAGATATTAGGCGACTCAAATCCGCTTTTGCAGGAGAGTTGCGCCTAAATATCGTTAATCAGTGCGTTGCGAGTAAAAAGTGAATCCATTCTCTTGAGTCACGAAATAAATACCCTGATAAAACATTAATCTACTTACTCGATGAGGATTATTATGGAAAATTCCGAGTTTTCGTTCTGGCACTAATTAGCCTTGGACTTTTCGGCCTGGGATTTAATCGACGCCGGGTTCAAAATTAAGACAGGAAACACGGATAAGTTAATAAGAAAAATACCCGTCTTAATAACTTATCAGTATCCCTGCACTCCTTGTGACTGGGGCGCTGGAATGAACCCAGCATGACGGCAGGAATAAATTCCTCACCCGGAATAACTCTGAGAATAGATTCTTCTCTCGTTACATTGCCCGGAACCTAATGTAGGCATACAATATAACTTCCGCTTATTAACTTATTCATTAATAGAATAAGACTATGTCTCTTAATCCTTTTGCAAGCGCCCAGGAAGATGTGGCGACGACGACTGATGTCGCTGATGAGGTAAAGACCTCTACCTGTTATATGTGTGCCTGTCGCTGTGGCATTCGCGTGTATCTGAAGGACGGGACGGTGCGTTTTATTGAGGGCAATCCGGATCATCCGGTGAATAAGGGCGTATTGTGCGCGAAAGGCTCGGCCGGCATCATGCAGCACTATTCTCCGGCACGTTTAAGTAAGCCCTTACTTCGAGTTGGAGAGCGTGGTGACGGTGATTTTAAAGAAATTGAGTGGGATGAAGCGCTGAGTATTGCGAGCGCCTGGCTGGCAAAGGTGCGTTCGACCAATCCTAACAAATTGGCCTTTTTTACCGGGCGCGACCAGAGCCAGTCCCTTACGGGCTGGTGGGCACAGCAGTTCGGGACGATTAATCATGCCGCTCATGGCGGTTTCTGCTCAGTGAATATGGCGGCGGCGGGTCTTTACACCATCGGTGGCTCTTTCTGGGAATTTGGCGAGGTGGACTGGGAGCATACCCGCTATTTCATCATGTTCGGCGTGGCCGAGGACCATGATTCCAACCCGATCAAGATGGGTTTAGGTAAACTCAAGAGTCGAAAGGGTACCAGGTTCGTTTCCGTCAATCCCGTTCGGACCGGATATTCCGCCATTGCGGATGAATGGGTGGGGCTTCGACCCGGTACCGATGGCCTGTTTGTATTTTCCCTGATTCGCGAATTGTTGATGGCGGAAAAGATCGACTGGCAATACCTGCTGCGTTATACCAATGCACCCTGGCTGGTGATTCAGGATCCCGGTCAGCGTGATCACGGTCTGTTTGCGCGTGACAAGGAAAGCACTCGACCGCTGTGCTTTGATACACAGACGAAAACGCTGGTCGACGCCACCGGGATTGATATCAGCCCGGCCTTTGTTGGTGAATACACGCTGGCCGATGGCCGCACGACAGTACCCGCGTTTCAGTTGTTTACCGAACGTTTTCTTGATCCGGCTTATGCACCGGAAGCGGTGGCAGAAGAGATTGGTATTCCGGCCGGCCAGATCAAACGCATCGCCGCCGAACTCGCCAGGGTCGCCTTTGAAGAAGAGATCGAACTGGATATAAAATGGACCGATTGGGCCGGACGCGAACATGACAGGATGCTTGGACGTCCGGTGGCCATGCATGCGATGCGCGGCATATCCGCGCACTCCAATGGTTTCCACACCTGTCGTGCCATCCATATATTACAGATGATTTTAGGCAGTATTGATGTACCCGGTGGCTTTCGTTACAAACCACCGTTTCCAAAACCGATACCGCCCGCGCAGAAACCGGCAGGTGATACGGAGAAAACCAATACGCCTTTGGGCGCCATGCCATTGGGTTTCCCTGCCGCACCGGGTGATTTGCGTACGCGGGAAGACGGATCACCGCAACGCATAGACAAGGCCTTCAGTTGGGAATACCCGCTGTCCATTCACGGCATGATGCACACGGTGATTCACAATGCCTGCAAGGGTGATCCCTATCCCATAGATACGCTGTTCATGTACATGGCGAACATGGCCTGGAATTCGTCGATGAATGTGCCGGACACCATCAGGCATCTGACGGACAAGGATGAGGAAACAGGCGAGTACAGGATCCCACACATTATTTATGCCGATGCCTATTATTCGGAAACCGTGCCCTATGCGGATCTGATTCTGCCTGACACAACTTATCTGGAACGCTGGGATTGTATTTCATTGTTAGACCGTCCTATTAGCGATGCAGACGGCGCGGCGGATGCCATTCGCCAACCGGTGCTCAGACCGGATCGCGATGTACGGCCGTTTCAGGATGTGTTGCTGGAACTGGGTGCGCGTCTGGGCCTGCCGGGCATGGTGCATCAAGATGGCAGCGCCCGCTTCGATAACTATGCCGACTACATGGCCAATCACATGCGTACCGACAGGCTGGGCCCACTGGCGGGCTGGCGTAGCCCTGATGGGGAGCAGGATTGTACCGGCCCTGCCAATCCGGCGCAGTTGCAGCGTTACATTGATAACGGTTGTTTCTGGCGACATGAATTCACCCCCTCACAACGTTATTACAAATTTGCCAATAAAGACTATCTTGACTTTGCTCAGGAATCCGGCTGGATCGGCAGTAATGCGCCGATAACCATGCAGTTGTACAGCGAATCCCTGCAACGCTTTCGTCTCGCCGCCGAGGGACATGGTTACTTCCTGCCGCCGGAACAACATAGAGATCGCATCAAGACCTATTTTGATCCGCTACCGCTTTGCTATGCACCTTTTGCCAGTTCAGGTGATAACGATGTTGACTACCCCATTCATGCGCTGACCCAGCGCCCCATGCACATGTATCACTCCTGGGGCGGGCAAAACGCCTGGCTGCGACAGATCACCAACGTGAATCATCTGCATATGCATGACCAACTCGCCGAAAAGCTTGGACTTGCAGATGATGACTGGGCCTGGATCAGCAGTCCCCAGGGCAGGGTGAAAGCGCAAATCAAGTGTATGGATGGGGTCAATCCCGATACCGTCTGGACCTGGAACGCAATTGGTAAACGTAAAGGTGCCTGGGGGCTGGATAAAAAAGCACCGGAATCAAATCAGGGCTTTTTGCTGAATCATATTATCTCCGAACTGCTGCCACCGGAGGAAGATGGCTATCGTTATTCGAATTCGGATCCGGTGACCGGGCAGGCAGCCTGGTTTGATCTGAAGGTAAAAATCAAAAAATGCACCGGGGCGGAGTGCGGTGAGACAGAACCGCAATTCGCGGCGCTGCCGCCACGATGGAATGAAGCAGGGAGACCTGATGTGCTGCGCTTCGGAGAAGAATTGAAAGATGAAGCCAGGGGCAATCCTGTTGATGAACATAGAGAGTTTCTTGCACATCCCGGGCAGATTGATGAAGAGTAAATACATCGCAAAGTGTCGTCATACTGAACTTGATCCGGTATCCGCTAGAACAAAGTCCTCCCTTGGGGTGGTACATTCGTCTGACCGGACTCCGGCTGGAGTTTATACCCGGAGGGATGCCTGAATGACGGTTCCTGGTTCCCGGTATAAATCACGAATGTCATTTGGATACAAATGACCTGCCTGCCGGAAATAGAACCCAAAAGAAACTTGGTCTGGTTATCGATCTGGATATCTGTGTCGGTTGTCATGCCTGCTCCACCAGTTGTAAGGAATGGAATACCAGCGGCTATTCGGCACCATTGACTGATCTCGAACCCTATGGTGAAAACCCGGATGGTGTCTGGTTTAACCGTGTGCACAGTTTTGAAGTCATGGCAGAAAACGGTGATTCTCAAACAGTGAATTTTCCGCGTTCCTGTCTGCATTGCGAGCAGGCCCCCTGTGTTACGGTGTGTCCGACCGGGGCGTCCTATAAACGTGAGGAAGACGGTATTGTGCTGATCAATGCCGATACCTGCATCGGTTGTAAACTCTGCTCCTGGGCCTGTCCCTATGGCGCACGGGAATATGACAGCGACGCCGGGGTGATGAAAAAGTGCACCTTGTGTGTGGACAAGATCTATAACGCAGCCCTGCCTGAACACAGTCGTGTACCGGCCTGTGTCGCCGCCTGCCCTACCGGTGCGCGCAGCTTCGGCGATCTGGGTGATGCGAACTCGAACGTTTCAAAACTGGTCAGGGCCAGACAGGGCTTCGACTTGATGCCGGAACAGGCCTGCTCACCCGTTAATAAATACCTGCCGCCCCGGGAAAAACAACAACAGGAAGAACGCGAGCACATACAACTTGATGCCAGGGTAAGTGATGCCGGAAATGCCCTGCTGAAGTGGATCGACAAGACATTGAGCCGCTGATGCATCCCTCTCTCTCGCTTATCTTTTTCACCACGGCATCCGGTGCCGGTTACGGCCTGCTCGGCATTCTGGGTATCGCTTACTTTTTTCGTCTTGTTCCACAAGATCCTGCCTTCGGTTTTTCCGCGATTGGCACCGCCCTGGCGCTGATAACTGCCGGACTTCTTTCTTCAGGCTTTCATCTTGGTCATCCGGAAAGAGCCTGGCGCGCGCTGAGTCAATGGCGTTCTTCCTGGTTAAGCCGGGAAGCTGTACTGGCCATATTGACCTATATTCCTCTTACTGTGTTTGCCATCGGCTGGCTGGCGCTGCGCAGCGATAATACTATTGTGACAATAAGCGGCCTGGCCATGAGCCTGTTGTGTTTTGTTACCGTATATTCAACATCGATGATCTATGCATCGCTGTCAACTGTACATGCCTGGTGTCATTATTGGGTGCCCCTCAGCTACCTGAGCCTTGCTCTGATGACAGGGCTGATTCTTGTCAACACATTATTACTGATCCATGGCTACTCCGTACCATCCATCAGCACTGCCTGCTTAGTCAGCATTGCGATGGCCTGCGCTATCAAACTGGCGTATTGGCGTTTTATCAAACAAACGCGTTCCAACAGCACGGCAGAGTCGGCGACTGGCCTGGGGTTGCCGGACAAGGTGCGTCTCCTGCAGTCTCCTCACAGCCAGAAAAACTATTTGTTAAAAGAAATGGGCTTTCGCGTTGCCCGCAAGCATGCCGAAAAATTACGTCGTCTCTCTTTGCTCAGCGGCTTTGTTTTACCCTTCATACTGACACTGACGGCGGCAGGCACGCCTCCCCTTCCCGCTGTTGCCAGTGCTGTATTTGCTGTTATTTTCTCGGCGATGGGTGTCATTATCGAACGCTGGTTGTTCTTTGCCGAAGCTCGGCATACAGTGATGCTGTATTATGGAAACGCAAGCGCCTGAATGAACACAAGCAGGAACATGCCCGGATGGGGTGATGTCATTGCCGGCATCAGTGTCGCCATGGTGCTCATCCCCCAGTCCATCGCCCTGGCCTCACTAGCCGGACTGCCGCCGATATACGGCATTTACGCTTCAATATTGCCACCGATAGTCGCGGCCTTTTTTGTTTCCTCTCCCTACCTGCAGACCGGTCCGGTCGCGATGACCTGCCTGCTGACCTTCGGCGCCCTGACCTCTTTTGCCACGCCCCTGTCGGCAGAATACATCGGCCTGGCCACCTTGCTGGCGCTGCTGGTCGGCCTGGTGCGCCTGTTTATCGGTTTCAGCCGCAGTGGCTTTATCGCTTACCTGATGTCGCAACCGGTAATATCCGGTTTCACTGCGGCAGCGGCCGTGTTGATTATCGCCTCACAAATCCCCGACTTCTTCGGCGTCTCTCTGTCAGAACACGGCATCATTAATAATGCCGTGACAACCCTCAGTCATCCGCACAGCTGGTCGCTGCAGGCCCTGATGCTGGGCAGTATTTCGATCCTGGTCATTGTATTCGGACGTAAAATTCACTCGCTGTTCCCCGGCGTACTGCTGAGCGTGGTACTGGGTATCATCTACAGTCATGTCGCCGATTACGACAGTGCTGTTATCGGCATCTTGCCATCCGGTTTCCGACAACTCTCGTTCGATCTGCCCTGGGGCAAATTCAGGGAACTGGTTGTCCCGGCTATTGTGATTGCGCTGGTGGGTTTTGCAGAACCCGCTGCGATAGTACGCACGATGGCGACACAAAATCGCCAGACCTGGAGCGTGGACAAGGAATTTATCAGCCAGGGCATGGCCAATATCGCTTCCAGTCTTTCCGGCAGTTTGCCGGTGGGCGGTTCTTTTTCACGCACGATGATCAATATCAAGGCAGGTGGACAAACCCGTTGGAGTGGCGCGATTACCGGTTTGACTGTACTGGCCTTTCTACCACTGGTCGTGACGCTCGCACCCTTGCCACGCACAGTGCTTGCTGCCATTGTCATATCAGCTGTTATTTCCCTGGTCGATTTACGCAGCCTGTACAAAATTGTTCGCACTTCACGGGCACAGGGCTCCATCGCCTGGGCCACGTTCGCTCTGACCTTGATCCTGAGCCCGCGTGTTGACATCGCCGTACTCATCGGCATTGGTCTCGGTATCGCCGTACACCTGTGGCGGGAAAAACGCATAGAAGTGATTACGCAATATCATGAGCACACCTTGACGCTTGCCCCTGTCGGTGTACTGTTTTTCGGATCAGCCGCCACTCTCGGGGAAATATTGATTCAAAATCTGGCGAATCACCCCGAAGCCAGAAAACTGGTGCTGGATTTGCGTCGAGTCGGACGTCTCGATTATACCGGGGCACTCACCCTGCAGCAGGTGGCCAGTGACGCCGAGCACTCCGGTCTGGAAGTGAGGATTGTGTCTGGCGGGCCTCTACAGGGTGTACGTCTGCTCAAGCGGGTATTGGGTTCTGATTCTCCCTGGCTTTCGAGCGCAAAACATCCCGGTTGAGATGCCGGAATGTTATTATCGTTTTCACTTTAATCATATATAACCAGATAATTTCATTCACTCAGTTTCAACTTTCCAATGCTGTAAAAGGGGAACAAGCCATGAATGTTCACAACACCCGCCTTTTAAAAATGGTATTGATGGCATTCACATTTCTCATCCCGGCA
>JAJRTU010000110.1 GCA_024278135.1 Gammaproteobacteria bacterium
AGAATCTGAAAAGACAGATGATCGAAGATTTTCCTTCGTGAGGATGACTTGCCTGTTAACCCCGGGCATAATATTATATTTCCATATAAAAATATTCAATATAGAAATAATAGTTTTTCTTATCGTCGTCCCCGATACTGCAAATGAGGGGCATACACCTGATAAAGGCGTCAAGTACGCCGGGAGGCAATATCCATGAGCGCATTCGATTTCAGGGCCTATCTGGATGGGCTCGATAAAAACGATGATCTGTTTAGAGTATCGGTGGAAATCGATACTCTTGATGATATGGGTGCTTTTATCGCCAGGGCGGATTATTCGGGAGTGGATAAGCCGATTCTTTTTGAAAAACCGAAGGGTTTTGATATTCCGGTTCTTGCCAATACGGTAGGGCATACCACTAAACGCATGGCGGCAGCCTTTGGTCTTTCCGAAAAAAATCTGCTGCCTGGCATAGCGGCTCAGATGATGTCAATTTTACAGTCAGGCGGTATTCCACCGGTATATGTTGATAAAGACAGGGCGGCCTGTAAGGAAGTCATTATGACGGGGGATGATGTTGACCTGTCAGTATTACCCTTGCTTCGATTGAATCCGGACGACGGTAAAGGCAGCCCGGATATGGCCGAAGGACGGTTTATCACCAGCGTGTGTGTATCCAAACCGACACCGACATCGCATAATCTTTCCTATCATCGTTTCGAAATTACCCGAAAAGACGGGGGCTCGGTCTGGATCTATCGTGGTACCGGCGATGCGGTCAGCATGCAGGATTACTGGGGGTCGAAAATTGATGATCCGGAGTCCAGCTATAAACCTGATGACGGACGACCCTTTCCCATGGCATTTATTTTCGGTGTCACACCCGAATTTATAGTGGGCGGTGCGAACAAGGCCCTGCCACATGAGGGAGATGATTTTGCCTACATAGGCGGCATAAGGAATGAAGCGGTGGAAATGGTGAAGTGTGAAACGATTGATGTTGACGTGCCGGCCCATGCGGAGATTGTCGTTGAGGGCGTGCTTCGACCTTTTAACTGGACGACACAGGGCAAGTTTGCCTCATTCAATGGGTTTTATGATGAGCCGCGGCGACGCCCTGTTTTCGATGTCACCGCGATTACCATGCGTAAGAAGCCTGTTTATCAGCACGTGCATATCGGTCGACCACACAATGAATGTAATTCCATCGCGGCATTTTTTCGTGGCGTCCATGTTTACCGGGAAGTGAAAGCGGTGTTGCCAAACGTTGTGGATGTCTATATGGATCCTTCTGCCGGTTGTGGCTTCACCTGTCATATCTCCATTAAAAAGGCGCGAATTGGTGAGCCCAAGCTGGCTATTATGCGGGCCTACACTGCGCTGCAGGGTTTCTGTAAACACATTTTCATTTATGATGATGATATTAACATTCATGATTCCGTTGAGCGGGGTTGGGCCCTGGCACACCGGTTTATTCCTGATCGCGACCTGCTGATCATACCCAATGTGCTGGGCATGGTGATAGAACCCATGGCCCAGGGTGTCGTTGGTAAAAATGCCAAACTGGGTGTTTATGACGGTTATGATGAAATTCCTAAAAATGTTCGTTCGCTGATGGGGGTCGACTGCACCTTACCCCTTGGTCTGAAAATCATGGATCGTGTGGTGCCGGTGGCGGAGATCGAAGCGAGGGTGGATGAGCTGTGGAAAGCGGCTATGCCCTGAAATGTTTGCTGTTGGATCGGATACCTCGTGGTCAAGGTTCCCCGTAGCGCCGGATGCTGCAGGAGAAAAACGGCTGTTTGTCTATTCCGTTCCATTAGTTGTTGTCGTCCTATGCTGCATAGGGTTCCCTAATTACACTGCAGCGCGAGAAGCATTCCCTGTATACTGCGGGTCTTGATCCAGGCTCTCCATGCAGGGTGAGGGGGCTGTCTGAACGAAAAATAACAACCGACAGGTATGAATTATGGATTTGGCAAAACGAAATTTAATTGATCTTCAGCAATACATCTGCTTTCTGGAGGATAACAATCACCTGGTTCGTATAAAAAGTGAAGTGGATGCTGATTTCGAACTGGCAGGTATTGCCAAGAAATATGAAGGCGGCAAGACCGTCCTGTTTGAAAAAGTCAGGGGCAGGGACTATCCGGTATTGATGGGTCTGTACTGGAATCGCGATATGATGGCAAAATTCTTCAGGACCAGCAGTGCGCAGTTACCTTTTGTGCTGGCTGATGATATTCGTCGTTGGCGGCAGTCGCCCATGGATCCGGTCACGCTTAAAAACGGACCGGCAAATGAAGTCATAGAGGCTTCGCCGAATTTGTATCATTTGCCTATTCCTCATCACTCTGAAGGCGATGGCGGTCCTTATCTTACTTCCAGCGTCGTCATTGCCAAAGATCCGGATACCGGCGTTCGTAATCTGTCCATACACCGTATGATGGTAGTGGGTAAGACACGTTTTACTTTCCTGCTGGAAGAGCTGGGGCACTTGATGGATTACTACAAACGAGCCGAGGCCAAAGGAGAGGCTCTGGAATTAACAGTGAACAATGGTGTTGATTTCGCTGTCACCATGGCCGGTGCGGTACCGGCGTCCGCCGCCCCGATTGAGATGGATGAGCTTGGCATAGCCAGTCAACTGCGTGGAGAACCGGTCGAATTACTCGAATCGCAAACCGTCAGTGTCGAGGGTATCGCCAATGCACAATTCATCATTGAAGGGAAAGTGCTTCCCCATGTACGAGAAGCGGAAGGGCCCTATGCGGAGGTGACAGGATACTATGCGACGCGTGAAGACCGCTGGGTCTTCGAAGCAAGTGCCATCACCCGGCGCAAGCAGCCGGTATTTCATTCCATCCTTTCCGGCAAGGAGGTGTACAACGCCTATGGTTTGATCGCTGGAGCAGGGGCTTTTGACAAGGTACATTCTCTGGTCCCGGAAGTGACCGCTGTGCATTTCTCCGATGGCTCAGTGCCCTATCATCTGGTCGTGCAAATTGACAAGAAGCATGAAGGCAGTCAGCGCAATGCCATGATGGCGGCCTTCGTTTCTCTGGCCTTTGTGAAGACGGTGACCGTTGTAGACACCGATGTGGATTTATACAGTGTGCATGACGTGGAGTGGGCAGTGCAAACCCGCTGTTTGTATGAGAAGGATATCCTGATGATTCCAGACGCAATTGGACATAGATTGAACCCCAGTGTCGAGAATGATAAATGGACCCGTATGGGTATCGATGCCACCGTGCCACTACCCCGAGACAGCAGGTTTGAGCGGGCGACAGTGCGACAGGTAAATCTCGATGATTATGAAATAGAGGGTGGCTGACTTACAGGGAGGAGATATAGTCCCGCCTGAAAAGGCTATTTTCCGTGCAAATTTTATTTTTTGGACTACACTTATAAATGAGTGTTCTGCACTATAAATACCACCATTCGTGGTAGCGACCCCCGTTAGCTAGCAACGGGGGTTTTTATGTACGGTCAGGAATTTGCTCGGCAACCGCTCCCGGCCTTGCTCTAGCGCCTACTTCCATGTAGGCGTCCTGTAACTCCTGAGTACCTGCATCCCTGTAGGCACCGGGTTAAGGCTCCTGCAAACCCTGAGTACCTGCATCCCTGTAGGCACCGGGTTAAGGCTCCTGCAAACCCTGGAGTACCTACATCCCTGTAGGCACCGGGTTAAGGCTCCTGCAAACCCTGGAGTACCTACATCCCTGTAGGCAATGTCGCGAGCGCATGGACGATAGCGACCGCGCAAGAGTGGCGATCTGCCTCATTTGCGCTGCTGAAGTCAATTGTGCGTATTCGCTTTCATTTCCTTGACCATTGTATGTTTTGAATCTAAGCTTTTGTTGAGGCGTAAAAATCCAAAAAACAGCCTCATTTAAACTATATAAGAAAATGACTTGGGGAGGTCGCTGTGAAAACAATTACAGATTTGCTTGAAAGCAAGGGGAGGGACATCTGGTCGGTTGGACCGGATGCCACTGTTTACGAGGCTATCGAGCTGATGGCCGGCAAGGGCATCGGCGCATTGATGGTCATGGATAATGACCGCCCTGTTGGAATAATTTCAGAAAGGGATTATGCGCGAAAAGTGATACTCCAGGGCCGGTCTTCCAGTGAAACACCGGTTCGGGACATCATGACCTCACGTATTATTCACACCAGCCCGGACAGCAGTGTGGAAGATTGTATGGTATTGATGACCGGCAATAATATCAGACACCTGCCGGTGATGGAGGACAATCAACTGGTCGGCATGGTATCGATTGGCGATCTTGTCAAGGCGACAATCGATGAGCAGAAATCGACTATCGAACAGCTGGAACGCTATATAAGCGGCTAATCCGCCTGTTCTACCTGTTTGCAGGATATCAGCTTGTTGATAGAATATTGACTGTTTCCAGCGACAGTGTATGTTCACTCAGAACAGAATGCTGAGTTTCACACCGGTGTTTTTTCAAGTTCATCAGCCAGACCACCGTAACCCATTTTGGGAAGCAGGGTGGCGCCGGTATTTCTGGCCTGTTCAGAAGATACATCCACCCCGACACCATCAACGAATCGATTAAAACAGTTGGCCATCGCGCAGACGCTGACTGTATCAAAAAAAGCCTGTTCATCCCACCCGGCGTCATAAATTGCATCGGCATCGGCCTGTATCATTTTTGCAGGGGTCAGTGTCAATTTTTTCGCATATTTCAAAACGGGTTTGAGATCGTCTTTAATCGATGACGTGTCAATATCTTTTATCAGTCCTTCGAAAACAACTTCATCAATACCAAATGCAGTGGCCACCGGTTTATGAGATTCATAACAATAATGACAGGCATTCTGGAACGACACATAAGCGAATATTAATTCCCGCTCGGCCACACTGAAAGGGGAGTCGCCGCGCAACACATCATCAAGCGCGCGTAAAATCAACGCAGAACGTCGCGGATATTTTCTGAATACATCGGGGAAGTCTGTTTCCCCCTGAATGGAACGTAAGTAAGACATAGCCTCATGAGCTGTAAAGTACTGGAAAATAAAAGAGCAATTTCATGCTGCACCCGTTAAAGATTAAATTTTGAACATTATAGGTGTGACAGACAATACAGCGTGCGTGCGCGAATGGAAAGCAGCAGGCTAGCCATCATGTTATTTATTTTGTCAACGGAATAAAAACAACTGTGTTTTACACTCCGTGTTTTCCGTGATCATGTTATTGTTGTTGCAATGGAAAACAACGGAACATCTGCATCGCCATAGCATTGGCAAGGCCCTGTCATTAATTTATTTTCTAAAGTGTGGCAGGACTTTTTTACCCAGCAGGTCAAGTGCCTCATTAAAATCTGGGCCCAGACAATGGCCGAAGGCGACATGATTGACACCGGCATCGACCATCTCCTCGATTTGCCGGATAACGTCGTTGGCAGTACCGGTAACGGAACATTTTGCAATTGACAGGTCGGAAATATGGCCGGCACCCTGTTCAAAATCACCATTGGCAGCGGCTTCGCGGACCCGATTTATTTCCTCTTCAGCGATGCCGGCAACATCAGTCATCGGCCGTAAGTAAGGCAAATACACGGCCAGTACACGGCGTACCGTCGCTTTTGCCTTTTCCCGATCAGAAGATATTGAGCTTAGCGGCCCGGCAATGATTTCCACCTCATCAGGATCACGATTGACACGTTTGGCACCGATCTCAATATTCTCCCGGATGATTTTGACATATTCGGGGTTCCATAGACCATCCGATTTAACACCGCTTGCCATTTCACCGGCCAACTGGCACATCAGCGGCCCCCATGTGCCGATAAATATGGGGACATCTTTGCGCAGGGGCTTAAATCTGAAAAACAACTCTTCTGTCGCCGTAAATACTTCTCCATGAAAGGCTGTTCTCTCACCCGCCAACAGCCGTCGTATGATCTGTATCGCTTCGCGTACCATGGTAATGGGCTTGCGCTGCTTCTCTATCCCCAGAAATTCCCAAAAGGCACCGCGGGCAATGCCCAGCACCGCACGGCCATTGGTGAGTTCATCAAGCTCGGCGAGGTTGGCGGCATGGTAACAGGGATGTACAATTTGCGGTGTTATGATCCCCGGTCCGACCTTTATCCGCTCGGTATGCTCGCCGATGAGCGTCAATATCGGCCAGGCAGGTTTGAACATGAGATCGTCATAGACATGGACTTCATCGAAGCCATAATTCTCAATGCGTTGTGCTTTGCTGATATATTCCCGGATGGGATAACTTCCCTGCAAACCGACACTGAATTTAATTGACATGGGATACCTCAAAATATTTCATTAATATTTGTTGGTAGACGATATCAAATTTTTGAGTTCCAATCACTGATAACGATCCTGCCGATTTCCAGCCCGTCTCCCACAAAGCAACTTAACGTCACAGGCAGCGCATTGTGTATTGGCGTTGTGTGTGATCTTAAATTATCGCGAGAATATTCCTGTGCGTCAGAAATATATACCTGTACAGGCGTTTTCGTCAGACAAAATATAAGGGGAATTTATATAGATCATCTGTAAATAGATGATACCGGTAACAGATTACCTGTGCTTCCATTGGGGAGCTCGTTTGGCGATAAAGGCGTTTAGTCCTTCAACGGGGTCTTCTCCCGACATGAGTTCCTGTAAATAGCGTTTTTCGACTGCCATGATTTTTATTTTCATACGTTCGCAAAAATCATGGCGTGCAGCCCAGACGGCGTGACGAAGGGAAAAACTGCTGCGTGGGGCAAGCTGTTCGTCAAAATAAGCCAGTGCGCCTGCCTCGGGGTCATCGCTAATCTCATTGACCAGGCCGATACGCAATGCCTCCTCTCCATTAATACTCCGACCTGAGAAAAGTAAATCTTCCGCCTGTGCCTGTCCTATACGCTCCGGTAGAAGGCAGGATGCCGCCGGCGCAAATACCGCCAGCTGGATCTCAGGCTGACCGAAGTTGGCGTCGTTTGTTGCAAACAGGAAATTACCTGCAATGGCCACTTCCATGCCACCGCCAAGACAGAATCCGCGTACGGCCACCAGGATGGGAAGCGGGTATTCAACCATGCTCATTACCAGGTGGTGAAGGCATCTGATCATTTCTCCGCATTGATCAGGCAAATGTTCATCAACACTGGCACCGAAACTGAAGTTAGGTCCTTCAGCGCTGATCAGGACGGCAGCCAATTCGCTCTTATCGCGATGTTCATCCAGTGCGCCCTGCAGGGCCGCGATCATTTTTGCATCGACAATATTGGCCTTGGGTCTTGCCAGGATCAGTCTCAATAAACGCCCGTCTCGTTCGAGACGGCTGGTCAGCGGGGAGTCACTCATATTCTTTTTTACACCTGATGGTTAAGGAACAAGAATCGCACGTTCCTGCAATTCGTGTGCGTGTGCGGCGGCAAACACCTGATTTATATCCTCTAATGCATGTTGTTTGATAAAGGGTTTCATCTGTATTTTACCTGAGTACACCAGCTCCATCACATCCGGATAGTATTCGGGCAGGCAGCCCCAGTTCCCCTGCAGACGGGCATTAAAAGCCATCAGATTGGACAGGCGCACTTCACTTTTTGCCATGGTAAAGCCGACAATGGCCAGGTGTGCGCCAAAAGTAAGCAAGGAGAAGGCGATGGCCTGTCCCGGAGCGCTGCCTGAACATTCAAATATTTTCCATTCGGTCGAACGCAGCCCTGCCTCTTTTACGAACGCTTTTATTTGCTTCTTTATCTCGCGGGGGTCAAGGTTAGCTGAATTGAGTGACAATGAAGCGCCATAATTACCGAGCATATCCAGCTTGTTCTGATCGATATCAATGGCAACGACGCTTGCTCCCAGTGCAGCGGCGATTTGTACGGCATATCCGCCCACACCGCCCACACCAATAACGACAGCGAGATCGCCTGCCTGAATATTAGCGAGTCTTGCCGCCTGGTAGGGGGTAGTGACCGCATCAGCAACGACCGAGACGTCGGCCAGCGTCATATCGATCTTTGCCAGCTTTGACTCATCGACTTCACAAAGACCGTATGTAGGCACAGTGATATGTGTCGCAAAACCGCCATGGATATCATTGCCAGGCATTTTTTGTTGTCTGCAGATATTCCCCAGCCCACGTTGACACAGATCGCAACGGCCACAGGGAATAACGGCGGGGATAACAACCGATTTCCCCTGCAAACCCTGACTCGCTTCGCCGCATGCAACGACCCGGCCGGAGATTTCATGGCCCAGAGCAAGGGGGAGTTCATGATTGGTGCGTACGCCATCGTAAAGAAACCCAAGATCAGTATGGCAGACGCCGCACCCGGCCACCTCTATGGTGACTTCTTCCGCAGTTGGAGACGAAAATGTAAAGGATTCTTTAGTGAGCGCCTCGCCAACGGCAGTCATTAACCAGCGATGTGCAATATCAATCATAGGTATCCATCTGAGTAAAGTAGATAAAAATAAATATTTTTTTGAAGATATTTGTTTCGAGAAAATATTTACATGAAATCAACCGGCACAGTGTACTTTGCTGTCAGATCACTGTACTTGATCCAAATCAATACAGTGATTCTGATTACGACACCTCGCTGTTGTAACCTTCAAGTCGTGAGGGAGCGGCGAAGTGTCCTGATCCCCGTTGTGGATAGCGGCTCAAAGCAAAGCCTTGCTGATAGGACGCCCGGGTAATGATCATCGTCTTCCAGAAAAAACCGCCAGATACGATCAAGGCACCGGCGATTCCTGTACCCCAATGGGGCATGGCAGGCCAGAGAAATGCAGCCAGTAATAATAAGGCAGGCAGTATGTGGCCACCGACATGCAGTAGTGGTGACATTTTGTTGATGACGGTACGCGCCAGAGGAGGGATGCCATTCGCTTTGGCGTTGTTGCGGTAGTGATGCCAGAGAGAGGCATTCACCGCTGCCATGAACAGAGCAAAGGCCGCCACGCCGGAACCAAAACTAAAGCGCTCAGGCACCAATACACTGGTGAGGGCATAGAGTCCGCTGCCTTCATACAGGCCTGTTGCCAGCAACATCCAGATCATCATGGGGACGCGCCAGGCCGGGATGCCTTTGGCAGCCTGCAGCATCCGTGCCTGTGAGTACAGGAAGGCCAGGGCGAAACACCCCGCCAGCACCAGTAACCACGGCTGCGGCCAGATAAACCAGGCGGCGATGGACGGGTAATAAAGCCCTACAACATACATCTCACGCGTCATCCATGATGTGTGAGGACGCAACAGGCCGTTCATCGCCCGCAATTTCCGACCGATTTCAAGAAAGACACTGAACAGGCCCACTGCCATCAACAGGGCTGATCCGATTAATATCTGATGCACGGCAGGCGCAGTCAGATATCCGGCAAACCAGGCGAACATGCTGACAAAGCCCAGACCGGCGCTCATTCCACCTAAAGCAAAATTCATCGTGGCGCGCATGTCCCAAAATTGCTGGCGTTTTCCCACCAACGGGTTTTCCGGATCAGCCAGACGTTCATCATCAATATCTTCGTCAGCGGGTTCCCGGCCGGGGATGGCTGGCGTTTCATAAAGGTATTTAATCTGCGGATCGTTGCCGAGATGGGCCTGCATCTGGAAAAAAGGCTTATGCTCGATCAATTGTGAGACTTTGCTGTCGGGATCATTAAAGTCGCCAAACACCAGTGCCTGTGCAATGCATGATGTGGCACACGCGGGCGTGTAATCCAGATCAATACCGGGAACAGTCTTTTCCTCGTAAGACTCATCTATTCTTTCAATGCAGAAAGTGCATTTCTGTGCCACGCCGATGCGTTCGGGATGTTCGACTTTCTTTTCCTGTTCGGTTTCCTGGCCGTAATACCAGCTTTGATCGTGTACGATGGTACGTGCCTGGTAGGGACAGGATACCGCGCAGTAGCCGCAACCCATGCAGGTGTCATAATCCATCGTGACCAGGCCATCTTCACGTTGTCGGGTTGCCCCGGTGGGGCACACGGGGACGCATGAGGGTTCCGCACAATGCTGACATCCTGTCACCAGGAATAAACGTTCCACATTCGGGAAAGAGCCTGTTTCGATATCCAGTACGCGACGCCATTGCACCTCCGGGAGGGTATCGTTGCTGTGTTTGCAGGCGATGGTACAGGTTTGACAACCAACGCAACGGTTCAGATCAACCGTCATACCCCAGCGGGGCGTTTTACCCGTTTGTGAATTGATGAGTTGTTCGCCGCTCATAGTTTATGTCTCATTCAATTTACGGATATTGATGCGGATAATGTCCGCTCCCGATCCGGTGGCATCTGTCAGAGACAGCGCCAGCGGGGTAAGGGAATTCAGACTGGCCAGGTTCAGGTCTTTGGCAAAAGGTGTTATCCAGTGATCAAACTGCCCGATAAGCAATACCGTATCGGGGCGTATACCCTCACGCAAAACGGCTCGACCACGGGTCTTGCCCGCAGGCGATTCAAGTTTGATGGTGTCTCCGTCGGCAATGCCCAGCTCACGGGCTTTGCTGCGATTGATGATGACACCCCGATGACCGGAGACATTATTCGCCACTTCTTTGATCAGCGGGATGCCCGCATTGGCACCCCAGGAATACTGCATGCTGCGCGCCGTTAACGCCCAGAAGGGGAATTCTGCGGGATCGCGGCCCACTTCTTTCGCATAATTGATCCAGTGTTCCGGGAAGGGTTCATACGGTGGCAGCGCCTTGTATTCCTCCAGCTGTTTGTCCCACCATTGCACGCCAATTTCATGCAGACGATTGCTGAGCTGGGCGCCATGTCGCAATATACGTTCCTGATAGGGCAGTTCGAAACGCATTCCCCGCTCTTTCAGCGTCGGGTAAAGATACCATTGCAATTGTGGAAAGGGCCGCAGCATAAAACCATTTTCTCTGAACCAGTCGATGCCATGTACTTCTTCACCACCGGACAGATCATGACTGGCGGCTTTGGCAACACGGTCCCAGATATCATCAAGTTCGGGCGCGGCATCGCCTGGCAGCGAATAATCAAAGTCTTCACCAAACAGTCTGGCACCGGCCGCTCCTTTATTGATCGCCGTAATATACTCATCCAGAATGCCGACCCGACTCGCCAGCTCTGTGGCGATATTGGTCATGTCTTTACAATCGACCTGATAATCCACCGCAGGTTGTCGAACCGCCCAGCCCTGATATTTCCAGAATTGTTCGGTAAACTTGGTTTTGCCTATCTGTATCAACTGTAAACTTTCCAGATCGGTCGCCTCCGGCAGGAGGATGTCGGCCATATGATTGGTTTCGTCGCGGGTATAGGAAAAGGCCACGATAAAAGGGAATTCAGCCAGACGCTGCGCGACTTCCGGGGCGTTCCATTATGAAATAGCAGGATTGGTCCGATAACAAAACCAGATATCGGGTTTGGTCTGCTTGGGCCAGTTTTCGGGTTGTTTTTTCTGGAATATCCAGGGTAAATGTGCCGGTCCCAGCGCCTGCGACCAGGGTGACTTGCCGGCCAGCGGCACCAGCGTATTAAAGGCATTGCGAATACTGGGCTGGGATTGCCATTCTTCCCTGGAAGTTTCATTGAACGGATATTCCATAAAGCCGTCACGCATCGGTTTCGCCGACTTGAGACGGTTGTCGGCAGGCCGGTTCAGTTTCACTGCCGTTCCCAATGTACCCCCGGGCACCTCAAGTGCGCCGACCAGTACTGCCAGCAGGGTTCTGGCCCAGCAGACCTCGTATCCCCCCCAGCCGCTGTTGACTGTTTTGCCCAGCATGACGGCCACGGGCCGGAAGGGCAGTTCGACGCCTTCTATTTTGATGGTTTCACCGACACAGGCGTGGGCGAGATATTCATCCGCCACCTTGCGGATACTGGCGGCGGGGATACCGCAGATCTGCTCAGCCCAGTCCGGCGTGTACTCTGCCATATGATCGAGCAGGAGTTGAAATGAGGGTGATACATCAATCTATTCATGTTGCCAACGTTGCTCATCAGCACCTATCTCGAGTCCGGAAGCAATAAAGCTGCCCTCCAGCGCGGCATCGCCTGTTTGCTCGTCGAAAACTTTGGCCTGTTGTTCACTTAGATCCCAGATGAGGGGTTTTTCCGTCTCGGGATCGCGCAGGTAATAGCCATGAGGGCCAATCAGATAAGGCGAATTACTGGTCTCTTTCAGATAGGGAATATCACACACCTTGTGCCAGTCGTTGCCATGCAGGATGTGATTGATCAAGGCATACAAAAAGGCGGCATCGGTCTTCGGCCTGATGGGCAGCCACTCTGCCGACACGGCACCGGTGATGGATAAATGGGGTTCCACCTGTACACGTTTGACGCCACGCTCACGGGCGTTTGCTTCACGCCAGACACCAATGGAACCGCCGGAAGCCTCAATATTGCTACCACAATTAATGATGTAATTTACATAAGGCGTGTCGGGAGAAACAATAAAGGCACGGTGCCAGAGTTCACCGTACAAGTGTTCGGAGTGATAGCACTTGACGCCCTGGCCGGCACCGAAACCCAGATCGATAGGCCCCCAGGCTTTTAAAAATGCCGGCAGGGTTCCCATATACTGCGTGGGTGTGCCGCCGCCGCCAAAGGTCGCCGCGACCCGGGGGAAACCGGACTCATCCACAAGGCCACTGGCTCTGATAGCCTTGAGTTTATCGGCAATGATATCCAGTGCTTCGTCCCAGGAGATGGGGACAAAACCGGGGTCATGTTCGCGCCCTTTTTGGGGATTGGTCCGTTTCATGGGCTGGCTGACCCGATTCGGATTATAGGTCTTCTGGATCAGACCATAGGCCTTTACACAGACCCGGCCGCCACCCGGATGCTCTTCGGAAATGTTGTAGTTGGATTCTATCCGTGTTGCCACCCCGTCTTCGACTTCCACCTGCATCAAGTCGGGACCAGAGACACATTGATAACAGTAGACCGGAACCTTTTTTTTATCTCTGATTTTTACTGGCATGGGAATTACCTATAGCTTCGCTGCCTTGGCGGCCAGACTTTGCTTGATCTTTTCAATATCGACAATGAAACGTTTATGGGTGCAGCGGGCGATATCATCAATACCATCGTGAGCCTGCACCTCGAAAGTCACACTTCGCCCGTCCACTTCAGTAATCGTCGCTGTTATCTTTACTGTCATTCCCTGCAGCGTGGGGGCGGTCTGATCAATGCTGACATGAGTTCCGACCGAATCCTGGCTTTCGTCGGTATGCTCGAGCAAAAGGTCGCGACAGGTCATCTCGATATCGTAGATAAGAAAAGGCGTGGCGTAGACACGGGCATCGTCGCCCATGAAACCAATGCATCTGTCGGCATCAATCTCATAGTCGACGGTTTTTGACATACCGGGTTGTAATGCATTTGTCATTGAAGATCTCCTTTAAAAAACAAAAGCGAATACGGCTAAGCGCATTGACGTTTTAAATGTTCGGATTTAAGTCTGGCTGATACATATAACACGAGAGCATGCACAGCCCGTTCGGTTGAACGGAATATACAGGCTTCCTGATCCATCATCATGCCAATCATCGCATCGTACAGGGCCCCGCCTTCGACAATACCAATAACCGGTTTGTCTATGGAGGCGGCCAGTTTCGGGAAAAGACGGGGGCAACTGTCATCAGCATAAATATCCATTCCCGGACGCGCGGTTTTTTCCAGGGTTTTGGTGACCGGTGACAGCGGATCCAGACCGACGACAATCATATCGACATTCGAATCTTCTGCGAAGGCCTCCACGCATTGCAAATGGGCCTCATCATCGGCGCCGGGATTGATGTCTAGGGGGTTTCTGATTTCCATCAATGCATCAAGCCGCTTGTTCACCAGTATTTCTTCAATTCGTTTTACCGTCGACGGGGCCAGCGCGGCAATTTCCAGGGAGGCATGCTCATTGAGGATACTGTCAGCCATGCCGACTGTTTCAAATCCGGCACCGCTTAAGCCGGCAAGGCCATTGCCCTTGATGGTTTTATTGTGTAACAGGCCGGCCATATAAAACAAATCATTAAATTCACCGAAATCCCGGGTAATGATGACACCGGCCTGTGTAAGAACCGATTCACAAATACTGTAATCTCCCGCGATGGAAGCAGTATGTCCCATCGTGGCGTTTTGTCCGGCACTGGAGCGCCCGGCTTTGTAGACGACGACCTGCTTACCGTTGACGATGGCCTGACGGGCCGCTCTTGCAAAGGCCAGTCCATCCAGTTCCTTGAAACCTTCTATATACAGACCGATAACATCGATAGCGTCGCTTTCCGCAAAATAACTCATCATGTCGCTGTGAGTGACATCATTCTGATTGCCCAGCGCAATCATGTAGGCAGGATCAAGCCAGGGGTTTTTGCTTAGTCGCGTAATCATAAACGCGCCGCTCTGGCTGACCAGTGCAGTATTGCGTACTTTCTTTTTCTGAGGTTTGGGTAATTTTTCCGCTGGAATGAACCAGGTGTCAAATCCACCAATATGCGAGACCACCCCCAGGCAATTCCCTCCGATAAAGATGGGGCCGCCGTCACTTTTTCTGTGGGCCGCATCGATTTTCGCCATCATGACTTTTGCTGCATCGCGGCTCTTTTCAGTCTCGCCCAACCCACCGGGGATCAGCATGACTGTTTCGGCAGCATCGGTCTCGATAATTTCGTCAATAAGAGTGAAGACAGCTTTGGCGCTGACGGCGACCACCAGCAAGTCCAGTTTCTTTTCCAAAGAGGCCAGATCAGCAACACATTTTATGTCGTCGATTTCAGTTTCTTCCGGATGAATAATGGTCAATTTGGATTTGTCATAGCCGCTGACGAAAATATTTCGCAGTATGATGCGACCAAAATTCATTTTCCCGCCGGATACGCCGATAATACCGATAGAGGAAGGGTGGAGTAATTTGTCAATTTTCTCAATCGGTCTTGGTGCAGGGATGTCGCCGCTGCCTGCAAAACGACACATGCCATCCAGCGGTACCATCTGGCCGTTGATAAAAGAGAAAGGATTGACTTCAAGCTCTTCTATGACATAAGGAGCCTGTGGGTTGCTTGAAGAGTAATAATTGCCGAGTTCGATAAAGGTAGCAAAACATTGCAGCAGAGCTGAATCCGAGACAAGGCGATCACCACCGCGAGACTGTCCTGCCAGCTTCTGATAACTGAGCGTACCCTTGAACAGTTCAAGAAAGGCCTCGGCATCCGTCAATGCCGTGGAGGCTGAGACGACAGCCTGACCTTTACGCAGGCTTTGAGCGAACAGTTCAGTGTCGGTCCCGCCGATACCGGCGCTGATGATGCAGCCAAACTCCCGCGTATTCCTGATGCCGATCAACAACTCATTGCCAAAGGCCGCTGATGCCGCCGGCTGGTACTGAACCAGAATGATGCCCGGAATATCCCTGTTAACAGCATCAACAAGCTCGTTTTTGGCAAGCCCCTGATATTCCGCCGGTGTGGCCTCCGGGTGATCTGCCAGCCAGGCGAGGTAGTTTTTTGGCACCTCATCCAGCATTTTACGCCATTGTGAGCGGATGTCGTCGGCTTGATTGGAAATTATGCTGACGCCGCCCACATCTGTTTTGTGAATAATGGTGGCTGAGACGATTTTCAATACTACTTTGTCGCCCGATATGGATTCGAAGTCGCTGTCAACCGGCTCCGTATCCCTGGACAACAGTACTGTTGCGGGTGCGGTTTCGATTCCTGCGGCGTCCAGAAGCCCGTAGACTTCGTGTTCGTAGGTGATGTTGCGCGCCTCCGAGACAGCCGTGTTGAATAATGCCGTGATCCGCTCAAAATCCGGTATCGGGGCAGTGCTGGAACTTGATGATGTACTGTTTTGCATTGTATAAACGAAGCTTCACCCTGGTTTAAACCGTGTCGGCATTGTATCTGTCGTTGTAACGGGCTTCTGTCCCATGATTTAGGGACAGACCCCCTTGTAGAAACCCTATACTATGACCCGTTGCGGGATTTCAGTAGCCGGGACGCCGATAAGAGAAAATCTAAAAATCACCTTATAATCAAAGTGATAGTATGAAGTTATATCATAAAGTGGACTTTGTTACTAAAATGACAGCATAGCTGAATTTGCTGTGTTTGTATGATGTATTACAGTCCAGATTAAGATGAAAAAAATATAAACCATGTTGGAAATCATTATTCAGGGTCGTGGTGGTCAGGGCGCACAAACCGCCGGGAATTTGCTGGCCAGGGCGTTTTTCGCGGAAGGGAAGTATGTTCAGGTCTTCGCCACCTATGGCGGGGCACGGCGCGGGACACCCGTCAGCTCCTTTCTTCGTGTTGATGACAGCCCGATTCGCCGCCGTTGTGATATTGAGCACCCGGATGCGATTTTGTGTTTCGATGCGAGTCTGCTGGATGTGAAGTTACTTGAGAGGGTGGGAGAGGAGACAATGATTGTTGTCAATTCGGTCTCACCGGCGACGACATTCGAGGAACTGTCTGCGGGTAAGATGTACACTATTGACGGCTTACAGGTCTCCCAGGAAAACGGCCTGGGTGGATTTATCAACTCGACCTTGTTGGGCGCTTTCGTTGCCGTTTTAGAGAGGCCCGATATCGAAACAATGCGCAGTACCATTGCCGAGTCTTCACCCGTTAAAACAGAAGAAAATGTCAGTGCCTGCATGGCGGGTTTTCAACTCATGCGAAACGCTATCTAAGAGAGACTATTATGGCTGCTCCTTCACCTGTCTGGACCACCGGCACTACCGAGGTTTATCACACCGGTACCTGGCGCAATGCCATACCGGACTACATCAACCCGCCTTCCCCCTGTAAAACCGCCTGTCCGGTGGGTGGCAATATCGCCCTGTGGATACAGCAAATAAAGGAAAAGGACTACATCGGGGCCTGGGAGACCTTGACTGAAAACAATCCTTTCCCCGCCATAGCGGGCAGGATTTGTCATCATCCCTGCGAGGCAAGCTGTAATCGGGGCGAGTACGATGAAGCGATTTCTATTTGCGGGCTGGAGCGCTTTGTGGGTGATATGGCGCTGGAAAAGAACTGGTCCTTTCCGGCAGTAGCGATAACTAAAAAAGAAAAAATAGCCATCATCGGTGGCGGGCCGGCCGGACTTGCCGCTGCTTTCTATCTGCGCAAAATGGGATATGGCGTGAGCATATTTGAAGCCATGTCCGAACTGGGCGGCTTGATGCGTTACGGTATTCCGTCTTATCGTCTGGCCAAGGATGTGCTGGAAAAAGAAACACAACGTATTCTCGATCTGGGCGTGGAAGTAAAAACCGATGCGCCGATAAAATCCCGACAGGAATTTGAGGCGATCAAGCAGGAATACGATGCCGTGTATCTGGCCACCGGTGCGGACAAACCGAAGCGTTTGCCGGTACTGGATTACAGCAAACCCTGGGTCGTTGATGGTGCCGAGTATCTGGCCAAAACCAATGCCGGTGAGACGCTGGAAGTCGGCAATCGTGTTGTTGTGATCGGTGGTGGCAGTGCGGCGATGGATGTGGCCCGAACGGCGCGTCGTCATGGCAAGAAGATATCTGTCCTGACCCTGGAGCCCGAAGCGTTGCTGCCCTGTCAGGAAGAAGAAGTGGAAGAATCGAAAGAAGAAGATATTACTCTGGTCAATGCCGCAATGTTGCAGTCTGTCAGCGACGAGGGTGAGCAGGGACTGGTGTTGAATTGTATCAGGCTGGTATTTACCCCGGGCGAAAAACGTGGGCAGTTTTCCATCGAACCTGTTGAAGGTTCCGAATTTATCATTGAGGCGGATACCATCGTCTCGTCCATTGGTCAGGACCCGGAGCTGTCGGTATTGGCGGAATTAATGGAAGTCAATGGCGCCTTGCTGAGGATTGATGGGAAATTTCAGACCAGCATGGACGGGGTATTTGCTGGTGGCGACCTGGCCAGTATGGAGCGTTTTGTGACTCACGCCTTTGGTATGGGCAAAGAGTCGGCAAGGGAGATTGATCACTATCTGAATTCGACCAAACCGGCGCAGGATAAAAAAAGAATTAATCGCTATTTGCAGGAAGACAGGACGGAGTAGACCCGGGATTCAGGCGACGATGTCAATATGCAGGTCATCAACACTTATTACTATGATCACATTGCGAGGGAGAACCAGCAGGTCATTTCCGCGCAAGAACGATTAAAAAGTTTCAGCGAAACACAATTAAACTTTTCCCTTAATGCTGCACTGCAGGAAGTGGAGCGTTGCTTCAGTTGTGGTAACTGCATTTTCTGTGACAACTGTGTATTTTATTGCCCGGATATGGCCATCAGCAAAACGGAACAGGGCTATCAGGTTAATGATGATTTCTGTAAGGGCTGTGGGCTGTGCGTCAATGAATGTCCCACGGGTGCCATTCTTATGTTCGAGGACAAGTAAATGACAGCAACAAGTCAACGAATGTTGTTAAGTGGCAACCATGCTGTTGCCTGGGGTGTGAAGTTATCGCGCCCGCAGGTGATCCCGGTGTACCCCATTACTCCCCAGACGCCCATCCTGGAGAAGATTACCGAGTTTGTCACTGACGGTGAGCTGGATGCCGAATTGATTACCCCGGAATCCGAGCACTCGGCCATCGCCGCCAGTATTACCGCCTCCCTGACCGGGACCCGCGTGTTTACTGCGACCTCCTCCCAGGGCCTGCTGTTAATGCATGAACTTTTGCATTATGGCGCCGGCGTGCGTTCTTCCATCGTCATGTTCAATGTGAATCGGACCGTTGCTTCTCCCTGGGGTTTCTGGCCGGACCAAACTGACAGTCTGTCGCAGCGCGATACAGGTTGGGTGCAGATCTATACGGAGTCCGGGCAGGAGTCGCTGGATACGGTGATCCAGGCCTTTAAGATTGCGGAACAGATAAACCTGCCGACCATGGTCAATCATGATGCTTTCTATGTTTCCCATGCGATGGAAGCGGTGGATGTTCCCTCTCAACAGACTGTCGATGCCTTCCTGCCGCCGGTGAATATGGCGCACAGACTTGATCCGGACATTGCTCAGTCTGTTGGCAGCAATGCGGTGCAGCAGACATATCGACGTGCCCGACAGGACCTGGGCGAAGCCATGGACAGGGCCCTGACAGTGAAGATGGAAGTGGCTGATGAATGGGAAAAGATCAGTGGGCGCGAGCAACATGGCGGCATCGTTGAAGCTTATCGATGTGAAGATGCTGAACTGGTTTTTGTCACACTGGGCAGTATGTGCGGAACAGTACGGGAAGCGGTGGATCTTATGCGTAATGCAGGGCGTGCTGTTGGCCTGTTGAAAGTAAAACTTTTCAGACCCTTTCCCATTGATATCATCCGAGAGGCATTGAGTGCTGTGCCCGATGTCATCGTACTGGATCGGAATTTTTCGCCTGGCCTCGGCGGGATCCTGCACCAGGAGGTCCGTTCGGCGCTTTACGGTACCGAACAGCCGCCACAGCTGTACGGTTATCTGGCCGGAGCGGGCGGGGTCAACGTATCGCCGGAAAAGATCGTTGAATACGCCGACGGTATTGCCGCATCGGCACCGTCACCAAAATCAATCTGGATTTGAGGCAGCCTTATGGATTATGTCAATTTTGAAGAATCGAATGCCTTTAAATCAGGGCATGTAGCCTGTGGCGGCTGTGTCGAGGCCCTGTCGATGCGGGTCATACTGAACAAGGTCGGCGCGAATGCTGTTGCCGTAGTGCCACCCTCCTGTACCGCTGTTATCTGCGGACCGCATCCCAACAGTGCTATCGGCATCCCGGTTTATCATACCTCGCTGGAATCCAGTGCTGCTTCGGCCAGCGGTCTGCGGCGTGCGCTCAACGCCCAGGGTAAACACGATACCCATGTACTGGTCATGGCGGGCGATGGCGGCACCTATGACATTGGTTTTCAGGCACTGTCTTCAGCGGTGGAGCGTAATGAAAATATTCTTTACATCTGTTTCGATAATGAGGGCTACATGAATACGGGTGGGCAGAAGAGTTCGTCCACGCCGTTGCATGCCTCAACGGGATCGACACCAGCCGGCAAAGTCAGCAAGAAAAAAAATATTATTGAGATGCTGGCGGTACAGGAGATCCCCTATGTTGCTACCGCCAGTCCCGGGCACCTGGATGATCTGGCCAATAAAGTAGAGAAAGCTTTAAAGATAAAGGGGTTTCGTTTTATTTCAGTAAACATCCCCTGTCTGCCCGGTTGGGGTCTGGCGGATAACCAGGGTATCACCTCGGCAAGACTGGCAGTGGAGACAGGAATGTTCCCGTTATATGAAGTCGAAAATGGCTACCGCTACACATTGAATGTAAAAACCAAAGACAAGCCGGTGGATGAATACCTGCGTATGCAAAAACGTTTTCGACATCTTTCCGAACAGGCCTTGCAGGATATCCAGACCGCTGTTGATGCAGACTGGGAGCGATTGCTGCGCAAGGTGAGTTTGTCTGAATAGAACGCATTAGTTCAGACTTTGTCCCGCAGTCAGGGTAAGATATGAACCAACAGCCGAACCTGATTTAGACACAGGCAAACCAATATTATATTGAAATAGTTCGCTATTTGATATTTAACTCGAGAGTGATTCCATCGTGATACATCGAACCCGATATGTAGTGACAATACTTGTCAGTCTTTCTTTTGGCCTGCTCAATGTGGGGCTAATCAATACAGCTCATGCCGGACAGAAGAATGCTGATGCACAACAGCAAAAAGCACCGAACAGAATTGAGGGAAAGGTAAGCGATATGGCGGATGTCACCGGTTATACTTACATTGAGGTTGACACCGGGGAAGAGAAGATCTGGGCCGCAGGACCGCATACCGAGGTAGAAAAAGGCGACACGATCGCATTCTCAGCAGAGATGCCGATGGTGAATTTTTACAGCAAGTCGATGAACCGGGACTTTCCCATTATCTATTTTGTCAGTTATTTTGTGACGGATAAAGACGCCCCAACAGACGACACCGCTGCTATTGCATCACCGCATGTTCAGATTAAACAGGAACCGGCAGCCGGGCCCGTTGAAGGAATTGACAAAGTGGAGGGCGGTAATACTATCGCTGAAATCTACACCCACAAGCGTAAATTCAGCGGCAAGACATTACGTGTACGTGGCCAGGTTACCAAATTCACCAGTGAAGTCATGGGCAAGAACTGGCTGCATATCAGGGACAGCAGTACGCTCGATGATCTGACTGTCACCACCGACAGCACGGCTGCACTTGATGATGTTGTGATTATCGAAGGCAAACTTGAACTGGATAAGGATTACGGTTACGGCTATGTTTATCCGGTGATTCTGGAAGATGCCAGC
>JAJRTU010000111.1 GCA_024278135.1 Gammaproteobacteria bacterium
ATCGAAGCCGGTCTGAGTGCGCCGCCACACAAAATGACATTGAGCCGGGCAGACGGGCGCAGTGAGACAATAGACTGCAACCGCATGTATACCTTTAACCGGGGCGACCGGGTGAGCATTATTTCCAGTGGTGGTGGCGGTTATGGCGATCCTTTGCAACGCGATCCCGAAGCGGTACTGGGTGATGTACGCAACGGCCTGGTCTCAGCCGAACAGGCCCGTGAGCACTATGGTGTAGTAATCACTCACGACGGCACAGCACTCGGCTACACCGTCAACAAAGAAGCAACAAAAAAACACCGTACCCAAAAAGAAAAGGGGTCGGAGACATCTGAGAATGATTATCATTAGTTTTTGTCACCGACCCCTTTTTAAATGAGGCCTTTCCCCTGATCGAGTGGGGAAATCAACCGTTTTTATCAATATGCCTGCCTGTAGGGTCGAATTCATTCGACCAGCGGCGCTTCATCAAGCCCCGTCATCCAGATGCAATCCCAATGAGGATAAGACCCAATATCGCGAACTAAACCGGCTCGCAAAGGATTGGCAACGATATATCGGGCCATTTGGCGTATATCCTCATCCTTCCTCGCAGCATGGTCGTAGTAGGCCCGTTGCCAGAGACTTCCCTGCTGACGCAGGTGACGGTTGATAGCAAATGCCGAACGCGCTTTGAGGGTCTTTACCACCCTGTACAGCGGCCAATGATCGTTAAGTTGCATCATCCAGTGAAGGTGATCAGGCATGACCACCCAGGCAAGGGAAACAACATCGCCCTCATCGTGCAGACGTCGGAGTTCGCGAACCAGCAGTCGTGCTACGGTGATATCGGTAAACAAAGGACGGCGCTTGCAGGTCACTGTGGTAAGGCAATAGATATGATGGGAACGGGAATAGCGTCCCCTGCGTAGTTCATCGTAGGACAGGGTGACCTGCTTGTCTGCGTGGTGGGTGCCGACTGTGGTCGAATAAATTGACCCTGCAATAAACTACCCACTCGATCAGGGGAAGAGTCTTAAATGAAGGGTAGTATGTTGCGCAGGTTTTCCAGTGTTAATTGTTGGCGTTTGTCTTCATCCAGATAGGGAATACCGATGCCATACTCTTCCCAGCGTTCCCGGATCTTTTGTTCCAGTTCCGCTTCCAGTTTGCTGACCGGTGGAAAACTTTGTCCACCCCAGTCCGGATTTTTTGCCAGGTCCCAGTTGCGTGTCGCATCGACCAGGATCCGGGTCCATTTGCCGGTACGAAAGCGGGGTATGTCGATAAGTTCATGTGAGGTGGAGGGGTCCAGAGGGGAGCCAAAGGTCGGGCCGACCTGCATCACCTGATCCATACCGGCATTCACACGAAAGGCGATGGCCCATTCCAGCGCCAGCGGATCTCGAATATCGATGTCTTCTTCGACCACCAGTACGTGTTTGAAAAACCACTGTGCGGCACTTGTTCCCCACAGCGCCATCGCGACCTGCTGGGCGTGCCCGCGATATTGTTTGCGGATTTGTACCACGATATGGGTACCGGTCGAAACATGGGGACACCAGACATCCGTCACCCCGACCACGCCTGCTGTTTCGAGCATGTTCCAGAAGATAGCTGACCAGCTGTAGGAACATAAAATCGAATCTTCCGTAGGAAAGCCGGGCCGGCAACCTTCCAGCGTACCCCGCATAATCGGCTTGTCACGATGGGTGATGCAGGTGACTTCCATCGTGGGTTTCGGTGATGGCGTGCCACCGTAATAACCGGGATATTCACCGAAGGGTCCTTCCATGGCGAAATTCTCCGGATCAGGATCCATAAAGCCTTCCACCACGACCTCGGCACCCGCCGGCACCAGCAGATCGAGGGTTTCGCATTTCACCAGTTCCATCGGCCGGCCAAGGATGGCCCCCATCATGTCCCATTCACAAATATGCCGTGGAAAGGGGCTGCCGGCGCAAAACGGCACGACGTCATGGGCGCCGTAGGCGATGGCAATGGGCATCTTCTCATGCTTGTCTCGAAAGCCGGTCAAATGACCGCCGCCGCCCTGAGTAGGCAACATGACTTTGGCTATACGCTTACGGTCAATAAGCTGACCGCGATACAAACCGATATTCTCGCGGCCGGTATGCTCGTCTTTGGTGACGACACCACAGAAGGTATTCAGGTAGCGACCGCCATCCAGTTTTTGCCAGATGGGCGCGGGAAATTGAAACAGATCAATATCATCGTCTGTAATAATATTTTTCTTATGCGCAGAACTGTCGACGATACGGGGTGCAAGGGGCCGTGTATAGCAGTCCTTCAGATGGCGAACAATCTCTTTATCAGGGGTTTCGCTACTGAGATCGAGCAACAGGCACAAATGCTTTTTATTACTCATGCCGCAGGTAAGGAAGCGGGTGGACAGCGTGTCCTGATAATCCTTGATGGAATTAAACAGCAGGGCAGGGCCGGCCAGCCCCAGGTTGACGCGGGTGATGGCCCCCAATTCCAGGTTCGAATCGACTTCGCACTGCACCTGGCGTAATTGTCCGATCTCGTGCAACTCGCGCAACCAGGAACGGAGGCTGATCTCTCCCGGCTCAAGCGGAGTCAGGGCCTCATCAATATCAGTATTATCAGTCATCGACATTCAGGTATTCTGTACTGGCCGGTATTATCTTTGTCACAGCTGGATCCGGGGTGGAAAATTATAGCACTGTACAGCTGAAAGAATAATCCTGGCAGCGCTGTTTTTATGCCCCGCCCCGGCAAACAGCCGGCATCTGCTCCTCTACCTGTCATGCAGAAACTCGCCTTTCTCCACGAAAAACCGGGAACCGCAGTCCGGGCCGTTGCAGCGCGACCAGGCAAAACTCGCCTCACAATCGCCGGGATAATAATATATTGCATACAGTGTGGATTGCCACTGCGTCTCAGGATCAATCTCCGCAGGGACGGCATCGGTGTAAGCGGGGACCAGTTCATTCAGGGAAGTGGGGTAGCAGCCCTGTTCTTCCCGGTAGGCCTGCAACACCTTGCGAAATTCCGCCAGTTGATTTTCTCTTCTTGTCGCCAGTTCCCGCAACTCTTGCGGAAAGAATGTTTCAGAACAGTGGTGTAAGGACAGCGAAGCCAGCACCGCCAATATGATCAGGACAACAGGAAATCGATGCACCTTGTCTTTGAATGCCAGTTCCCTGTCAGCATTATCCCGGTGGCTGGACAGACGCAGCGGAACAGTCGCACTGAGGAAATAGCCCGGCAGGAGAAAGGCCAGAACAAAGAGGATCAGCATAATCCAGGGACTGGCGAGGGTGCTGGCGACGGCTTCAGAAATGAAGGCCCCCAGGAAAAGGCTGCCAAAAGCGATTATCAGTATGAGCGGGTAAATCAGGCAGCCACTGCCTGCAAATTCAATAAATTCGGCGCCGCAGTGAGTACAGCGGCGTGTCTTTTTCCGGCCGTGTGAGAACACCGGTAAAGCAAGGTGACCACAGGCGGGGCAGCAGCGTTTAAAAAGAGTCTTCATGATAAGGGTAGCGGTAGCGGTTCTTTATACTGGCTTCAGCCCCTTATGACAATCCCCGCAGGCACAGCGTGTCCGCCAGACAGCCTGAAATTAACCGAATATGAGGCAGGCGGGTATTATATACTTTGCAGAGAGGGCCAGGCTTGTACTGGAAACATTCAAAGACGAGGTAAGCACATGAGCAAACTATTCGAAGACAACAGTCTCACCATCGGCAACACACCACTGGTGAAGCTGAACCGCATCACCGATGCCGCCATCTACGCCAAACTCGAAAGTCGTAACCCGGCAAACTCGGTAAAATGCCGGATTGGCGCGAACATGGTCTGGGATGCAGAGAAATCCGGAACATTAAAACCGGGCATGACCATTGTTGAGCCGACCAGCGGCAATACCGGTATTGCACTGGCTTTTGTGGCGGCGGCAAAAGGCTACGCCATCAAGCTGACCATGCCGCATACGATGAGCCTTGAACGGCGCAAGTTAATGAAAGCATTCGGCGCCGACATCGTGATCACCGATGGCGCTCTCGGCATGAAGGGGGCGATTGCGAAAGCCGAACAGATCGTCGCCGATGATCCGGGGCAATACTGGATGCCGCAACAATTCGAGAACCCGGCTAACCCGGCTATCCACGAACGGACCACCGGTCCCGAGATCTGGGAAGACAGCGGGGGCAGTATTGACGTGCTGATCTGCGGCGTGGGTACCGGCGGGACGATTACCGGTGTCTCGCGTTACATTAAAAATACCCAAAACAAGGCGATATGCTCGGTTGCGGTGGAACCGGTTTCCTCACCCATGATTAAAGCCGCTCTGGAAGGCGCGGAAGGCACGCATGCCCCGCACAAGGTTCAGGGCATCGGTGCCGGTTTCGTTCCTG
>JAJRTU010000112.1 GCA_024278135.1 Gammaproteobacteria bacterium
CAAAGCCAGCACCCTGGGAATTGCCGAGACAGCCGGGTCCGGTCGGAGGAAATGCAGCTGGAATAGGCGTACAGTTAAAGATGTTGGAGCTGGGATTGCTGACAGAAGCTGTGTAGCTGTACCAGATCCGTTTGAAGTCAGCCATGATGGTGACATTCGGGGTAACATCCACGGCCAAACCAACCTGCAGGGACGGCGGAATATCGAAATCGCCTTGTCCGGCAAAAAGCCCGCTATATTTGTCAAATTCAGACATCCATATAGGTGATGTTCCGGTAATGCCCAGTCTCACATTCGGCATGAGGGAAGCTTCAAGGCCGGCACGCAGTCCGAAACCATAGGAGTCATCCGTACCTTGATTGCTTACATTGGTAAAATTGGATGAGAAGGCAGCAAAAGCCCCAAGTCCCTGAATATGAATAACCTGCCGTGCCACGATTGCGCCAACACCGATGGACAGGCCACTGGTAACCTGTTTGGCTGCAGTTGCCTGGATCAGCATCTGCTCAAGGTTAATACCTGTTTTTCCTAAGCAGAAGACACCGCCGGGAAGACCAAAACCAGGACAGGCCACGCCAGAGTTAGCGGCACTTCTGTTTCGGTAATTGGTGTTCATACCACCATTGCCGGAAACAGAGAAGCCAACGACATCGAACAGCGGAATGCCGTGAACCCGTTTTGACAAGGCAAAATTTGGTATGCCGAAATAATTCGACTTACTCTTCACTTCACCAGTGGGAGTAAAACTGGGATTGTTATCAAGCCCTGTGAACTTGCGGATCGGCGAAAACAGCGAAGCGGAAATCGCGACCTGATCATCTGCATGAACAAGACCAGCAGGATTGTTGGTTGTTGCCGTCGCATCGCGGGAATCCGCAACACCAGCACCGGCCAGACCTTTATGGCGGGCACCGATACCGTTGGCAAAATAACCTTCCGTCGCATTCGCGGCACTTAGGCCGAGACCTAGTGTAAAAACGGAAACCGCAGCCCCTGCGATAAAGGTTTTCGTCAGTTTTAACATATTTCCCCCCCCGGGTTGGCTAAAAGTGGGACCGTCAATAGCGCCGTATATTCTTTATAACAGCCTATTGACGGCTCAAAATGGGTAAATTGTCGTAATGGGTAACGACTAAAGTACGACAACATATCTCGGACAAGCTAGCAGATACACCCATTGATGGCTGTAGTAAATTCGTCACAGTTTTGTACAAATGAACACAGCATCATCCCAATGGTCTTTGCGGTTCTTAAGCGGTCTTCTTGATAAGATAGGTATAGACGCCGCCTTCTTCCTTGCTCTCGACCAGCTCATTGCCAGTCGTCCGGCAAAAAGCCTCAAAATCTGCAACCGAACCCGGATCTGTTGCCAGAATTTCCAGAGTTCCGCCGGAAGCCACGTCGTTAATCGCTTTTTTTGCTTTCAGAATTGGCAGCGGGCAGTTCAGACCTTTTGCATCAAGTGTTACGTCAGCCATGTGATAATACTCCTCAGACAGTGTTAGGGTTTGAATTGTAACGGATTTTCCAAAAACCCGGGGACCGGCCAATATTCATAGCCGAGCACCGGGAGTTTCGAAAGTGAGTTTTGCCGGTCAGATATAAAGATTGATATCAGACTTCAGCGCATTTTCCATATAGACCGCGGCACCACCGAGCTTAACGCCGTCGATCATGTCTTTCGGGTCCATCTCGAAGAGATCCAGCGTCATCTGGCATCCGATCATCTCGATTTCGGCATCAACTGCTGCTGCGCGGAGATCTTCGATTGATGCAACGCCTTTTTTCTTGATAAGATTTTTCATCATGGTGGTGGCCATGGCATTGACGCCTGGAATCGCGGCAACAACGTTGGGCATTTTCATATGCATGCCCATCATCGGCATTTCCATATCAGGCTTGCCGAGCGGTGAAATCTGCAGTTTGAGGTCTTTCTTGAGAAGAGCGAGACCGTAAAAAGTAAAAAACATGCTGACATTGACGCCCATTGCAGCGGCAGTTGTCGCAAGAATAAATGGCGGGTAGGCCCAGTCGAGGGTTCCCTTGGTAACGATAAGTGACATGGATTTAGCGTTTGTGCCGTTTGCATCAGTCATGCTGTGCGCCTCCGGTTGGTTGGTTTGACAATGTAGGCACAACATGAGCTGTTCTCATGCTGGACCTCGATAATTCATTGCGGAACATGACAGATATGCTGTTACAAAAATCATGTGCCGGCGTTTCCAGTCCTCAATTATTATCGCTGCGGTGTTTTATAATTTGACCGTCGTTCCCCAGTCACAGACAATCAAAACCAGCACCTTCTAAACATTTATATCAGAATATCAGAACATTCATATAACGGCTATAAAACTGGAATTTCGGCCCGAGGTCAAGGTCGGAACGCAAATCAGACGCAAATCTTAGATCAGCGCACAACAAATTTATGTGATTTGCAGTGCAGGGCCGGTGCAAAACATCGCGAATTTTACCGGCGTTTGTTTAAGCATGAGTAGTGAACGGCCCTAAAGAGTATAAAACGGCCCGAATGAGTAATAAGCGGCCTAAGTCGGAATAGCGATTACAGCGCGCAGACCGCCAAGTTCGCTTTCTTCAAGAAAAATTTCACCACCATGATTGTGGGCGATATCCCGCGCAATAGAGAGTCCGAGCCCGGTATTGCCGATGTCCTGATTGCGGGCATTGTCAATCCGGTAAAACGGCCGAAACACTTCTTCGCGCTGATCCTCGGCAATTCCCGGACCGTCGTCCTCGACCGAAATCTTCAGCCAGCTCTCTTCGTCAATGGTCTTGATCTGGATCTGTGTCCCGTATCTGGCGGCGTTATTGACCAGATTTGTGACCGCTCTCTTAATGGCATGCCGCCGCAGGGGAAAGGACAGGGCTTTGCCGGCTTTTGTAACCTTGAGCTTTATAGGTGTTCCCAGATGCGCGCCGTCATCGCGGATTTCCTTGAGCAGGGCATGGATATTGGTTAGTTGCGTTTCCTCGCCGCTATCGCCCTTGGTAAAGGCCATATAATCCTCAAGCATGAGCTGCATTTCATCCACATCCGAACGTAATGCCTCTGCTTCCTCCGGATCTTTCAACATCGCCAGTTGCAATTTGAACCGGGTCAATATTGTCCTGAGGTCATGACTGACACCGGCGAGCATGGTTGTGCGCTGTTCGACATGCTTTTCAATACGGTCCCGCATTTCGAGAAAAGCCCGAGCTGCCTGGCGTACCTCGCGCGCACCGCGCGGACGAAACTCCGCCGGCACCGGCCGGCCCTTGCCAAATGCGTCGGCGGCCTCGCTGAGTTTAAGAACCGGTTTGATCTGGTTACGCAGGAACAGAATGGCAACCGTGAGCAGAATGAAGGAAGTTACAACCATCCAGACCAGGAAAATATGTGAATTCGATGCATAGGTCTGGCTCCGGCGCGCAAAGATGGCGAGATTGGCTTTTTCCAGCCGGATTCTGATTTCGACCAGCCGCGAGCTGCCGACGGTATCGATCCAGAAGGGCTTTCGCACTCTCCGCCTGATTTCTTTCGAAAGGGATTTGTCGAGAATATCGAAAAACGGCCGGGGCCTTGGTGGCGGCAGTTTGCTGACAGGCAGGACCTGGAGCTGCAATCTTAGCTTGTCCCATGCCAGATCCTTGAGCTGCTTGAAATTATCATCGCGGTTGTAATTTTCGTAAATTGCGACAATCGCCGAGACATCACGGGCAGTCGATTCCGACAACCGCCGCGTCACCGCCTCCCAATGGGCCTCCATGAAAATAAACGCCAATATGGATTCGAGCAGCACAATAGGCGCGATGATAATGATCAGCGCACGGCCATAAAGCCCCTTCGGCATCAAGTTCGAGACATAGTCTGCGACCCGCCTCGAAAGCGCTTTTTTCTCGCCGGCCTTAAATGTTGGCTCCGTTGTCGCGGCCATTACCTGTCCAAAATGTTAGCTGAGCCGGTGTCAATCAGCATGAAGAATATAGCCTTTACCACGGACGGTCTGAAGATAAACCGGATTAGACGGGTCGGCTTCGATTTTCTGACGCAAGCGGTTGATCTGAACGTCGACCGCGCGTTCATTGCCGCAATTCTCTCCACCGGCCAGTTCATGGCGTGGGATCGGGGTTCCCGGGCGCTGGGCAAACATGCGCAACAGATCGCGTTCACGTTCCGTCAATTTGATCGATTGATCGTCGCGCTTCAGCTCCCCCCTGCCGACATGAAAAACAAAGGCGCCCATGCGCAACTCCGACTGTGTCGCGATATCAGGCGACCTTTTTAAAATATTATTCAACCGGAGAAGGAGTTCGCGCGGCTCAAACGGCTTGGCCAGATAGTCATCGACACCGATCTCCAACCCCTGAATTCTCTGGTCGGGTTCCGCCATCGCAGTCAGCATCAATATCGGAATGTCAGACTTCTCGCGGACACTCTTGGCAAAATCAAAACCGTCCTCACCGGGCATCATGACGTCAAGGACGATTACATCGAATTGCAGTCCCTCCATAGCGAGACGAGCGGCGGCGGCGTGTTCCGCACGGGTAACCCGAAAACCGTTCTCCTGTAAAAAACGGCCGATCAGCTGGCGCAGCTTTTGATCATCATCGACAATCAGCAAATGAAAGGCATTATCGGCAACAACGGCATCCGGGGCGCTGCGATAGGACGGGCTGTTTTCAGTCATCTCTATTTCCCTCCTCCCGGGAATGCCATTCTTCAGGCGTGATGTCGGCATCTATCAACTCGGCAACACGCGGCTGGTCCTTTTCAGATACCATGGACAATAAAAAACGCCGCACAGCCGATCTGCCATCCGGTCCCGATTGAACCAGCGCCCTGGATATGCGTTTGCGCTGGAACGCAGACAGCCTGTCGGTCAACTCCAGCCCCTTGGCCGTGAGATAGAGCCGCCTTTCGCGCCTGTCATGAACCCCTTCTTCCTGCAACACCAGCTCATCATCAACGAGTTGCTTGAGGACCCGCGCCAGGCTTTGCTTGGTAATGTTAAGAATGTCGAGTAGATCGGCAACGCGCATGCCGGGATGGCGATAGACAAAATGCAATGCCCGGTGATGTGCCCGGCCGAAGCCATATTCCTGGAGGAGCGAATCCGGCTCGCCGATAAAATCCCGATAGGCAAAAAACAACAGCTCCGCAATCGCCATGAACTCATCTTCGACGGGGCGCATGTCGGGCCGATTTTCGGGACGTCGGCGGCATTGATCCGGGCCGCTCTCGTACATATTTGAAGTTATGTCAGCCATGTTGACTTATATTTTCTCGAAAGTTACATCTGACGGGCACTTGGTGCAAGTCTGGAACGACCAAAATGTGGCC
>JAJRTU010000113.1 GCA_024278135.1 Gammaproteobacteria bacterium
CGACGGGGCCAGGTTTTGTAAGGTATTACTAACTCTCCTAATGTCAGAATAATTAAAGTCCGCCTCACGTTTATTAGCCAATTGCTGAGATAAGGCAGCTTGTAATGAATATTGCCATTTATCCAGTTTCTCATTTTCAAGTAGAACGTTTATTTCTTGCGTGGTCGACTCATCGGCGATTATTGCGAGTTTATTTATCATTAGCTGAATCAATTCAGATGCACGCATACTCGCTGTCACGGTGCCAACACGCTCTCCCCGATCATAAGGACGATAATATGTTCCCAATAAACATATTAGTAGACTCAATGCTGTACCTGGCAATTTGTCCATCAATGATAATTGATCAATCCTGTAAGAAAGGAAACCCATCAGGTATTTAATGCGTGTTGCCCTGCCATTACAATACTCTATCAGTACCTGCCTGTAATCTGATGGAAAAAGAATAAAAGCGACTCCCAGCCAATGAGTCCGCTGAGCCACATTCATACTGCGTAACATAAGCTTCTTTTTGACTAATTTCTGAAACTGCTTAGGATCCGCATGTTGTAAGGCTGCCTTAAGAAGATAGTCGAGATATTCCAGTTGCTTGCTAGTACAACGTGCAGGGAAACCAGCCAGTAATTGAATGCTTGAATGCCGTGCAATTCTTTTATAATCCTCATCAAAGGCAAGTGAATAAATACCGGAGATATGTTCCTTACCTGCACGTATCGCCATCAAACTATATTGAATAAATATTTCTGCGACCAGTTCGGGTTTTTCTTTTACCAGTTCCTTGTACCAGGCTGGTTCTTCTCCTATATCATCAGCGAAATAAAAAGCTAAGGCCTTGCGAATCTTGTCGTCAGACAGTTGCAATATTTTCCTGTTATCGTCCTTGCTGACTTCTTCCAGGCCTGCCCTGAAAGGGAAAGACAGGGGATAAATTTCACTATTATTCTGTATATTAAGCTGGAATATACTCTGTACTGCGGGGATATCCTTCCGCTCAAGACAGTTTTTGAAACCTGTCAATATCGATTCAACCAGGCTTTCATCATCGAAATAATTATTTAAACGCTTGTGAGGATTTTCACCTTCAAAATCTATAAAATAGCCAAAGTAGGCCATGCCCAAATTATGAAGAATACCTGAGTCCGCCGTACCCGCACGGATATCATTAATATTTTTCTTTATAAATTGAATATATTCCTGTTTTTGTTGTTGTTCTTTCGCTCTTCTTGCCTCTCGCTTTCTATTAAACTCCACTATTCCTAGGCTAATCGGTGGGTTTAGCATTTCATCCAACCAGTTATCCAGTTTAGGAATTTCTTGTACAGCCTGTTTTAAGATATCCAAAGATATATTTTGATTATCAGTTTCTAAATTACATACACGAAAGGCTTCGCCCAAAAAATATTTACTAACGGGTTCATTAGTTGATTGTTTGGCTTTATCTAAACACCATAAACCATAATCTATAGGTAACTTTGCATCATATAAGCGCTCCATCACTTTACGCATGCACCAGTTAAAATTATCACTTTCTGCACAGTGTTTTACGTGTAATGCTATAATTGCTTTTTGACAATCTGGATGTAAACCAATCCAATCACGAATTCGCTTAAGTTCATGTTCGTTGTCTATTGATACAAAGCCATATTCATCAAGACCCAGGCCAAGCCAGTCAGATAATCTTTTCTGGGTAACGGTTTCTCCATAATATTCCAGTCCAGTCGCAAGAAGCCTGCCGACCATTGAGCGAAAGGGTGTCTCATTGATTGTGACTGCCAGTTTTTCATGACGTAATACCAGATCATCAAGCAACTGAAACAATTCTCCTTCCGAGGATTGTTCTTCTAAATGATACGACCAAAATTTCTGATATTTACCAATATAGTTGGCCTTTTTAGGCGTATGTAAATAATCAAAAACCTCGGCTGGCTTAACTATAGCGGGATAAAGTTCTACTAACAGCTCTCCTGATAAGGCATCGTCCTGATCGGAAATGATATTGTTATTAATATCCAGGAGAAGTTGCATCAGTTTATTATTTTCATTCGGTTTGCCAGCAACAAGATGAATAAAGACATGGAGCGCCTGCCTGCGGATACCAGACCATCGGCTTGAATCACGAACAATTTCCATCAAATAGTCAGTTAATTCCGTTAATCGTTCTCCATGCATCATCGCATCCAGAACACAATCAACGATGGCCTGTTGTGCATCACTGCGATCAGGAGACATCAGAATTTCTTTAAATATGGGTTCTATCTCAATGGTGCAGAGCGCCCCAAAAGGATGCCCTACCCAGTTACCAGATCTAAAATAAGGATAACGCCTGGCTTCTTCCCTGAGTGCATCCAGGATCTTACGCTTATCCTCGACACTAAATAATTTAACATCACCGTACAGGATAAGCCCTAATGGGTCCCGCTTTATCAATATGGCGCGTTCTGTTTCACACAGGGTCACCAGCCAGGCGAACAGGCCTCGCAGTGCAGTGACGGCGACGCCATCTGTTCCGGTCATAAGAGCAAGTATGCGTCCTATGGGTAAACCATTTTCCATGATCTGTTTGTTCAGGTAATAAGCCGCTAGATATTCAGCGACCGTTCTATGGACATAAGTAGTACACTCACTATTTGTACTAAAGAGTTTTGTTTTCGTGACGGCATGTAGTAATACAGGTTCTTCGTATTCCAGATTATTTATAGAAAGGTATTCCTTTGTTGCAGCGAAGGCACTCAATGATAAACCTGGCTTATCGGACAGCAATAAAAGTGCGCAAAGAAAGCCGGCTGCTTCAAGTTGCTTTTCAATCGTCAGAGAACGATCACGCTGCGTGTCGCTATGTTCTGGATTATGCTCGATGACTAATATTCTGCGGCAGGCAAGCTCAAAAGTTTCCCGGCGGGAACCCGGCCACTGGCCACTGTCCGTTATGGCGGAAACCATCATATCCAGTATTTGAGGATTTTTGATTATGTCAAAAAGTCCCCGAGCTTTTGCTTCTTTTATAAATTCTAAGGGTATTTTAACTTCATCCGGATAATTCTTAACCAGGATTTCGTTGATATCGTCCTCGGTCAGCTCGTCCAGATGCAGCTCTTGAATTGTATTATTATCAGCCGCAACCATTTGTAACTGTTCCCTGTCACTACTGCCCAGCCAATCTGCTTCCCGGCAGGACAAACGGAACCAGGGACGACCTAGTTTTTCCAGACATCTTCGTATAGCGTCAAATGGACCTCTGGCATCCTGTGTTCCGGCCCTGACTTCATCCAGACCATCTATGAATAATATTTTATCCTGCCATTCCGCATTACGCTCAAGAGTGATTAAGTTACGGGCAGTTATATAAACTGAACCTTGTTGCTGTTTGCTTTCTTGTTCAAAGGCTTTAGTTTTTCCCATACCCGGTTCACCCAACAATACATAGGCAGGGCTATCTCTATAACGGTCCAGAGGAAGAGAGACCTGTTTCTGATCTTTAATAATAGTCGTACAGGTTCGTGGTACCAGGAATGTCACTGTTCACCAAACCAGTCATCCGGGCCAGAGGAGAGAAACAGCTCCAGTGGTTCACCCTGCCCACCCACCAATATCGTACGCTGCGGTTTGAAACGCTCGTTAAATTTTTCCAGACCACGGCGGCTACCATCTCCCGTAGCACTTTTCACTTCAATCGCGACCCGCATACTGCCCTTTTCAATAATAAAATCCACTTCATTATTACCATCCCGCCAGTAATAAAGCCTGACATCAGGAATTCCCCTGTTATATAAATGTGCACCCACCGCGCTCTCTACCAGGTGTCCCCAGAAAGTTCGGTCTGCCCTGGCCTGTTCATAGGTATAACCTGACATAGCAGTCATCAGTGCCGTATTCAATACATTAAGCTTCGGTGGCGATGCCCGTCGGCGATGCTGTTGATTGGCAAACTTTTGCAAGCCGGTAAGTAGCCCGGCATTGGTCAACAGGTTTATATAACCGGCGAGCGTCGTTTCATTACCGGCATTGTCCAGGCGCCCTTTCATTTTATTCAATGAAAGTTCCCGTCCCGAATAATGACAAGCGAGCTCAAACAGCTGTTTGAGTAGTGCAGGTTTATCTACACGAGTCATCATAAGAATGTCTTTTTCAATATTCGGCTCGATAAGCGATGAACGTACATAATCCGCCCAACGACTTTGTTCAGTAACATATTCGGCCGCACCTGGATAACCACCGAAATATAGATAGCCCGGTAGATCAAGATTAAAAGCCTCACTCATTTCTAGAAATGACCAATGGGTATTGCGTATTAGCTCAAATCTACCCGCAAGACTTTCAGTCAGACCCTGCTGCATCAACAATGGAGCCGAACCCAGTAATACGACATGTAATGGTCTATTCAATGCCCGGTCCGCATCCCATAGTCCTTTCACCACCTCTGACCATTGCGGGATCTTCTGTATTTCATCCAGAACCAGTATAAAGCCACGCTCAAGTTCAGGATTGTCAGCCGCTTTACGCGCTTTTCCCCACTGCATCGTTATCCATTCGATATCAGGTTTTCTAATCCCGGCTACTGTGTAGGTGACCTGATCAGTCATGGACGTGTAGGGAGACGGTACAGTAAGCTCATCCAGGGCTAGATAACTATATTCGGCAGGTGAACGCTCACGTTGCAGGATCTTCCGTACGAGGGTAGTTTTTCCCGTTTGACGGGGACCGGCTACTACAATTAGTCGGCTTACGGGTTCATCTAATCGAGCAATTAATGTTTGAGCATGTTCACGTATATACATGGCGCATGTATATTACATCATTGAGTAAAATTACTCAATGATGTAATATCAAATTGTTATTTTTAATTTCTTTTTAAATATCAAAAAGATAGAGAATAATCTATTAAGGACTGTACCAAATCGCCGAAGACCATGCCCTTTCCTGAATGATGGGATCGACATTGTCAAACGGCTTTTTACCCTCACGCAGGGCTTCATAGCTGCTCCAGCGGCAGCCGGGGTTTTCCAGTACACGGGCATAGTAAAAGGCACGTTGGGCGGGTTCAAAATCCGGATCCTGCCACATGCCTTTCAGCTCTATTGCCCCTTTATCGGCACTGACACTGCAATCCGCCATATTCACTTCTGCGCCATTATCGGGACAACGATGACTGTCTGTATCGGGCAGCAATCCATCTGAACAGACAACATCGAAGGTTTGTTCTTTGCTTTCTCCTGCCTCCAGCCAGCCTTTTATGATTTGCACACGCTGTAGTTTGATGCCATCACCCGCCTTCATCGCCCAGACCATGAATCTCGGCACGTGACCGGCTTCAGTGGGAGGTAAGTCACCACCCATGGGTACACCGTGCCGGTAGGCAAGTTCAAGCAAGTTACTTTGTTCATCCAAATTTTCCGGATAGTCCCAACCGGCAAAGAAACGAAGAATGATACGAGTACCGCTGGTACCGAATGTTTCTTTACGCTTCAGCGCGGCAAAGATACTGTCCCGGGTATTGTCTTCCGCCCAGACACCGGCCAGACCACCGGAACCTTTCATTCTTTGCGGGGTAAAGACTTTTATTTCCGGCAGGGCCGCTCTGGCAGCAGGTGAACCGTCCTCTACGCCATGATGTCCAAGGTAATTGCTTTCATCAGTGGCACCGGGCGTACCATTGTGTGTATCAGTACTGCCTATTACACCGAACTTATAGGGGTTGATACCGGTGCTCGCTTCCGCCTCGAGTCCATATTTCAAGGTATTGCGTATGTAATTATTGGCCTGGACACAGCCCTCCGGTCGACCCTGTGCATCACAAAGAACGGTGCAGTCTGACAAGCCCGTATCAGGACTCCCGGCACAGACCGGTCGGCGTTCCAGTTTTTCAAAATTACAGAATTCATCCGCCGTACCGAAACCGGTTTGACATTCCGAATCACCCTTGGCCTGTATAATCTCTACCAGGGGTTCCAGTTCACTGCGCAACCTGGCCAGTTCCAGCGAGAGCATGGAAGCATCTATCGCTGGAAACTGCTGACCATTACTCTGATTGGAGTTATGCGGAATGGAAACGAGTTCACAGGGTGCTTTGCAGTCATCCCGCAGTTGTTGCCAGAGTTTCGCCGGTGTATTCGCTTCAAAATAGCTGATCGGCAGCGGCAACACGTGTTGATTGCGAAATACGATGTTTCTATGCAAGTTGTTGCCCCGCGTATTACCTGTCCATTCATAGGCAATAAATGTGGTGAAATCTCCAGGTTGATTGAAGTCATCGGCAATATCCTGCAACTCCTGCCAAATGCTGTGGGCACGTTCCAGACAATCACGAGCCTCGCTTGAACACAGTTCTTTCTCTCGTTCAGGATCGGGAGAGAGTACGTCCCTGATGATCAGGGCCTTGAATATATATCGGATCAACGCCGCCTGTTTATCTTCATTACGTATGGCCCGGCACAATGCCTGATCATACTGCGCCGTGCTGTTATCCAGACACAGGGCAAGCTCTCCCAGGTATTCTCCATGTTCCGTGACTGCTGCAAAATCCAGCGGCTGCTTCAGTTTCAGTGTCCTGCCACCTGATAAAGTGACCTCTTCTCCCCGGGCGAAACGATAGGCCTCTCTCGGTCCTGCCGGGTTGAAATTAATATAGCTGTCCAGGGAGTAGGCTGTGTGAACATGGAGATCACCAAAATAGGGATGGCCTCCCGGCCCGGCAGTGGTTTTTTTTATCTCTTGCTGTACAGCATGTATTTCCTGCAGGTCTTGATTTGTACCGGGGATCTGAGCTTCCTCTTGCGTACAGGCACTGAAAACAAATCCTGAAAGAACAAGAAGGTATTTGATCAACTGCATTCCCGTATGCACCGGTATGAGGCCATTAGATGCCGTAACAGACATTAATTGGGACTGTACCAGATGGGTGATGACCAGGCGCGTTCCTGTATGATGGCGGGGGCATCTACAGGTGGTTCACGGCCCAGTCGTAATGCGTCATAGGTACTCCAGCGACAACCCGGGTTTTCAAGCACCCGCGCGTAATAAAATGCACCTTGTCCGGGATCGAAATCCGGATCTTCCCACAGGCCCTTCAGTTCTGTCGCGCCCCTGTCTCCTGTGACACTGCAATCTTTCAAACTAACACCGGCACCATTGTCCGGGCAGCGCCTGCTGAGCGGGTTCGGTGTCAATCCATCCGAACACAGGACATCGTACACCCGTTCCCGGCTTTCTCCGTCCTCCCGCCAGCCTTTGATCACCTGCACCCGCTGCAGCTTGCGACCATCAACACCTTTTGCTGCCCACAGTAAAAAGCGTGGTGGCCCGTCATTATGATAGACAGGTAAATCGCCACCCATCGGCACACCCTTGTCGTAGCCAATAGCAGCCAGCTCCGTGCCCTGTTGCAGGGTCTCCGGAAAATCCCAGCCGGCAAAGAAGCGAAGCAGAATTCGGGTGCCACTGGTGGCAAAGGTTTCCCGGCGCTGCAGCGCAGCGAAGATGCTGTCGCGGGTGTTCTGCTCGGCCCAGACACCGGCCAGGGCACCGGGATTTTTGGGCAGCTGCTTGAAACCCGTCTTCAGCGCCAATTTCAGGCGATCATTGGCATCGGCATCCAGATAACCAAAATTGCCTTTGTAGTTGTCTTCCGCGGTATTGCCAGGATTGGCATTGTGGGTATCCGTACTGCCCAGCACGCCGAACTTATAGGGATTTGCTCCCGTTTTCTCTTCAAATTCCAGACCGATCTTCAGTGCGTTGCGAGTATAGTTCCTGGCCCAGACACAACCGTCCGGCCGGCCCTCGCTGTCACAGGCCGGGGCACAGACCAGGGTGGAACCGGGCGGCGCTTTATCGGGACAAATCGGTCGCAGATCGTATTTTTCAAATTGACATAATTCATCTTCTGTCCCCAGGCCGAAACGGCATTCAGACTCGCCTTTGAACTGCATGATTTCAACCAGGGGCTCATGGGCAGCTCGATAGCTGGCCTGTTCAGCGCTGAAGGGAGAACCATCGGGATTAACACCGGCAAATCTCAGCCCCTTGCTCTGGTTGGAATTATGGGAAATAGTCAGTACCTCACAAGGAGGCAGGCATTCTTCATCCAGTTTGCCCCAGAGCGCTTCTACCGTGGGCACTTCGATCATACTCCAGGGCGTTTTTGCCACGTTGTTGTTCCGAAAGATCACATTCCGATGACGGTTACCACCCTGCTCGCCTGTCCATTCGTAGGCGATAAAAGTGGTGAACTCACCCGGCAGGTAAAACTCATCCGCAATTTCCTGGATCTCCTGCCAGCGGGTTCGGGAGGCGTTAATACAGTCTTCACCCTGATCTCCGCATATGGGCAATCGCTCAGGCCTGTCCGCCTTGAACACCTTCAGCAGGACATTGACAAAAGTACGATGTTCCAGGGCCGGATCCTGTTGTTCATTTCTCATATCCCTGCACATGTCCGTCGCATAGGCGGCACTATGGGGATCGGCACAAATCAGCGATTCCCCCAGAAACTCCGCATGCTCGGTAACGGCGGCAAAGTCCAGCGGCAGCGCCAGCTTCCTTGGATGCCGGTAAAAGTCTATTTCACCGCCGCGGGCGAAAATATAAGCATCACGGGGAGTAGTACGATTAAAAATGATGTAGGCATCCAGTGAATAAGACGTATGCACATGCAAATCACCAAAGTACGGATTACGCGAAAGCATTGCCGGGGGGGCCGAACTACTTTGCCCCTCGACGGTCTGCCTTGTCTTTACGCCCGATTCGGCTTTACTGTTTGCATCTCCCGGTGTATCGGAACAGGCTGCCAACAGGGTCAGACTCGTCAATAACATAATATTTTTCAGCATAACATTCACCCTAATAAAATCCGCTGACACGATCAAACAACCAGAAAGCGGCAATACTGCCTATCGCATAACTGCTTGCCAGTTCTATCTTGTCAAACCAGTCTCGTATGATCCGACGTAATAACTGCAACACGGCGATGGCAAAAATGACAAATAATACCTGTCCTGTTTCCACACCAAGGTTGAACATAAGCAATGCCAGAGGGATATCATCCTCAGGCAGGCCAATCTCTGACAATGCACCCGCGAACCCCAGACCGTGAACCAGACCGAATACCGCTGCGACCAGCCAGGGCAGTCGCCTGCTCAGGTTATGCTTATTTTCCCGCACCAGCTCACAGGCCAGAAATACAATACTCAGGGCAATAACGGCTTCCACCGGGGCAGAGGGCACATGAACATATCCAAGTATGGCCGCTATCAGGCTGATGCTGTGGGCCAAAGTGAAAGCGGTAATGGTTTTAATAACGTTCCAGAAACGTTGTATGAGCAGCAACAAACCCAGAATAAAAAGCAGATGATCGGCACCCTTAAGGATATGCTCTACACCCAGTTTGAAATAATAGGGGGCGATATTTTTTATCGGCTCAGTGACAGAGGGAAATATAAAGACAGGATTTTTGTTGTCCAGCACGGACATGTGTACAGTACCGTCCCGGCTTTGGAATCTGAGCAAAACATCACTGATGGTATTGCTTAAACCGGCTATCGTAACTTCCTTGCCACTGAGTTCAGTCGCTCCGCAATCCATTACCCATTTCTCGTACATGAGACCCTGTAGTTGCCGGCCTGTATTCGCTCCGCCGGTACGACAGCTCTCAGGAAAAACCACCTGTATATTCAAAGCACGCTGTGCGCGTATGGGGCGTGTCCAGTTGATCTCCAGCAGACCGGCACTGCCTTCCTTTATTTCAAGGTAGGCGGGGCGTGACTCGTGAGCAAGGGCGGGAATGCTGCCCGTCAAAAGGAGCAGACACAGCAAGCTTGTTCGCCACAGAGCAAAACCCTCATTCATGATCAGTTTGAGTTTTCATCAGCTTGATAAGCAACATCCACCTGGTAATGAGTACGCATTTCCTGATAGGTTTTTTCTTTTAGCGCCATGAGTTGCTCATTTATAACATCGTCCAGTATCCGCGTCCTGATGTCTGCAAAATCGGGAACAGTTGACTTTGTGACATGTTCAATACGCAGCAGATGCGCACCGTATTCAGACCATACCGGTCCTTGCCATTGCTCCGTTTTCATGGTGAACAGATCCCGTGCAAATTCGACCCCAAATATTTGTGCGACCCGTTGCTGACTTCGCTCCCTGTAATCGTATTGCAGTATAAAATTATCTCCCCTTTCCGGTGCACGCAATGGCGTCGGAGCAACTGACAGCATTTCAAGTTGCTCTTTGGCATCATCGAATACGGAGGCACCACGTTTCTCTTTACTGAAATAAATATGCGTAAAGCTTCGCTTCTCCGGTACGCGGTATTGTTCCCTGTGCAATTTGAAATATTCGAGCAGTACCGCCTCGTCAGGTCTTTGCAATTGTGACAGGTTGGCGGAGAGAAATTCCATTTTTTGTATCAGTCGTCGCCGCACGATAGTGTCATTTTCGTCCAGACCCAGTCGCTTCGCCTCTCTCAACAATACTTCCTGATGGATGAGTGATTCCACCAGTTCGTCCAGTACTGCGCTGTCAGGTGTACTGCCATTTTGTCTTGTCCATTGTTGGCGTAATTTATTGACCGCTTCCGCAGTAATTTGGATATCATTATCATCTTTGAGAAAAGCATCTTTTGAGGTCAGCCCGTAGAGAGAAAACAACAAGGCGCCAATAAACATAAAATGGACGAAAGGATCACCTAAGCACTTCCGGAACATCGCTAACTGCTCCTCATCGGACTGACAATGGCATGACAGTTCCTGAGCATGCTGCACTCGCTGGAATCGCCGGGCATTCAGAACGCGCTTTCCCTGTATTTATCATTATTGACAGACGATTCAATCCAGTTGATAACCGGCCTCAAAGTCACTGAAGCGCTGTTCCAGGTTCCACTGCCAGGTGGCTTTTTCACTGCTTGCCAGAAATTTTCCACATTGCCGATCCGGCGTATCCCTGTCTGGTGAAGATGAAGCGCACTGCCCGACAAGTTGACCGCTGCCAGTGGATACGAACAAACTGTTACCGGCAAGAAAACTGTAGGCCAACGCATTGCGGGAGTAATATTTCAGATCCGCATAACTTAAATTATATGTGTCTACGGCGCGCTGATATTCGCGAGTCAGATCAATACGCGATACGCCTTCATCGTCCGTGGAAAATGCCATGGGAACCTTGTATTTACGGTAGGCATTGAATGGGTGCTCATTATCCTTGATACCCAGTATAACTGCATTACTGCTGAGGTTGATTTCCACCATGATGTCCTGCTTTGCCATGTGCTACATCAGTGTCCGGGCGTTTTTGTCGTAAAATATGTCGATGCCATGGCCGATACGTCGGGCTCCGGCTACTTCTATGGCTGCACGAATATGCCAGCCCAGATCTTCCGGCGGTACCAGACCCATGACAATTTCGCCGGCATGCAGGGTGATGCCACGTTTCGCGGAAGGGAAAAACTCCGCCAGTCCACCAATCATTTTCATCTGCCAGTGATAATCGCGCAAGGACACCGGATGGTCTTCCGGCGCGACAAAATTAAGACCAACGTAACGCGGGTCTTTTTCTATCAGCCTGAATGCCAGCAGAGTTTGCGCCAGCACCTGTTCTCGCGGAAATACCCGTATCACCTGTGCCAGATAACGAACAGGAACATCACAACCTGAATCGGCCTGCGGGCTGTCACAGGCGAGTTGCTCACGCCATTGCTGTTCTATACGATCAAGTCTAGCCATAGTGCCGTCAACCAGTTGTTCAATATCAGGATTCTTTGCCACGACAGACAAGGGCACAGTCAAGGCAAAATCTTTGTTCCCTGCTGCCAGGCGGCGTGCTTTTGCCATGCCGTAAGACTGCATCAATTCCAGGTAAACGATATTCTGCCTGGCGGCCCGGGTACTCACTTCTGCCAGCATCTGTCCCTCATGTCCCAGACTTGCTTCAAAAAAACGTCTGAAAGTTGAAAAGAACTGATCATGTCCCGAGACAGATCGCTGTGCATAGTTACGCACAGACAGGGCATCAATGATGGGGTTGACGATGGCGCTGTTGTATTGAATATCACGCAAGGCCGGTTTATCGGCCTCAGCATTGCAGGGTGGTGGCGCTATCCTGTAAGTTTCGAGATCGATACATTTCCCGTCCTCTGCCGCCCAGGCGATAAAATTTTCCGCATATATCGCCCCATCCAGATGATTATGCAGATCCCCCCCCTTGGGGAAGCTGTAAAGAAAATGTCTCAACAATGGGGGGTCGTGGCGAATTTCATTAAAGTAGGCTTCAGTTTCCTTTTCTCCTGCCATAGCAATGAAAGGCAACAGCAAAGCAAAAAGGACAGCGGATAATAAGGTCATAATATTAATCTTATTCTCATTAACAAGGATTCAATCCAGCCGGACAGGACCTCAGCCACTGCCGGTGATCACCTGCACCAGCCTTTCCTCAAAGACCGGCAAATTTTTCCATCCCGTCGCACAGTGAACAATACGCCCGTTTTCTTCGTCAATAACAGTGTAAGCATCATCGGTAACGCGCAAAGGCAGATCTTCCATTACCAGTAAATCCTGTGCATGAGCCATGTACACCGCCACCGTATCGAACAAAGTTGAACTCATTCTGGTCAGATCGGGTTTGGGAACCAGCCAGCTTGCCCTGGGTAACCATAGTGTATAGTTTTCAATGAGTGTCTTCATCCAGGTATCTTCGCTGCGATATACTTTCTGATAATTCTCTCCTTGCAGCCGCACCAGTCCACAGCTGTCAAGTGGCGTGATGGAACAATCCCAGGGCGCTGCAAATACGGCCTGCAGGGCCAAGGGATCCATTTTTACATTCCATTCCACTGCCTGCTTCGACTCACCATCATAACCGATACGCACAGAACCCTGCATACCGACAAAACGGGCATTTTCCGCAATCGAAGGATCACGCCGTAATGCCTCGGCAATGTTCGTCACGGGACCGATGCAGAGTAAAGTGACAGGTTCGGGAGATTGCTTAATCGACTCTATCATTGCCTGTACACCATCCTGATAGACCGTGCCCGGATAGTCTTCCAGACGATAGTCACCCAACCATTCACTTTGGTTGCCGGGATTATCTGCTGGATCCAGTCCGATACCGATGGGAATATCAGTATGACCGAGAGTTTGTAATAATTTTGCCAGCAATCGTGAGCGATACCTGGTATTGCCGAAATCAGTCGTAATCAGCTTTACATCTATCTCAGTTGAACGCAGTAACATCATCAATGCCCAGGTATCATCAAGATCATCGCCAATATCGGTATCCAGAATAAGCGGGATTGTGTTTTCCTGAGGTATCTCCGGGGAGATGGCCGATTTTTCGGCGGCATCACTGACACGAAACAGGCCAGGCAGCGTCGAGAAAAGGGCCAGCGCACACTTATTGAAATATCTTCTGGTGAAAATCACGGATACTCTACCCTGTTCCAAAAAGATCAATTTTAATATAAAACGAGTTCAAAGATATGCAATTTCATTTTTAATATACCCCGTTCCCGGGAATATTTCACAAAACTGAAATCCATCTGAATATGACTATCAGCTTCGAAGGCCTTGTGGATATTGAAAGTAAAGTGACAAGCGTAAGCTGAACCGAGTATCACTATTCAGCGCAGTCTTGTTTTGAAGCAAAAACAGTCTCAGATCAGCAACTCACTGCGGCCGGAACCTGTTTCAGATTCCCCTGCCTGTTATTTTCCTGCGGCATTCGTTTCAGTACATTTCCTTCGTGGATTTCGTATTGCAATCATTGTTCACTGAACTTTGGAGCAGTTCATCAAACGGTAATGGTTTACCTATACCATAGCCCTGAGCATAATTAACCCCGATCTCTTTCAGCATACCCTTTATGACATCATCTTCGACAAATTCGGCAATGGTCTGCATCCCCATTACCTGGCCAATCTCGTTAATTGATTTCACCATGGCACGATCAATGGGATCTTCAACGATGTCCTTGACAAATATCCCGTCGATCTTCAGATAATCCACCGGCAGATTTTTCAGATACCCAAACGACGAAAGACCACTGCCGAAGTCATCCAGTGCAAACCGACAGCCCAGTTCCTTCAAGGTGATAATGAATTTGATTGCAGTACCCAGGTTCGATATTGCCGCGGTTTCGGTAATTTCAAAACATACTTTCTCGCCAATAATTCCGGATGCCTCCAGTTTTGAACGAATAAAGTCCAGAAAGGCCAGATTGGCCAATGACTGCCCGGAGAGATTGATGGAGATAAAACAAATCTGCTTTTGAAACTCCGGGTTCTCCGCCAGCAAGGTAAAGGCCTTTTCAATGACCCAGCGATCGAGTCGTTCTATAAGATTATAGCGCTCGGCGGCGGGCAAAAAGGCCCCCGGCGGAATAATCTCTCCTTGCTCATCCTCCATTCTGATGAGCAATTCGTAATGTTTATCGTCACGCTTGTCAAGCGGTTCAATGACTTGTGCATACAGACAAAAACGATCGTCTTCAAGGGCTTGATGAATGCGGGATACCCATTGCATCTCACCGTGACGCCGAGTCAGTGCTTCATCTTCAGGGTGATAGACATGAATGCGATTACGCCCCAGGTCCTTGGCCATGTAACAGGCAGCATCGGCCTGCTTCAACAACTCTGTCAAGCTGGGAATACTCTCGGTGATGGCCACCAGACCAATACTTACACCCACCCTGAAAGACTGTCCTTGCCAGGAAAATTGATAGTCCTGTACAACCGTTTGCAATGACGTTGCAACACGTTGGGCATGCTCCAGCGTACAGTGCTCCATCAATACGCCGAATTCATCCCCCCCCAGACGGGCCAGAGTATCGCGTTGTCTTACTACAGCCTGCAGTACCGATCCCAGTTGGCGCAGCATTTCATCCCCCGCCATATGACCACAGGTATCATTCACCACCTTGAACTGATCCAGATCAAGAAAGCAGAGTGCATGATCTGTATTGTCCCGTTTTATCGTGGCAAGCAACCTCTCAGCCCGACGCTCAAACTCTCGACGATTGATCAAGCCGGTCAGGGCATCATGGGAAACCTGATAGCTGAGCTGTTTCTCCGCCAGCTTGCGCTCTGTGATATCAATAGTAATACCCAACAAGCGATCCACCTTGCCATCGGTACCATTGATAGGGACAAAGTTAGCACGGAATTCGAGTCCCTCTGTGCTGCGAAACTCGAAATCCGCAAACTCACCTGACAATGCGGAGTCCATCAGTCTGGAAACACTCTCCCGATCGTCGTCACAGACAAAGCTCAGATAAGCAAGACCGAGAATGGCGGATTCATCCTCTGCTTTAAGTATCTGCAAGCCGGTACGATTCATCGATATAAACCTGCCTTTTGAGTCAATCTGATGAATGCAGTAGGGTGAGGATTCGACCAGAGTACGATATTTTTCTTCACTCTCCCGTAAGGCTTTTTCTGATTTCCTGCGTTCAGTAATATCACGACCAATAAAAACTATGCAGGCTGTATCACCAAAATGAATAATGCTGGACGAAACATCGACAAGAATAAGATCGCCGTTTTTCACTCGAAATTCTATTTCAAAATTACTGACCGCTCCATCTTTTTCCAGCAAGGCACGTAACTCATCCCGCTGATTGATGTCAGAGTACACATCTATTTCTGCAATGGATTTTCCAATCAGATCTTCCCGATGATAGCCGGTAACTGTTTCAAAATGGTGGTTGATATCAAGTATTCGGCCCTCTTTCAAAGTGCTGATCCATATGGCATCCCTGACCTCGTTAAATACACTGGTGAATTTTTCCTCAGACTTATGCATCGACATTTCCAGTTCGTTAATATGCTGTCTGTTATATTCATGGAGTGCGCTGTGTACCGCGCTCAATAAATTATCCGGCTTGCCAGCCTTCTCTACATAGGCAAAGGCGCCGAGGTTCAGAGCGTCTTTAGCACTTTCATAGGTGCCATAGCCGGTATGAATGACGATCTGGATCTTGTTGTCCTGGGCCTGCAGTTTTTCCAGCAGTTCAATCCCGCTGCCGTTGGTAAGACGCAGATCGATCACCGCCACCTTGAATTGTTTTTCATGAACCTGTTGCATCACCTCCGAAATAGTCGCACAGGCGATGACTGAGAAACCCTCATATTCCAGAATATCCTGCAAGGTCTGTAACTGTGAGCAATCATCGTCGACCAGCAACAAATTCGAAATCCGATCATGTTCATAGACAGACTGCATTTCAGGTCAATCCTGCGAAGTGGGCTTTCGGATATGATTCGAGACTCGCTGACGACTCAGCTTTTGCAGCATTTCCAGGATATAATCCATGTCCAGCGGTTTCCTGACTATTGTGTAGGCGGTTCGTTTTACCGCCTCTCTGGCAATTTTGGCGAACTCCCCTTCCATGCCGCTGATCATGATGGCAATAGAGCGGGGGCTTTTCTTTTTAATCGCAAGATAGAGATCCAGTCCGTTCATGGCTGATAATTCAACATCGATAAAAACCAGATCGTAGTGTATCTGCTCCGCCAGTTCGAGGGCATCATACGGTGACGCCACCAACGTCACCTTGTAGCCTTCATTTTTCAGGTTTGTTTGCAGAGATTCCGTCGTCTGTTCATCATCTGTCACAATCAGGATGCCGGTATCTTTGGCTTCATCAATCAGCCTGATCACTTTTTCTATATTCAGCGGTTTGGGCAAAAAGGCGATGGCACCTTCGTTCAGGGCCCCCTCCTTCAACTCTTCAATACTGCAGGCACTCATCATAATGACTCTGACCCCTTCATGATGACGGCGTATGTGTAGGAAGGCCTCAATACCATCCATACCCGGCATACGGACATCCATGAGGATGACATCGAATTTCTGTGATTCACACAGGGCCACCGCTTCTTCACCGGAGGCCGCCGTGTCAACTTCATAGGATTCATCACGCAGAATATCGGCCAGGGTGAGACGCATGTTTATCTCATCATCAACAATGAGGATGCGGTGTGCTTTACTTGTATGAATGTCAAATGACACCAAATATTTCCCTATACTTATGTGCTGCTTGAATTTGTGCGCTGAGGTAGTTTAATCCGAAACATGGCGCCCCGTCCATCTTGTTCAACATATTCCAGTGTTCCTCCATTTTTTTCAATTATCTGCCTGCTGATCGTCAGACCAAGCCCGGTACCCTTGGCCTTGGTCGTGAACAGAGGTTCAAACAATCGGGTCTGCTGTTCAGCATCGATACCCGCGCCGGTATCCTGCACCGTAATAATATCCATACCATCGGCACGCTGCCCCCGGATAAAAATATCACCCTCAGCTTCAATAGATTGCAAAGCATTAACAAGCAGGTTGTCCAGCACCTGACGCAGTTGTGCGGGATCAACATTGACTACAAAAGGCTCTTCTTCAAATTGCAGATGACAGCGGATGGTATCGGCGGGCTTTACCCGTTCTATTCCCTCGGCCACCACGCTGCCCAGATTAACTTTCTGTTTGACCGGTTCTTTCGCACGCGTCATCTCCAGCAGATTGCTGATAATCCGGTCAGACACATCAATTTCCTGATCAATAATATCCAGATATTTGGCTATTTTCGGATTATCTCCAATCAGGCGTCGATTCATGTAATAGGCGGCATTACGTACAGCGCCGAGCGGATTTCGCAATTCGTGGGCGATGCTGGCGGCCACCTGACCTACCGCAGCCAGCCGTGTCTGAGTGACCAGTTTCTCTTTGAGCCTGTCCAGCTCCTTTTGCACCTGCTCTGTTTCTCCGCGCTTTTGCTCCACCAGTTGCTGATGCGCAATATTGACCTGTCGCTCGGCCTCGAAGCGCTGCAGTTCCGCTGCGGTTCGAATGGCAAACAACTGCAGAATGGCCATCATCGCTTCCGTCTGTTCTATTTCACCGGAATCCAGCACCACCAGCAGGCCGATGGATTCACCGTCCGGATTTCTCAGCGGAGAAGCCGCATAGCTGTCAACACCCATTTTCACCAGCAGCAGATCATCTGGAAATTTCGCCTGTACATCTCTCGGATGGATGCAGGGCCCGCCGCTGATAATATTTTTACAGGGAGTCCCTTCAAGATCATAGGAAAAATTGTCGACATTCTCCCCCCGGGCCGAAACTGCAATAGTCTGAATACGTGATTTGTCTTCACCCGCCAACAAACCGATGAAGGCATACTCCACATCAAAACCGATGGCAACATGCCGGACCAGCGATTGCAGAAACTCCTCACCGGTTTCCCCCATGACACCTTCCGCGACGTAGCGCATCAGTTTTTCCAGACGCTTGTGTTCGGTGATGTCCTGCAGGGTGCCGCCAAACCGAACGACATTGTTTTTTTCATCTCGATAGACCTGGCCAATTGACTTCATTACCCATTCCCTGCCCGAATCATTGATAATTCTTACCACGACACTGTAAGGCTTGTCACCGTTTTCCATTGCCTCATTGAACGCATTCTGCCACCTCTCCACATCATCCGGATGCACCATCCGGATAAATGCATCAAAGCCGGGACTGAAACTGTACGGATCCTTGTCGAACAGTCGGTAAGCCTCTTCCGACCACTCCAGCTTCTGTGAAATGAGACTCATTTCCCAACTGCCCAGCCGGGCAATCTTCTGTGATTCAATCAGCTGTGATTCTCTTTTTGCAACGGTCTTTTCCGCCTGTTTACGTTCGGTGATGTCATTAACCACGCCCCAGGAACGTGTCAATTTTCCATTCTCGACAGTGCCGATCTCTGTATTTAAAAAGTATTTCTCAGTGCCGTCAGACAATATTTCACATGACTCCGTTGCTTTCAGTACATAGTTATTGGCGACATAGGCTTCGATCATTTCCAGTAATGCCGGTGTTTTCTTCTTTAATGCGACAGAGTGAGTCCCGATAACATCCTCCGCTTGACGGTATCCATACATCCTCGCATATTGATCATTGCACTCACCCACTGTGGCTCTTTTTGTCAGCAATTCAACCTGCTCATCCACTGGCAGATCAATGGGGACACCGGGTTCAATTTTGTACCAGCGTATGCCCTGAAAACTGTTCTCCACCAGAGAACGATAAAGATTCTCGCTTTCCCGCAGGGCATCCTCCATCTGTTTTCGTTCAGTAATATCATTGATTAATGCCACCATGCACTCTTCACCGTCGACTTCAACCAGAGAAGCGGATATAAAAACCGGAAAAATTTTTCCATCCATACTCCGCAATCTGGTTTCAAAGTTTGCGACCTGTCCGTTTTCCCTGAGTTTTTTTATCAGTGTCATTCTGTCCTTCAGATTCACCCAGAAATCCATTGTCGTCATGCTGGAGACATCCTTCATCGGCAGATTGACAAGTTTTGCCAGCCCCGGATTGACATAGACCAACTGGCCATCCCGCAGACGGCTGATACCTACACCCTGAAGGGTGGCATCAAATATCTTTGACAGCTTTTCCTCGCTTTCCCTCAGCTCCTTTTCCGCCCATTTTCGCTCGGTGATATCCCGCCATACACAATGGAGTATTTTTTTTCCCCGAACCGGAACGGCGGTCAGCAGTACTTCCGCCGGAAAGATTTCACCGTTTTTTCGTAAATGCATCCATTCAAAACGGTGACTGCCCTGTTCCAGGGCAATCGACATCATTTCATCCGCTTTTTCCAACGAACTTCTTCCGTCAACCTGTTTTGGCGGAGATAACTGATATGGCTGACAATTCAGAAATTCGTTCTTGCTTGCATAACACAGCATCTCGACAGCGGCCTGATTACAGTCTACGAACTTTCCGTCGTCAATAATGAGAATCGCATCGGCCGATTTCTCAAAAAGCACTCTGTACTTTTCCTCGCTTTCGCCCAGGGCCTGCTCCGCCCGTTTACGCTCGGTGGTGTCATTCACGACACCCCATGTTTGAATCAGTTTGCCGTTCTCAACCGTGCCGCGTGCGGTGTTCAGAAAATATTTGACTGAACCATCAGAAAGAACTTCGCGTGACTCCGTGTCCTCCAGCATGTAACCACCCTTCACAAAGGATTCGAGCATATCCAGCAGTTCCGGTGTCACTGTCGCCAAATCGGTGTAAGGGATATTCACTATCTCTGATACGTTTTCGTATCCATACATTTTTGCATACTGTTCGTTACACTCAATAATGGAGGCATGCTGAATCATCAGTTCGACCTGCTCCTTTACCGGCAGATCGGTCGGAATACCCTGCCTGTATCGGGTCAATCTTATACCGGCAAGACTACCCTCCACCAGTGAGCGGTAACGCTCTTCACTTTGCCGAAGTGCCATCTCCACCTGCTTGCGCTCGGTAATATCGAGAATAATGGCAACACAAGACGATTGTGATTGATAGGACAACAGTTGCAGGTAAATTTCGACGGAATAGCATGAACCATCCTTGCGTTCATGAATGGCTTCAAAATTGACTTTTTCCTGTCGATCTGTCAGCAGCGGTTCAATTTTCTCCCTGAAGACTTCTTCCGTGAGCGTTGGCTTGATATCCAGCGGCGTCATCTCGCGCAGTTCCTCCATGGAATAACCCAGATTGTTTCTTGCTCCCTTGTTGACCTCCAGAAACTTCAGGCTGTCTGCAGCAAAAATATAAATCTCGTTTAATGATTCATCGATTATCCGGCCAAGTGCCCTCTCTCTGATCTCCACTTGCTTGCGGTCAGTGATGTCTATGACAACAGACAAAGACTGGATCAACTTGCCGTTTTCAACAGTGCCCTGGGCATTATTTAAAAAATACTTCACTGTGCCATCGGGCAAGGTTTCCCGCACTTCCACATCCCTTGATGTATAGCCGTTACGCACATAAGATTCGAGTGTCTCCACCAACTCCGGCGTCATTTTCAATAATGCGGTGAGAGAGTTGCCTATTACATCTGCGGTTCGGGTATACCCGTACATTCTCGCAAACTGCTCGTTACACTCAACAATGGTTGTATTCTGGATGATCAAGCGGATCTGTTCTTCTACCGGTAGATCGACCGGTATTCCCGAACCGAAGGTGTTCCACCTGATACCGGTCACGCTGTTCTCCACGAGGGAACGATAACGCCTTTCAATATCCTGCAAAGCATCATCCGTGCGTTGACAGCGATTCAGCAGCAGACCTCCCAGATAACCAAAAATAATAAATAATGCGGAGATGATGGAGCGCATGTACATCTCATGGGCGCTCGGTTGCGTGAATTGCTGGTAGAAGCTCCCTTCCTGCAGCAGTACGACGTTGATGACAGGGCCAATCACCCAAACGAAAAGCGCCAGCACCAAACCCGTCAGGAAAAGAAAAGACCTTAGTGGTTTCAGCAAAATCGAAGTAGACATCATGGGTTCCTTATAGCTGCCTATTTCCCGAACTCCAGGAGTATTAGTAGACAAAATATAGCGAATTTGTGGTGACAACGATAGTTTTTCCATGGATAGAGGCTGGAAACTCCTGCCGCGCTCCAGAAAAAAGAAGACTTATCGGAACAGAAACAACTAATTCGCCGACATTGAAGCAACCACTCGGAAAGGTTTTACCTTGCTTTGCACGGCTTTTCCGATTCCCATTGTCAGTAAGGATTCAAACTCCTCACCAGGCAAGGGTGGACTGGCCAAAAACCCCTGATATTCATCACTGCCAAACTTTTCCAGGAAACGTAAATGATCTTCCGTCTCCACACCTTCGGAGACCACATGTAGATCCAGACTCTTGGCCATCGCAATGATCAATTTTGCCAGCTCGCCATTTTCCCCCCGGGCATTGATATCCTTTATGAAGGCCCGATCTATCTTCAAGGTATCGATTGGCATTTTGTCCAGATAACTCAGCGAGGAATAACCTGTACCGAAGTCATCAATGGATACCCTGACTCCCAGTGCCCGTACGTCATTCAGTATCTGAATCGTTTCATCAATATTATGCATCATGCAACTCTCGGTCACTTCAAGTTCCAGACAACGGGGTTCCAGTCCGCTCCCTTTTAAGACTGACTTGACAATACTGACAAAAGTTTTCTGCCGGAATTGCATGGGAGACACATTGACGCTGACGCTCAATTGAGCGTAGCCCATACGATGCCATTCCGCCGTTTTTTGACAGGCTTCTTCCAGCACCCACCTGCCTATTCTCACGATAATACCGGTTTCTTCTGCTATCGGAATAAAATCGAAGGGCGGTACCAGCCCACGTTCGGGGTGTTGCCACCTTACCAGGGCTTCCATACCCACTATCGTATCGGTTTTAATATCGACTTTAGGCTGGTAGTAGACCCGTAACTCGCTGTTATCCAGCGCTTTACGCAACTCATTTTCCAGCAACAATGACTGCAGAGAACGAAGACGTATCTCCGAGGTGTAAAAACAATACTGATTTCCACCTCGTTCTTTTGCGTAGTACATCGCCTGATCAGCCTGCTGAATCAACTCATCAACATCACTGCCATTCAACGGCGACATGGTCACACCTATGCTCGCTGTGCTGACCAGTTCGTTTCCTTCCAGAATATGCGGTCTGGCAAGTTCTTCGACCAGTTTCGCTGCAATCTTACAGGCATCTTCTCGCGAATTTATGTTCTCTGCGATAACAGCGAATTCATCCCCGCCGAGCCTGGCCAGCGTCTCTGTTTTTCGCAGGACGGTACTCATACGCTCGGCAACGGACCGGAGAAAGGCATCTCCGATCAAATGTCCCAGCGTATCATTAATATTTTTGAAACGATCAAAGTCAATAAAAAATATCGCCAGTTCACCGGGTTGACGCGTCAGGATATCCATGGCGTGACCCAGACGATCATGGAACAACATTCTGTTTGGTAAATCCGTCAGGTTGTCGTAATACGCCTGATGCGTGATCGTCTGTTGCGCAATATGCCGTTCGGTAATATCCTGGGCAACGCCCATCATGCGTATGGCCTTGCCACTGTCATCATTGATCACTTCAGCATGCTCATGAACAACCAGTAATTTATCTTCCGGATGTCTCAGCCGGTGATCAATGTTAAACACCGTACCGAATTGCAGGGATTCGTTCAGAGCACGTTCCACTTTTTCCACATCATCAGGATGAATTCGGGCCATGAATGACTCATAGGTATTGTCAAAGCTGTCTTTTGAGACGGAAAATATTGTGTAAACCTCATCTGACCAGTAAAAATTATCACTTTTGATATTCCAGTCCCAATAACCCAGCTTGGCCACCTTGTGGGCATGTTTCAGGCGAGACTGGTTTTGAAGAAGTTCCAGGCTCTTGTCTCTTTCAATGAGTGCATGTCGTACCCGTTGTTTGAATATCGGCAGATTGACCGGCTTGATGATAAAATCCGTTGCGCCGACGCTGAATGACTGCTCTATTGACTCCACATCATCCTTTGCTGTCAACATCAATATCGGTGTGGAAGTGGCCCCATCCTGTTTCTTTATGCTCTCACAGACGTCAATACCTGTCATTTTCGGCATCATCACATCCAGAATCAGCAGGTCCGGAGCCAGAGACTGATACAATTGCAAAGCAGCTTCACCGTCATCGGCCGTTTCGACATCATATCCTTCCTGCAGCAGAACGGTTTTCAGATACATCCTGATAACAGGATCATCGTCCACCACCAAGATTAGCGGTTTTCCCTTTTCCGGTACTTCAGTGCTGATGTGCATATTTTGCTCCGTTTGATTCCTGATTGAGCGCGTCTATCGTTTGATGAAAGACTGCTGTAATGCAATCAACCAGTTCGTGAATATTTTCCACCTCACTGTTTCGACACCTGTTCTCCGCCTCGGTACACAGTTCAAACAGATGCTGAAACCCTAATGTGCCGCTGCTGCCCTTCAACGCATGCAAGTTTTCCCTGAGCTTCGCGTAATCATGTGTTTGCAGATTTGTTTCGAATTCAGTGAGTTTCGTCAGACCTAAGGATATAAAAGTCTCTGTCAACATGGCCATATGCTCACCCATTGTGTCCTTTGTTTCTTCAAATTTTATCGTATCAATCAGAGGCCCTGACGATCTCTCTTCAGTGATTTCAGACTGATGGCGCACAACGGCCAACTCATCAACAGTTTGTAGTGATGTGTCCGATACCGGATCCCGGGCTGTTGCTGCCGTATCTGCAGGCAACCATTTTGCCAGCGTGGCGTGCAGTGATGTCAAAGTATAGGGTTTCGCCAGGTAATCATCCATACCGGCTGACAGACAGTCTTCTCGATCCCCTTCCATGGCATTCGCCGTTAACGCCACAATTGTCTGTCTGGCCGACTGGCCCTTTTTTTCCTGCTCACGTATTTCCCGGGTGGCGGCAAAACCATCCATGACAGGCATTTGACAATCCATCAAAACAAGGTCGAAGTGCCCTCTGTTCAGCGCCTCCAGGGCTTGTACACCGTCGCCTGCGGTTTCGCAGCTTAAGCCGAGGCGGGACAACATCTCACAACAGACATGCTGGTTAACGAGGTTGTCATCCACAAAAAGTATGCTGCCTGTCAATTGCCCCACTGTCGCCGGCTCTGTCTCTGCTTCAGCGCCAACACTTTCACTGTTGTCCATGACCGTTGCTATTGCATCGAAAAGCACTCGCTGCCACACAGGTTTGCTCAGTACCATATCCACGTCCACGCGGGTTATATCATCAGGCACCCCCATTGAAGTGAGTAAAATTATTTTGACCTCTCCCAAATCCTCTATTTCGCGAACCCCGGCGGCGAATTCCAGACTGTCGACACCCGGCATCTGCATATCAAGCAGCAGTAAATCGAACGGCAAGCCCTTCCGGGCCGCGAGTTGCAATTTTTCGAAGGCCTGTTCATGGGTGGTGGCGCTGTCGTGCTTCAATACCTGATTTTGCAGGTATTGGTCTATGACGAAACAGTTGGTTTCGTTGTCATCAATCGTGAGCACACGAATATTGCCAATTGATAATGTGTGAAGCTGTTCTTTCGGGGAGACGAGAAAAGGCAGTTCAAACCAGAACGTCGTACCTTTATCCGGGATACTGTTTAAACCGATATCTCCTCCCATCATCTGTACCAGTTGTTTTGAAATAGTCAGCCCCAGACCGGTTCCACCGTACTGCCGACTTGTCGACGTGTCGGCCTGGTTGAAAGCCTCAAACAGTTTTTGCTGCTTTTCGGCTGGAATCCCAATACCGGTATCTCTTATTTCAAAACGGAATAACTGCTCTGTCTCACTTTTTTCGGTGGCTGAAATACTGACCGCAATTTCTCCGGCATGCGTGAATTTGATGGCATTGCTGGTTAAATTTGACATGATTTGCTGCAAACGCATGACGTCCCCGGTCACGGAAGTATTCACATCAGGTGGAATCAAACACGATAACTCCAGACCTTTTTCATGTGCCTGTCCGGCGAACAATGTAATGGTGTCCTGAATGGACTTGCCCAGATCAAAATCAATGGATTCTATTCTCAGCTTCCCTGATTCAATTTTGGATATATCCAGGATGTCGTTTATCACTGTCAGCAACATGTTTGCCGAGCTATGTGCGACTTTCACATAGTTATTCGCTTTTTCACTCAAAGCTGAACCTGCCAGCAGTTCCAGCATTCCCAGCACGCCGTTCATTGGTGTTCGAATTTCATGACTCATATTCGCCAGGAAATCCGCCTTGACTCTGGCAGCCTCTTCGGCATGTATTTTAGCCTGCTGCAGTTTTTCCTGTATTCGCTCATTGGCTATCGCCAGGCCAATTATCTCACCGATGAAACCCAGCACTTCCAGTCGCGATGACTCCCGTGAAGGATAGGGATCGGTATACATAAATAATACACCCAGTACTTTACCAACGTTTTTAAGAGGCACAATGTAGTGACCGTGCGGGGTCATACCGACAAAATTATGCTCGTGTCGTGGGTCACTGAAGCAATCATCCGAAATAATCAACTGCCCCGACAGGGCGACACGGCCGCACAGACAGCTGCCCAGTTTCACACATTTTTCACGAGATAAAAATTCATCCGTATACTCGCCGTGAGTTTCATACATCTCTAATTGACATGCACCCTCGGGAAGCAAAAACACACCCAGCTTGTTCTGAAGTTTAAGCCCGTGGAATCCAGCCAGGATCGTCAGAACGGATTTTATTCTACTTTTCAACGGGTCCTGCTCCTGGAGTTGTTGCGATACTTTGGCGCGTATCAGGGCGTCTTCCCGCTCACGAATACTTTTTTGCTCCAGCTGTTTTTGCTGTGTGATATCAGTAAGAATGGAAAAATATTGATAAGGCTTGCCGGTATTGTCCAAAAAAGGAACAATCGTCGCATTCACCCAATACAGGGAAGCATCCCTGGCTTTATTCATTATTTCACCGTGCCAGACTTTACCGCTGGAAATGGTCTGCCGCATACCGTCATAATATTCGTCAGAATGTTTCCCCGAGTTGATTATCCGATGATCACTGCCAATTAATTCTTCCCGGGAGTACTGACTTACCTCGACAAATTTGTCATTGACATAAGTGATTTTCCCGTCAACATCCGCAATACTGACAACAGCATGCTGATCCAGGGCATATTGATGGGATTGCAGAGTATGTTCACGAAATTCCGATTCCAGTCTTAACAGGATGTTATCGGTATAATTTCTGTTCAGACGTCTGGCGCTGCCCAACAGGAAAAGAAAATAACCAAACATCAACGCCGCCAACAGAAGGGAAAACTCGGATCCTTCAAGTGGTAAACGTATCCAGGCGGGCATAAATGTAAGTACCAGAAAGCTTGTGATCATCCGCATATTGAATGACAAGGTTGACATCGCTGCAGAGGCGATTCCGGTCAACACCAGTGACAGGAATGCCTGATACTCCAGATTGTCAGCCGGAAATAACATCCAGAAAGACAGACCCCAGATAATGGCTGCTGACAAAGTACCTGCTGCAAAGCGGTATAACCATTTTCCCGGGGATTCACCATGTTCAACAGCTTTAAAATACTGTCTGGCGTCAAGCACCCGGCCCAGATGGATGAGCACCATCAGTATCAGCCAGGCATTGGCCGCTGACGGATCGGCCGCTTTGTCAAACAATACAAAATATATCATCGCCGACAACACGATAGTGGCCACACCGATAGTCGGTATACTCCGATACAGCGTATTGATCTGTTCTTCCTGGAGAGAGGCCAACGCCGCCTTATTCCTGTTTGATACCAATGATTTGCCCCTTTTTTTAAAAACGTAAGACATGTCGCCTGCTGTAAACAGCCCTTCATTCCAGGTATAGTTGTTGTCAGCCTGCGGTATCCGTCCCCGTAGGGTCGACCTTGTTACATGCACAGTCCGGCTGTCACAATTCGTAAGATATTCATTACCTTATGCCGCTATGAATCATTTAATGTATCGACATCTGTCGAACTTACTTTACTGCCCGGAGAGACTGTCCGCGAACGTACTCGACTGACAGGTCGACGTATCAGGAAGTATTGTAGTTAAAAATCCGTATGTTGTTGTTTTTAAGCCAGTAAATATATTCTCATATCAAAAATAAATGTCGCTGACATCTGCGGGTATATTGATGAGGCATCAAGCGATAAACCCTCTGTCCGATTTTTCTCAGCCTCAGGACAGGGACACAGGTCAGGAATACGAACGGTAAAAATTTTCGAACGCATCCGGGTCTGACGGCTTTTCAACTCGCGGATGTAAAATAGTGGTGTCACCAATATGGTTTTAGTGGGTAGAATTCGTTCCGTGTTCGGATCACATTGAGCCGCTGCCGTTATTCATATTTTGTTGCTGTTATCTGGAGGGCCGGATGGAATATAAAGATTATTACAAAATCATGGGGATTGCGCGTGATGCGACACAGGATGAAGTGAAACGCGCCTATCGTAAGCTGGCGCGCAAATATCATCCTGATGTGAGCAAGGAAACGGATGCGGAAAAAAAATTCAAGGAAGTGGGGGAGGCCTATGAAGTATTGAAAGATCCTGAAAAACGTGCCGCCTATGATCAGCTTGGTGCAAACTGGCAGAATGGACAGGACTTCCGGCCACCACCTGACTGGGATGACGGTTTTGAGTTCAGCGGTGGTGATCCCAATATGGACCCTGCTGCTTTCAGTGACTTCTTCGACTCATTGTTCGGCCATAATTTTCGATCGGCCGGAGTGAATAAAAGGCACGACCGCTTCCAGTCGCGCGGCGAAGACCACCACGCCAGAGTACTGATTAACATTGAAGACAGTTACCGGGGGGTGGAACAGCATATTGTCCTGAAAACACCGGAAGTCGATGCCAGTGGGCATGTCAGGCTGAAAGAACGCAGCCTCAATGTGAAAATTCCCAAAGGCATTAAACAGGGGCAGCAAATTCGCCTGAGCGGACAGGGCGCAGCCGGTATTGGCGGAGGTAAAACGGGGGATCTGTATCTGGAAATCGGCTTCAAACCACATCCCCTGTTTCGTGTTGAGGGCAGTGATGTCTATCTCGACCTGCCCGTGACTCCCTGGGAAGCGGCGCTGGGCGGAAAAGTCAAAGTTCCGACACCGGACGGTACGGTGGAACTCAACATCCCGCCCAATACAAAAAATGCTGGTAAATTACGCCTGAAAGGACGAGGTATCCCGGCAAAACCCGCCGGTGATCTGTATGTGACCCCGGTCATCACTTTGCCGCCGGCCAATACAAAAAACGCCAGGGAACTCTATCAAAAAATGGAACGGGAGTTGTCGTTCAATCCACGCACAAAATTGGGGGTATAGAGAGATGACGGAACATATACATAGTGGCATGCTGCTGGATGAACAAAATGAAATAAGCCTTGAAGAACTTATGCAGGCCTGTTCCTGTGACATTGAATGGGTCATTGAACTGGTGAATGAGGGTATTCTGGAGCCCATCGACAAAGACAGTCAGCAATGGTGTTTCAGCGGTGTCAGCTTGCTCAGAGCACACACCACCATGCGCCTGCAAAAGGATCTGGGTGTGAATCTGGCAGGTGCAGCCCTGGCATTGGATTTGATGCTGGAAATCGAGACATTACGGGCCCGTATAAAATGATACTCAACAAGGCCTGAATACAGGCCTCAACGAGAAACCAGCGTGCTTCATCGGCGCTGAAGCGAGCTGCTTTATCAAAAATTAGATACAATTTTCAGAATAATTGTGTACAATTTTTCTTCCGAACGTCCAGTCTTTACAGACTCCGTGGCAGGACAGTCAAATACGTCAATTTATGAGAAAAGCAATTATTCTGGTGATGGATTCTCTGGGCATTGGTGCCACGGAGGATGCATCCCGATTTGGTGATACCGGTGCCAATACTTTCCTGCATATTGCAGAAACCTGTCACCGGGAAAGGCCGGAACCCCTCTACCTGCCCAACCTGACTCGCCTGGGTTTATACCATGCCACAAAAGAGAGTTGCGGGTCTTACCCCGCTGAGTACGATACAAATATTAAACTGATTGCCGCTTATGCCCATGCAGCGGAACTGAGTACCGGCAAAGACACCCCCAGCGGTCACTGGGAAATGGCCGGTGTGCCGGTATTGTTTGACTGGGGCTATTTCACGGATGCCCTTGACACTTTTCCACAAATTCTTCTGGATGAATTAATACAACGCGCCGAACTGCCCGGGCTGCTGGGAAACTGCAAGGCCTCCGGTACAGAAATCATAGCGGAGCTGGGTGAAGAACATATGCGCACGGGAAAACCCATTGTCTACACCTCGGCAGACAGTGTCTTCCAGATTGCCTGTCATGAAGAGTGCTTCGGTCTGGAAAGACTGATGGCACTGTGCGAGATTAGCCGGGAACTGGTCGATGAATACAACATCGGGCGCGTCATTGCCAGACCCTTCACTGGTGATAACAAAGATAACTTCGAGCGCACCGGCAACCGTCGTGATCTTGCTGTGCCTCCGCCTGCAGCAACCGTGCTGGACAAGCTGGCCGAAGCGGGTGGCGAAGTGATCAGTATTGGAAAAATTGCTGATATTTATGCCCATCGGGGCATTACAAAAAAAATCAGGGCCACCGGTAATGCTGAACTGTTTGATGCAACACTGCAGGCAGTAGTCTGCGCGCCGGATCGCTCCCTCATCTTCACCAATTTCGTTGATTTCGATATGTTATACGGACATCGTCGTGATGCCCTCGGCTATGCTCAGGCCCTGGAATATTTTGACTCACGCCTGCCGGCGTTAATCGAGCTGATGGAAGACGACAATCTATTGATCATCTGCGCCGATCATGGCTGCGATCCCACCTGGCCGGGAAGCGATCATACCCGTGAACATATTCCGGTACTGGTGTATGGAAGCAACATAACACCGGGGTCATTGGGCAGACGGGATACCTTTGCTGATATTGGGCAAAGCCTGGCGACGTACTTTGGTCTGCCGGCCATGGATTATGGCAGCAGCTTCCTGTGAATCGGCATACACACAAATTTCTGCTATATAATCAGTCATACATTTTTCCATTACCATGCACCAAAAACCCGGTATTCACACTGACTGCATGGACGTGCCGAATTCCCGTATATCAGCGTGAACCGGTTTATGGGTGCCGTTCAGGAAGCTTTATTTAGAGAAACTCACTATGTCTTTACACATTAACGCACAAGCAGGCGATTTCGCAGAGACCATATTAATGCCCGGCGATCCTTTACGCGCCCGGTATATTGCTGAAAAATACCTGGGCAATATTCAACAGGTCAACGATGTACGTCATATGCTGGGGTTTACCGGAGAATATAAAGGCACCCGACTGTCCGTCATGGGCCATGGCATGGGTATCCCCTCCATATCCATTTACGCAACGGAATTGATTAAGGAATACGGCGTGAAAAATTTCATTCGTGTCGGCAGTTGTGGTGCTGTCAGCTCTTCTGTCCAGTTACGCGATATCGTTGTGGGTCTGGGGGCATCAACCGACTCCTCAGTCAATCGCATGCGTTTCAAAGGTTATGATTTAGCCGCACTTGCGGATTTTGAGCTGTTGGAAAATATAATGACAGCGGCCAGACATAAACAGATCAAGGTACAGGTCGGCAATATTTTTTCGGCCGATTTATTTTATACCCCTGATCCGGACATGTTCGATATTATGGAAAAATACAACATCCTTGCTGTAGAGATGGAGGCCGCCGGTCTTTATGGCCTGGCCGCGGAGTTCGGTGCCAGGGCAGTGTGTATTTGTACGGTCAGCGATCATATTCGTAGCGGCGCGGCACTGTCCACCGAAGATCGGCAAACAACATTTGATGAAATGATCGAAATCGCTCTCGACTCGACAGTATCGGCAACCTGAAGAGAAAATAATGATGAACAACCTGATCTTAATCAGCACGATCGGTCTTATAGGCGGCCTGAGCATCGGCCTGCAGGCACCCCTGGCGCATATCATCAATCAACGTCTGGGCATACTGGAAAGCGTTTTTATCATCCACCTCGGCGGACTTGTTACCGTACTCGTCTTATTGTTGTTCAAGGGCGGCGGTAATCTCGGCCAATGGCAGCATGTCCCCTGGTATGCACTGCTGGGAGGTGTTTTAGGCGTCGCGCTGATCAGCGCACAGGTGTATATCATCCCCAGTATCGGCATCGCCGCCACGCTCACGCTGATCATTGCCGGGCAATTATTGATGGCGACCTGTATTGATCACTTTGGTATATTCGAAATTGAAACAATACGCCTGAGCGGGACAAGAGTATCAGGGCTGGCGATTGTCCTGCTCGGTGTTTGGTTGACGATCAAACAATAAGATAATAATTTAATGTCTCAATTCACGGGTCTCATCGGTATTGCTGTTATCTTTCTGGCGGTATTTCTCGCCTCCAACAACCGCCAGGCCATCAGTTGGCGACTGGTGATATGCGGTCTGAGCCTACAGCTCTTTCTGGCGATGTTCATCCTGAGAACGCCCTGGGGACAGCAGTTGTTTCAAATACTGGGTAATATGGTTGAAAAAATACTGGGCTTTGCCGATGCCGGCGCAGGCTTTGTCTTTGGCCCGCTGGTCTCGCAACCCGAAAAGATGATAGAAATATTCGGCCCCGCCGGCAGCTTTATTTTCGTCTTCAAACTCGTGCCGGTATTTATCTTCGTCGCTGCACTGGCAGCACTGGCCTATCACTATGGGCTCATGCAACGCATAGTCGGCATGATGGCCTGGGCTATTTACCGCATCATGGGGGCCAGCGGCGCCGAGGCCACGTCCAACTCGGCCAGTGTTTTTGTGGGTCAGGTTGAAGCCCAGATTCTAATCAAACCCTTCCTGGCCAGCGCCACAAAATCAGAATTACTGGCCATCATGGCGGGTTCCATGGCCTGTATTTCCGGTGGCATCATGGCCGTCTATATCAAGATGGGCATTCCTGCCAATTATCTTATGACGGCCAGCATCATGGCCGTGCCGGGGGCACTGGTGATATCCAAAATGCTCTATCCGGAGGTGGAGGATTCTGTCACCAAAGGCACGATCAAACTGAACCTGGAAAAAAAGTCTGTTAACGCTATTGACGCTGTCGTCATTGGCGCAGGCGATGGGCTGAAGGTCGGGCTGGTGGTCACCGCGATGTTGATTGCCATTATCTCGATTATCACCATGCTCGATTACATGCTGGGCAAGGCAGGCGTCTATCTGGCGAGTGTGCTGTTTGAAGCCGGTAAAGAGGCCGTTTTCTTTCATCTGGATTTGAATAACCTCACTATCAGCAGTGTGCTGGGTGCTTTATTCTACTATCTCGCCATGCTGATGGGCGTACCGGTTCAGGATGCCGCGGCCGTTGGCGGTTTGATGGGCACCAAATTAATCATTAATGAATTCGTCGCCTACAGTCAACTGGGACCGATGATAGAGGCAGGCAGTATGAGTCCGAAATCCATACTCATCGCTACTTTTGCTTTATGCGGTTTTGCCAATTTCAGCTCGGTGGCCATGCTGATTGGCGGTATCAGCGAAATGGTCCCTGAACGTAAACATGAACTGGCAAAACTGGGGATACCGGCAATGATATGCGGCACACTGGCTTCCTATCTCTCAGCAACACTGGCCGGCATCCTTTATCTGCAGCCGGGATCCAGTCTCAATAACTCCATCATGTTGCCGGTAATCGTGATGTTGATGACCGTTGCGATCATTATTGTCTTCAATAAATTAAGCAAAACAGGGTCCGGGTAGCGGCAGATCAGACGACGGCTCCCGAGACATACCACAGGATGCGGATATGGGAAAAAAATACAAGAGCACACCGGAAGATATTCAATACTACTTCCATAAAGCCCTGACTGAAAACGGGGAAAAAGTCCGGTGTACCATTGTTTTTGTACATGGCTTGCGTGACCATGCCAGTACACACAAGTTCTTTTTTGAACAACTCAACCGGGAAGGCTGCCATATACTGAGTTTCGACTTGCTGGGTCACGGCTACAGCACAGGAGAACGTTGCAGTATCGACGATTACAGACAGCATGTCGTCGTCGTATGGCACAGCATTATTCGCGCCCTGCGGGAACATATCCCGCAGGGAATACCCGTGGTTATTATGGGTTACTCCTATGGGTTTTCCCTGGTGGTGCACGCCTTGCACGAACTCATCACAAAAAACATCAGTATAGAAAGAATTATACAAAAACGGGTGACCCTGGTCGTGGGTCTGAGCCCGGCCTTCAAGGTGGGGCATACGGCTTCACCGATTGTGCGCTTCTTCGCACCCGTACTGGCCCTGCTCTCGCGCTATATTAGGAATATTCCCATGATGCCCCTTCAGCCTGAAAAGATAACCGATGATGAGGAAATCCTCAAAGTGATAGAGACCGACCCGCAGGTATTCAAAGGTCGTATCAATATACAAACAGCCCGTAATGTACATGTTGCCGGAAAATCCGCCCTGCGCCTGTTACCCACAATCAAGTTACCCTTCCTGTTGATATTTGGCAGTGAAGACTTCGTTCAGCCCATCAGCAAAGAAGAAATAGAGAAGCGTGAAGATATTCAGATTCGCATCATTCCGGGTGGCAAACACAATATTTTTGATGGCGATAATCTCTATGCCGGTCGGACGCTGGAGTCCATCATGCGCGCAATAGAGCAATATTGTTAAACACGAAACGTGATATTGCACCAGATCTTATGCTGTCTGAATGGTCTTGTTGATTGCGGTAAAACAAACCTGATAAATTGGCACAGTAAAAAAGCCCGGATCACTATTACACGACTTGATGAAAATCAGACGGCGTGAACCTGCGCTAATAACTGTCTGCAGCGGCTTCAGCCCCGGCACCGACAATAATCAAACCGGCACTTGTACCCAGACGACTGGCCCCGGCTTCCACCATGTCACAGGCTGTACGGTAATCTCTGATACCGCCGCTGGCCTTCACTCCTGTATCCGGTCCCACTGTTTCACGCAACAAACGTACATCCACCACTGTAGCACCCCCGCTGGAAAAGCCGGTGGATGTCTTGACAAAATGTGCGCCTGCTTCAACACAGGTCGTACAGGCCTGTATTTTTTCTTCATTACTTAACAGGCAGGTTTCCAGGATGACTTTCACTGTACGTCCCTGGGCGGCATCGACAACAGCAACAATATCTGCTTTCATCTGCGCCAGCCCGGCAGATTTCAACAGGCCGATATTCAGCACCATATCAATCTCATCCGCCCCCTGCTCTACTGCAATGCGGGTCTCCGTCGCTTTGACCCGGGATACCGAAGCCCCGAGAGGGAAAGCAATGACCGTACCTACTTTTACCTCCGAATGCTTCAACAATGCCACCGCCTGAGTAACAAAGGTCGGCAAGATGCAAACGGAGTAAAAATGATGTGTCATTGCCTCCGTACACAGTTGTTCCACCATGGCCGGCGTCGACTCGGGTTTTAACAGCGTATGATCAATGAGCATCGCCAGTGCTTTTCTGTTTCTCATTTTTCTGTTTTCCATTTTTATCTGCCCGCTATTGCGACCAGGTTATCGGTAAAGATTTTAAACCCCTGCTGCTCAGTCCAATTCGATACTCCGCTTCGTCAACGGCCGGCGCAATGTCGGGAAGTCGTTGTAACAGGGTGGTAAACATGATATCCATGTTCAATCGCGCCAGGTGATTGCCAAGACAAAAATGTGCGCCTGTACCAAAAGCCAAATGCCGGTTTGGCGTTCGGCTTACATCAAAATCATCAGGCCGGGAAAACCGGGCCGGATCGCGATTGGCCGAAGCATACAGAACGCCGAATTTAGTACCCTTCGGAAAAAAATGTCCCTTGTACTCGATGTCTTCCAGTGCCAGACGATGGAAGAAAGGTAATGGGGGGTCGTAACGAAACATTTCCTGCACCGCGCTTTGTATCAAGGCCGGCTGTGCCCGGAGTTTTTCCATTTCCTGCCGGTGTTGCAACAGGGCCAGCATACCGTTACCGGAGGCGTCAATCGTTGATCCATGACCAGCTATCAGGATAATCATACAGGTTGAAATCAGCTCATCTCTACTGAGTCTGGCCTGTGCCTCGGCAACAAGGAGTTCCGATATCAAATCATCCTCCGGACTTTCGCGACGCTGCTCTGCCAGCCTGACAAGATATTCGGCAAACTCCCCGCTCGCCTCCTCTGCCTTTTGTATGTCAGCATCCGTTCTCTCCGGTTCAAAGAACTGCACAATATGTTCCGACCACTGACGTAGTCGCGACCGATCCTGCGTCGCTACCCCCAGTAACTTGCCTATGACAAACCCGGGAATGGGTGCGACAAAGTCTTCAATAAAGTCCATCTTCCCTTTGCCGACAAGGGCACTCAGTCGTTCATCTACCAGGGCCTGTACACTGCCACGAAGTGCGTTCACTCGCTTTGGTGTGAATATCCGGAAGACCAGATTACGCAGACGATCATGTAACTCGCCTTCACTGTCCAGAATATTAACGCGCACATAACGACTGATATCGGGCGTGGCCGGCCAATTTTCCGCTTGTCGTTTGACAGCCAGTTCTGCCTCTGTCATGACGTGCTCCAGGCTGCGCACAAGACGCGGGTCGTTGACCAAGGTGAGAATATCCTCGTATGTGGACAATAAGAACATATCCCACTTTTTATAATAATAGATGGGATGTTCGTCACGCATCTGCTTGTAAATCACATAAGGATCACGGGCAAATTCCGTAGTAAAAGGTTGAAATGAGAATGTCTTTTGCATCGGCTATTCATTCAAGGTGGTATTGGTCTCTCCTTGTGCCTGCCGACAAATTCCTTTGGGTGAAATAGTGTTCTTTGCACCATTCTTCACTGTATTAAGCACACCGGACATTGTACATTGATTGTCTATTGATGTGGATGAAAGACTGACTCACTATGAATGCTCAAATAAAACGACTGTGTGTGTTTTCCGGCTCCAGCCCGGGACATCAACCTGAATACGCTGAAGCAGCAGGCCAATTGGGTCGTGCTTTGGTAAAAAATAATATTACACTGGTTTATGGCGGCGGTGATGTCGGCTTAATGGGTGTTATCGCTGATACAGTCATGTCTGCAGGTGGTGAGGTGATTGGCGTTATACCGGAGTTCCTTGCCAAAAAAGAAGTCGCCCATAATGAAATAACTGATCTTCGTATTGTTCAGTCAATGCACGAACGCAAGGCTTTGATGTCCGAGCTGTCTGATGGTTTTATCGCCCTGCCGGGCGGCCTGGGGACTTTTGAAGAATTATTTGAAGTATTGACCTGGCAACAACTGGGGATCCAGTCGAAGCCATGTGCGCTGCTGAACACCTGCAGTTATTTTGAGCCCTTATTGAAATTACTGGATCACGCTGTTACAGAGAGATTTCTGAAACCCGTGCACCGGGCGATGTTACTCACAGGCCAGACACCTGCTTTGCTCATAGAACAGTTGATGAAATACAAGCCTCGACCAACAGATAAATGGATGGACGGGGACGACATTGTTGATTCAGGCAAGGTGATATAAGTCGGATAGACGAATCGGGTGCAAGCGTGCTGGACAGTTCCCCGCATGGGGCGCTCTTTCAAGCCTTTTCTGAATTCATTGGCTGTGTATTCGCAGGCCGTCCCGAACTGTATCGTTCCGCAAAAAACTGAACTATGGCCCGCAGATGTTTAGCTGATGCCGATTATATCAATTAAGTTGAACGAGGCCGACCTTATCTATAAACACCACCGGATTCGAATGCTTTGTGGGTAAGGGACAGGATTGGCCCACAACCATTTCATCGGCGTTTTCAGCATACCAGTCATCCTGAAAAGCCTGCATATGCCCCTGTTGATAGCCTTCAGCATAGGCTGCCCGTCCCAACAGCAGCCATCGCCGGGCTTTCGCATTACTGTAACCATCATAATAGCCACTTTCATGATCAGCGCAGGATACTGTAAATAATATTATGCACAACACCGGAAAGAGTCTGGCGCCGGACAATTTAACCTGCCACTGTTTTAACACGCTCTCTCTCACCAAATATATCCCTGTGTTGTTGAACAAATGACCTGAATGACCGGGGTGCCCTGCCACATAATTCACGACAGGTATCTGTGACCGAGGCTGCTGTATCCTGCGCCATTAATTCAAATAACGCCATCACCGCATTGACGTACCAGTCACTGGAACCCCAGTTCAGCAACTGACTCCTGAATTCCTGTGCTGGAAGATCCACATAAGTGATCTTTCGCCCCAGCACTTCGGACATCTGTTCGGCCAGATCGTAAAAGGAAAGAATTTCCGGTCCGGTAATATAATATGTCTGCCCTTTGTGGCCTGATTCCGTCAGCACAGTGACCACTACATCGGCCACATCGGCTACGTCAATAATCCCGGTCCGCCCCTCCCCCAGAGGCAGGTAAAAGCGGTCCTCTGCAACAATGGAAGCGGCGCAATGCAATATATTCTGCATGAAAAAATTGGGGCGTATATGAGTATAGTTCATACCGGACCGGGCCAGATACTCTTCAGCCTCACCGTGAACTCTTTTTAACAGAGCGGATGATTTTACATCAGCACCCGATGCCGAGAGCTTGACCAGATGCGAGACTTCCCGTCTTTTGGCAACATCAATAAAGCGTTTCTCATTGGCGAGTTGCTGCTCCGAATTGGCCATAACCAGGAAGGCCCTGTCAACTCCTTGCAGGGCTGATTCAATAGACGATTCATCTTCCAGATCACCCTGAACAATCTCAAGCCCCGGCATAGACAGGTCCGTGACCTTATCGAGATCCCGCACCAGAGCACGAACGGGGATTTGCCGTTCACCGAGCACAGTCAATATCGCTCTGCCGCATGTGCCGGTAATACCCGTCAGCAAAATCATGTTATACTTTCCGCTCCGTGTTTCATTATTATTTCCAAAGCAAAATTGCCTCACCAATATCTGCCAAATCCAGCCGCATTAATTTCCGGGCTGCGGTAAACTCATAATCGTCTACGAGTATAACCTGTAAATTATTTGATGCTACATGAAAAAACTTGTCACACCACTGCTGCTGTTACTGTTCACCAACGTCACCCTGGCGGCGGATGCCCCCCACATGGCAGTCGCCTCGAATATGTTCCAGGCCATGACGGATATTGCCCGGTCTTTTCGACAGGACACGAATATTGACGTCAGGTTGATCTTTGGTTCGTCCGGTAATTTTGCACGACAGATAATACAAGGCGCACCGTTCAGGCTCTTTCTCAGCGCAGACAGGAAATATGTCGACTTGCTGAAAGAAAACGGTCTTACCCTGCTGGCCGATATCAAATACGCACGGGGACGCATCGGTCTGTTTATTCCTGATGGTTCAACAATGTCAGTCAGTAAGGATTTGAGTTCGGCAATGAAAAAACTGTTCCATGGGAAATACAAACGCCTCACCATTGCCAACCCCGAACATGCACCCTATGGCATCGCCGCACAACAGGCCCTGCAAAATGCGGGCCTGTGGGTGGTGGAGAAACACCGTTTGTTACTCGCCGAGAATGCAGCCCAGGCAGCGCAAATTGCGCTCAGCGGCAATGTGGATGTGGGGATCATTCCCGCCTCATTTACATATTTACCGGTGTTTCAGAACAAAGGTAAATTTTTCCTGATTCCTGAACAATGGCATCAACCCCTGCAACAACACCTGGTTTTGCTGGAGGGGGCAAACAGTATCGAAAAACAGTTTTTTGAATACATGCAGGAAGCGAAGGCACGGCGTATTGTTCAAAAGTACGGTTATGCCATGACGCTACCAGACAGCCGGCGCTGATGGACTGGCAGGCACTTCAACTTTCCTTCTCACTGGGGCTGTGGACCGTTGTCCTGCTTATCCCGGCAGGGGTGATCCTGGCCAGAATACTCGCCTGGCGACATTTCCCGGGCCGGAATTTCCTGCAAACCCTGCTGGCGCTGCCCCTGTTGTTGCCGCCGACGGTACTGGGTTTTTACCTCTTGATGATGATGGGCAACCGATCTGTTATCGGTCGAAGTTATGAAGCCCTCATCGGCGAGCCACTGGTTTTTTCCTTTCAGGGTTTATTGCTGGCTTCACTCATATTCAATATCCCCTTTGCCATTCAGCCTATGCAACGGGCCTTCGAATCCATTTCCATTTCAATACGTGAAGCCGCCTGGTGCAGTGGTCTGAGTCCATGGCAAACATTCTGGAAAATTGAATTGCCCCTGGCCTGGCCCGGTATTCTGTCGGCAGGCATTCTCACTTTTGCCCACACGCTCGGAGAATTCGGCGTGATACTGATGGTCGGTGGCAATATTCACGGTGAAACCCGCACCATTGCCATTTCAATATATGACCGGGTCCAGGCCTTCGATAATCAAAGTGCAGCAATTATGTCAGGCGCACTTTTATTGATTGCCTTTGTCGCCATCACCAGCATCTATGTACTTAACGACAAACTGGGCAGGGCGCATGAGCGATAAGGCCATTGATGTCAGTCTGCAGCAGAATTCACCCATCCCCCTGGATGTGAACTTCTCCTGCAATACCGGTGAAATACTGGTCATACTCGGGCCCTCCGGCAGTGGCAAAACCACCATTCTCAGAAGCATTGCCGGTTTATATACGCCCCGGACAGGAAGGATTCGAAGCAACGGTGAAATCTGGTTTGACTCGGCACATGGCAGGAAACTGGCGATACAGCAACGTCGAACCGGCATGGTGTTTCAACACTATGCCCTGTTTCCACATTTGAGCGCATTAAAAAATATTACCGCTGCACTGTCTCATCTTGACAAAGCAAAACGGATGGCAAGGGCTGAAGAATTACTGGCACGGGTAAATATGCAGGGTCTGGGATCACGCTACCCGCATCAGTTGTCAGGCGGGCAGCAGCAACGTATTGCCCTGGCACGGGCATTGGCACGGGATCCGAAAGTCCTGCTGCTGGATGAACCCTTCTCTGCCGTTGATCAACAAACACGCCGCAAACTGGTGCGCGAACTGGTACAACTGCGCAGCCGCCTTGCGATCCCGATTATACATGTGACGCATGATCTGAATGAGGCCAGACGCATTGCCAACAGAATATGTATTATCCACCACGGCAAAACCTTGCAGATTGATACGCCCAAAAACATCATGTCGCAACCGCTGAACAGAAATGTGGCCTTTCTGGTGGGGCACTACAATGTCTTCAGCGCCACCATCGAAAAACATGATAATGAAAACAGAAAAACCTATATAAAATGGTTCAACCACATGCTGGAAACTCCCTACCGACCCGAACTGGACGCCGGCATGGAGATTGACTGGGTGATACCGGCTGAAAACCTGATTCTACATCGTCGTGACCGGCCCTCCAAAGGCGAAAAAGAAAATCCCGTCAGTGGTGATATAGAGGAATTCATTCCATTGGGCGAAACCTCTTCCGTTACCATAAAAGCACACGGGACTGAGCAGTTATTGACCATGAGTGTGTCCAGTCATGTGGCCCGGCGCAACGGACTGGGGAAAGGAGGTATCCTGTCCCTGTCCCTGCTCAGTAAGGGAATCCACCTGATGGCACGACAGGTAGTGTAATCCCTGGTTTTCCTTTATCTGCCATCGTGGATGGCGGCCATAAGGTAAAGAAAATATGTGCTCGTCAGACCTGGTACAGCTGGCCGCGAATACGCCGACAGGCAGCATGCAACTCCGGAATGTCACTGGCGGGAGGGAGTTCACCCGCTGTCGTCACCAAACACGGCTGAGTACCTGACACGTCCCAGTCATCCGGTGTTACCGACAGAATTTGTCCCCCCAGGCGCTTGTCGTTCATGACAGGGTTTGAGCAGATGAGCAGATTCCCGGGGGCCAGACCGGAAAAGGCCTGCACCTGTTCATAGCTCATCTCTGTCGGCAATAACACCGGCAGAGCGTTATAGAAGCGAGTCACATTGACAGCCGGCAACAATGCTGCCGCCCATTCTTCATATTCCAGCGCTGTGACTTTCTCTTCGACGATGATGATATCGGCACCCGCTTCACCAAAAACACGAACAGCCTCACTCACTATTCTGCCACATTGTTCCAAATTTACCGCTTCACCCATTTGTGCCGCCAGCGTTGCCGGTCCTGTCACCAGCAACGCAAACAGGACATCATCTGTGACAGTTGTACCCAGACGTTTCAACACCTCAACACCTGTCCTGATTCTGACATGCGCCCGCAGTTGATCTGCAATATTTTCAGGAATCGCCTGACCGGGTTTGGCCCTGATCTTCGGCGGGTAGCAAGCCCAGTCCAGTTGCGCGCCAAGCGCCTCTGCCATCGCGCCAGCATCGACAAAACAAAGCATCGCATCGAGATCCAGAGATTGCTGCAGCGCTGTCAGACATTTTGACAACTTCGTTGCATCACTGAGAAACTCCCGTACTTCAAGGCCTTCAATTTGTGCCGCCACCGTGTGGACTATTGGCATCAGCAGTGCGTGAGAGGGAGACTCACCACGCTTGACCAGTCTGCGACAACGTCGCCGCGGACTCTCTCGTTTTGACGAAGCACTCATTCCCCTGTCTGCCGTGTCAGGGGCGCATCAGAGGTACTGTCATTTCGGCATCGGGCCAGCTGCCGTAGTGCTTGAGTATGGCCTCCGGTGGCCTTTTTTTCAGCCACGCGGTTTCAAACTCATCATAAGGTTTGCCACGGGCAAGTCGATCAGCACAGGTGGCTGAGCGAAGTTCATCCGTTGCCTCAGCATCCACCAGCTCAGTCCCGGCATCAATTACCACACGATAGATGTTACGGGCGACCGCCGGGGAAATGGTGCCTTTGTCGATATCGCTGAGTACCGCCTGCGGATCGCGTTCAATCGGATCACCATAGCCGGTGCCACCGGTTGAGAAGGCAAAGGTAATGATGTCGCCGCACTCATAGGACCGTACACTGCGACCCTGAAATTCAGCGATAAACTCACCCTGAATAGTCTGATTTTCCAGAATGTCCTGGGTATCCAGACTCAGATTTTCAGCACCCTCGGCCAGCTTGTTCATGATGTCCGGTTTGCGCACACTGATCCCGGGGATGGTACAGGGTGCATAGCCTCCGAACAGCGGCTGCGGTGTCTGAATCTTGCTGTTATCCGCAATGGCCATCATGTAGATCTCGGGTACGTGATGCGCCACCCATAACTGTGAAGTCCCGACACCGCCACGCAACTTGCCGTGTCCACATGAGTCCTTCCAGTGTTGTGACAGCGGCACCAGTAAGGGAAACTCGTTTTCCACCAGTTCAACATCCGGCGCCCGCCCGAATACACACCACGGAAAACCGAACGCATCCATACCGTCCATTGTCGGTCGGGCACCCTGACCTTCGGTATTAATGGAATAGGCGAGCATATCGGCAAAGGGCATGTCCCACTGCGACAGTCCGGCCAGTACCAGTGCGTTGCCGCCATTTCCCTGCGAGGCACCGGTTTGCTGCCATTGCCCCGTGGCAAACATGGCCTTGCCGACACAATTGTGCACGGCACTCATGACACCCGTGGAGATCATCACCGAGTTACTGGTGGCGGCACGCACATCAGGCGACAAACAGGTATTAGGAGGAAACAGAAAATCGATCCGGGCAAAAGTACCGTTGCTGATGGGAAAATCGTGGAACAGATATTCGTAGATATAATTTGAAAAGTGACCGATGGCCGCCTGTGGATGTGCATTGTAGGAGGATGCCGTTTCGGGTCCGGTACCGGTAAAATCAACCAGTAAATGATCGTTATCTTTCTCAATCGTCATGTAACAGGAACGGATCAGGCCCTGTTCCAGGCCGACAGCATCGGCAAAGGTGACACAACGATATTTACCATCCGGCCACAGCTGAATACGTTTGCCCGCTCCCTGTTCTGCGGTGATCAGCATCTTGCGAAACAGGCCCTTGATATAATCTGCGCCTTCACGTTCTGCCAGCTCAACCAGACGCCGGCGTACCCGATCTGCCGTGGTACAACGGGCCTTCAGATCCACCGTGATCATCTGCGGGGCACGAATACCAAAGGCCGCAAACATTTCTTCTATGTCCGCACGCAGTTCGAAGTTCTCGCCAATCTTGATCGGCGGCAGGTTCATACCCTCTTCAAAACGTGATTTGGCCGACACCGGCATGCCCCCCGGTTCGGTCGAGCCGGTTTCGGTCGTGTGTACCAGTGCAACCGTCCAGGCAATGAGTTCACCCTCATGGAAGACCGGCATCGCCACCATCTGGTCCGGGTTGTGAATACCGCCATACACGGCATCGTTGCAAAACCACAGATCGCCGTCCCGGATTCCCGGGTTCCCGGCGTAGGTCTGCATGATATATTTGATGATCATCGGCGGAATCACCGCATGCAGATAGGTACCACAGGAACCGTTCACCATATCACCTGCCGCGGTCATGATCCCCACCAGGGAGTCACCCGCCACCCCCATGGCACTGCGGCAGGAACGCACGAAGACCTCCATGCCTTCATCAAGAATATCATTGGTACGTTGAAAACCGATCTCATATTGTCCCAGCCCGATTTTCTCCACACAGGCCAGCTCCTCTGCCGTGGGTGGCACCGGTTTCAACCACTGCATCTTTTGTTCAATTGTAGGAATAGGCATGACTGTTATTTACTCGTTCTCGTTTCCAATGGGGGAAATGGCGGTTTCATCTTCACTGCGAACACCGGCACGGACTGACACCATTCGACCTGGCTGTACCTGTGCCCCGGTATCTGTTGACGCACCTTCCAGCACACCCAGACCATGACAGTCGATGCTAAAGGTCTGACCGGGGGCAACGACGACCGTTGTCAACTCCGCATCGATCACTGCAGGCCCGGTAACCATGTCCCCGGGCAGCAATTTGCTGAAATCATAGACAGGCGTCTCGACGAAATTGCCGATTTCGGGCCAGTATGCAGAACGCGTCCCTGTTTGAGCAGCGCCGGCTTCACTATCTCGCATCTCCAGTTCAGCCAGCTGATGCCTGGGGGTCGGCACACTCACCCGCAAAATAAAACTGTCGAGATACACCCCTCCCGGTTTGTTGACCACCAGTGGACTGAAGGCCTCCGAGAATTCCAGTTCGAAGGCCTCGTAAACCGCCTGTGCATCCTTTTCGGAGTGAATATACAACAATGGCGAGGCCATACGTTTTACATTCACCTGACCGCCGTAAAGCATGTCCAGTTCCAGTGAGAATTCCGCCTGCTCAAGCGACAGCCCTTCCGAGAGAAGATCCTGTCTGGCACGCTCCACCAGCGATTCGACGACCTGGTTGAACAGAGTGTACTCGCTAGTCAGTGTTTCGGTGATCGCCTGCATGAACACCATGCGTCGTGATACTTCGTAGAGATGAACGATGTCCATCACCGATGCACCCATGGCACAAAATACCGGCGAAGCCGGGAAAATAATGGCTTTGTCAATATCGCCTCTGAACCCGCTCACATGCGTCGGGCCGGCGCCACCAAAAGCAAACAAAACAAATTCCTCCGGCTTGTATCCGCGCAGGTGAACTTCCCGCTTGATGGCTGACGCCATATTTTGATCCACGACGTGGCGGATCAGGGCAGCCGCTTCCGCTACGCTGATACCGAGTGGGTCGGCAATACTGACCTTAATGGCCTGCTCAGCTTTCGCTTTATTCAAGGGCATTCGCCCGCCGAAATAATTTTCGGCACTGAGATAACCGAGTACCAGATCGGCATCGGTCACCGTCGGCTCGACACCCCCGAGGTCGTAGCATACCGGTCCCGGCATGGAACCTGCACTCTGTGGTCCAACATCCAGACGCTTGCCCATCAGTGTATTCAATGAAGCAATGGAACCACCGCCTGCGCCGATGGAAATGGTCTGTATCATGGTCACACCCACCATCCAGGTATCAATAACCGGTCGGAACTCATAGTTACGGACACTGGATTCAACCACCAGGCCGACATCGAAGCTGGTACCGCCCATATCGCAGGCCACCACGTTACTGTAACCGAGCTGGGCAGCGAAATGTACCGCGCCCATCAGTCCGGCCACGGGCCCGCCATTAAAGGTTCGGCATGCCGTTGTCTTGAACAACTCGGCACTGCCGCCCGAGTTGTGGATCATCAGAAAACTGCCGCTGAACCCCTCGCCACGCACCCTGTCCCAGGTGGCCGACAGTTCTATTTGCATGATTTGCTGCAGATAGGCATCCAGTACCGTGGTCATGGTGCGTTCGTATTCTCCTATCTTGGCCACCACCTCGCTGGATAACACCGCCGGCAGATAACCAATGTGATACTCCTTGTACTCATCACGGATAATTTCTTTGATCCGATGTTCGTGTTCCGGGTTGGCAAAAGACCAGAGCAGTGAAACCACGATCACTCTGGCACCCTTATCCACCAGTTTTTGCAACTGGCGGCGAACATCGTTCTCATCCAGGGGGCGAATGACGGTACCGGTGGAATCAATCCTCTCCCTGACACCCACGATCATGCTGCGCGAAATCAAAGGCGTAGGTTTGGATTGCACGGCAAGATTGCGTCGTTGTGCCACCCGCTTGCCATCCACCCATTGCGCACCACGGCCGATTAGGATGGCATCTTCGTGGCCCTCGGTCGTCATCATGCCGATTCGCGGCCCCAGTCTCTGGATTAAGCGGTTCAGTGCCACCGTGGTGGAGTAACGAATGATTTTTATTTTTGGCAGTAATCCTGACACATCCAGATCCACCTCATCCGCCGCCTCCTCCACAGCATTCATGAAGCAAATGGATAAATCGTGTGGTGTGGTGGGTGACTTGACGATGCTACGCTCACCATCCAGCGTCATCACCAGATCACAAAAGGTACCGCCGATATCAACATCAATGGAATTGAGTGCCCGGATCTCTCCCCTGTCCATCTTACCCGCCACCTTCTTCGGCCAGATACAAATGACCCTGTCGGATGATCAGTTCACCCTTGTTCACGCGCGCTTTCAGCCTGGCGACATCCACTTCAATATCATGGGTGATGGGATGGCCGGGAGGCAGATACTCCGTCTCTATCTGACGCCCGCATTTCGGGCAGTAAAATTCAAGTATACGCACCCACTCGGGATCGGGAGAAAAAGTATATTCTCCTTCTATTACCGGCTGATGTATCTCGGCGGGATCACGCTCGTAAACCAGGCAACCACGTTTGTAATTTTCATGGGCCGAAATCAGTTTGTGCCCGCATTGAAAACAATACCAGCATTCATCATCAAGGTTCAGTTGCAGATACTCGGTAAATTGTATTCTGTCCATCATTAGCTCTCACATCTCAGTGCGATAACAAACCGTTACCGTATTCATCCACTCTCATTTGCCAGCCCTCAGTCACCATGCACGTCAGGTTGTCACCCGATACAATGGCCGGGCCGATAACCACATTGTTTGCCCGGAGTTTTGTATAATCGTAAATCGGCACTCTGCTGGCAGTTTCATCGAAGAACACCTGACGATGATCCATCACGGCATGGTCGGCGTTCGCCTCCCCCTGTTCCAGCAACAGAGGTTCGTAGCTGCTCAGTTTACTTTCAGCCCGTAATCGAAGGATGCCGCTGCTGATATCGGACAGATCGCTGCCCGACTGTACAGGAACAGGTTCGCCCTCTTCCGGTTCCACTTCAGCATGAAACGTCGCCTCATCCACCTGGAAGCCCTCAGCTTCCAGATCACGACAGGCCCGCGCGCGTAATGAATCCAGAATCTCTCCGAAGGCAGCGGCAGTATTGGAGTCATTGGCCACAATCCTGTGCTCGTAGACGTGGGCCACATCGGAGATCGCTGTACCAAAGGCACTGAAGATGGGTCCCAGCGAGAATGAAATATGGACGCGCCGGATATTCAGAATATCCGCCACCAGCGTCGCCAATAAGGGTCCGTTACCGCCGTAGGCGAACATTTGCAGTGCTTCCAAATCCAGCTTCGCTTCTGCGGCCGTCTTTTTAATCAGCGTACCAATCAGAACAGCAGTACAGTCACGGGCGAGCAATGCTGCTTTTTCGACACTTAATCCCAGCGGCTCGGCAACATGTCGTGTCATCGCCTCCCGGGCACGTTCTGCATCCAGTTTCCGTTGGCCGCCCTGAAAACCTTCAGGATCGATATAAGCCAGTGTGACAAAGCAATCTGTCACTGTTGCTTCGTTCCCCCCCAGTGCGTAACAGGCCGGCCCGGGAGAGGCACCCATACTTCCCGGACCCACCTGTACTCTCATGGAGGCTTCCGGATCAGACTTGACGATGCTGCCGCCGCCAATCGCAATGGAACGTAACAACTGCATTGGGGTGGCCAGCGGGATACCGAACAGCTCGCCGTTTTTCTGTTGTACCGGTTTACCCTCACGCACCAGACTGCATTTTGCCGTTGTACCACCCACGTCCAGACATAACATATTGTCGAAACCGTATTCACGGGCGAAATAGGCACCGGCATACGTGCCGAATATCGGCCCGGATTCAATCGTGTCAACCGCCTTGGTCTTGCCGATCCGTGCCATACCACCGTTGGTGTGTCCTGCCAGCAGCAGGCCTTTCCAGCCCAGCTCATATTTCAGGCGGTCTTACGCCTTGAACAGTGATGAGGCCAGTGCCGGATGCACATATGCGTTGATCAGGGCGCAGTGGGTGCGCGTCATATCATCCTCTGTTTGTGCCATTTCATGACCCAGCAGCACGGGCACCGAACCCATATAATGATCAGGATACTGTTTATGTATGATTTGCTTGATCCGGTTTTCCTGCCCGGGGTCGGTAAATGAGCCTGCAAAACTTACACAAATCCGACGTACGCCCGCCTCCAGCAATTGGCGGGCAACACCAGGCACGCTCTGATCTGCATCATCACCCGCTGTCAGTCCAATCACGTTATTCGGATCAATGATCCGGTCCAGAACCGGAGAACGACCTGCACCGTACAGATTTTCTTCTGCGCCGGCGTCGACTAACAGGCCAAGCGAAGGTCCGCGTTGTTCTGCCAGCGCATTGGAGGTAACGGTCGAAGACCAGCGGATCACATAGACATCAGTCAGAAACGCAGTGACATTTTCATAATTCAACAGGCCGGCCGCCTGCTGTAACAGCGCCAGCATCGCTACAGTGAGATCGTGGGGAGTGGAGTCGACCTTGATGATCAGTGACATACCCTTACCCAGGATCAAGCCGTCGGTCATGGTTCCGCCGGCGTCGATATTGACCGTGTACTTCCCCTCGCCGACAGTATTGCTTGTATGCATGCGCGTAATATAGCGCTTGAATTTAATTCCCTCCCCTATCTTTCGATAGTGCATATTCATTGATACGAACTTATTCTTTAGTCTCCAATTTAATGAGTGCGTTCACTGTTTACAGTGGTTCACCGCTCTGGCGGAAAATTAACTAGCGGTTAAATATCATGTTTTGCGGTTTCTGATCATGGGGAGATTATTGAGATGAAGAAATATTATCAACGCGCCATTGGTGGACTGCCTTTTCTTGTTCTAATTTTAATAACACTTGCAACAACCCTTGCAAACGGGGCAACACTGGAAGAAGTCGTGGTAACCGCCCAACGACGTACTGAGAAATTAAGTGATGTGGGAATTGCAATCGCTGCTTTTGACGGTGACAGGCTGAAACAACAGGGAATGACGACCAGTACCGAGATTGCTTTGTTAACACCCGGTATCACACTGTCCGGCACTTATGGCGGCCAAAGTGTTCAGTTCTCCATCCGCGGCGTTACCCAGAGTGACTTTAACGATGCGATTGAGGCTCCTGTCGCTGTCTATGTCGACGATGTCTATATTGCCTCCCAGCAAGGGCAAAGCATGGCGCTGTTTGATATCGAACGCGTCGAAGCCTTAAAAGGACCACAAGGCACGCTGTTTGGAAGAAATGCGACCGGCGGACTGGTTCACTTCGTTGTCAAAAAACCGCTTGTTGATAAAGTCAGTGGATATGTAGATGTCGGTTATGCCACTTTCAACACAAAAAAAATTGAAGCTGGGTTGAATTTACCGCTTGGGGACAAAGTGGCCATGCGTATTTCGGGTATCTGGAACAGTAATGATTCGATTTGGGACAATGTTTTTCCTGAAAATTCGTCCGCTGACATATCACCGAGCGGCCAGGATATAGGCGATCAGGAAACGTTTGCCGGGCGTCTGCAGTTTTTGTATCAGGCGTCTGACACACTTGATTTTCGCCTTTCACTATCGAAGGCTGATCAGAACCTCTCGGAATCTCCCTGGACATCTCTCGGTGCTACCGTCGGAACCGATGGATCGGGGCGAGTAATCGGCTCGGAATTCACCCCGGCCACCGTTTTTGGTTATGTGCCGGTCAGCATTGATGATCGTAAAGTTTCAAAGGATTTTGCATTGAGTGATCTGAATCGGTTTGACACTGATGGCGCCACACTGCACATCAATAAGGAATGGAATCAAGTCAGTCTTGCCTCTGTCACTTCTTACGCGAATTATGAAAAGACCTTTATGCTTGATGTGGATTCCTCTCCTGTCAATTTCAGCGCCTTTGGCAATGTGTCCGATACCGAAACGTTCTCTCAGGAAATCAGGCTCAGTGGTGCCGGTGACAGCCTTTCCTGGACCGTAGGTCTCTACTATCTGGATATCACTGCAAAAAACGCGCACGGTATCCTCGGGCCAAGAGGTTCGATATTTGCCGGCTTGTTTGGCCTCGGTGCAAGCGGGGTCGATCCTCTTGCAGTGTTCAAACTGAAGACAAAATCAACATCCGTTTTTGGCCAGGCATCCTATGATTTTACATCCGAATGGCGGCTTGTTGCGGGCGTGCGTGTTATTTATGAAAAGCAGGATTATGATTATTTCACGGCACTTTTCCAGAACCTTGATGATTACACAGTGGATGCCGATGCACCGATACTTTCTATGGGGCCACACCCGGCCTTTAACGACAGGCGTTCGGACTATTTATGGGCAGGCAAATTCCAGTTGGAATTTCGACCAAGTGACAGCATGTTGATTTATCTGGGGCTGAATCGTGGTGTTAAAGGTGGCAGCTATACCGGACAATATTTTGATGGTACTGCAGCGCTCAGTCCGTCCGAAATTCCCTATGATCCGGAGACGCTGATATCCCTGGAAGGCGGATTCAAATATACCGATCCCGACAATCTTTACGCGATTAATATGGCGATGTTTTACTATGATTACGCTGACTACCAGTCATTTCTTTTTTCCACTTTATCGGGCAGCGTGGAGAATTACGATGCGAACTCGATTGGTGTCGAATTTGATGCCAGCGTAAATATTGGCAGTGGTTTTCGTCTTACTGCGACAGGGGCATATATTAATGCGGAAGTCGAAGATTTCGTCATTGCCCCGGGGATAATTACCAATACCGAACCTACCTATACGCCGGAATTCTCTGCAGGTTTGCGCCTGAACTATTCAGTATACGATGTGCTGGGAGGTGATCTTGATACAGGGGTATCCGTCAATTACCAATCGAAGATTTTTCACAATGCCAGAAACTTCAATGCCAGTGTGATTCCCGGTCGTACAGTGACTGGCCTCTATGCGAACTTTCTTTTCAAAGGAGGCAGGTACAGCATTGGCGCGTACGCCAGGAATGTCTTCGATGAGCGTTATGCTGTTGTCGGACTGGATTTATCACAGGCCTGCGGTTGTAACCTGGAGGCTTATGGCCAGCCTCGGACTCTGGGTATTCAGGCAGGTTATCGTTTTTAAAGTCTATAGCACTCTGTGCTATGCAGGGGCAGGTAAACTTGTCGTTTTAGCTCCTGATGCTCCTGGTATTTTAATTTGCCGGCCTGATCCAGTAAGACGAAGAGCGGAATTTTCTTATCACTGGTAAAGAAAAGACACACCTTCACAGGAATGACACCAACGCAGCAAACTGCGGGGAGTAGTGGCGCAAGGACGCACCGTTAACGAAGCTAAGGATGCAATTAAACCCAAATAGATTAGCAATGAGTATGATTACCTTTTACAGAGGTTTATCACGCTTCCGGCAAGCAAATCAGCTGGAATATTACCATGGGATGGAGCGAGCTGATGGATGATTACCCAAAGAAAAATATGTCCTGCTTTGATTCCTGGACAGTGCTCTTTCGCATCGTTTTCATGAGTTTCCTCGTGGGAGTAGCGCCGATCTCCAGCAGTGCCGAACAAGTATCGGAAATTTTCGGTGCCAACGCGTTGTCGGCCGGCGCAAGCCTGTTTCGCGAAAGATGCCTTGCCTGTCACGGTCTCGGGGTTTTCATCCCGACGGTTGCCGGTCTGGCAAATCTGTCTCGGGACAGGATATACAAAACCATGCGCATCGGGATCATGCGGGATCCCGCCTCGGGACTGAATAATGATCAATTAGGTGCCATTGCAGACTACATAACGAGCCTCAGATCAAATCAACCATTAACTTCCGCACGACCATCACAAGCCAGCCTTTGTAAGCAGGCATTGCCCCTGGTAAAAGGTACTTCAGGCGAATGGACAGGCTGGGCGCCGGATAATACAAATACCCGCTTCCTGAGTGATAACAAATCAGGTTCAAAGCAGGTACGCGGTCTGCAACTGAAATGGGCATTCGTATTTCCGGATACCGCCACGACACTGTCCAGTGAGAATCAGCCGACGGTCTCCAACGGCCGACTCTATATCAGCAGTCGCGCCGGTATCGTTTATGCGCTGGATGCCGAGAGTGGCTGTATCCACTGGTCCTTTGAGGCCGCTGCCGGTATTCGTTCCGCGATCGTCGTTACCGGCAAGAAGATCGTATTCGGGGATTTCCAGGCGGCTGTTTATGCTCTCGATGCAAACAACGGCGAGTTAATTTGGAAGAAGACTGTCGATTATCAGGCAACGGCACGGGTGAGCGGAAATATAACTGTTTATGCAGACAGGGTATTCGTTCCAGTTTCGGGCATGCAGGAGACTTACGGAGCTCACAAGAAGCTTCCCTGCTGTCTGTTCAGGGGTAGTGTGGTTGCCCTCGATCTGGGTACCGGACAACAGATCTGGAAGACCTACATGATCGATACCTCCCCCACCGAGATCGGTACAACGATATTGGGGATTAAGCGCTACGGTCCTTCCGGCGTTGCGGTGTGGTCGGTCCCAACCATCGACGCCAGGCGTAATTTGCTCTACATCAGTACTGGCAACCAGTACACAGAACCTGTCGTTGAGGAATCGGATGCCATTGTGGCACTCAATCTTGAAACCGGTAAAAAACATTGGGTCAAAAACTTTGCGCCCGAGCACATGAACAATCAGGATATCTATCACTTCGGTTGTGAGGTCTGGGTGGACGATACAAGATCAACCTGCTCGCCACTCAACCCGAAAGGACAGGGTGATCGTGAATTCGGCGCACCAGTGGTATTAACTGCGCTGGCCGACGGCTCAGATATACTGCTGGCCGGATCCAAAGACGGTATGTTGTACGCACTCGATCCTGATCGGAACGGTGAACTTATCTGGAAAAAACGGCTGGGGCGTGGCGGAGAACTGGGTGGTATTCAGTTTGGCTTTGCCACAGACGGCACACGGGCCTTTATTCCTATCGCCGATGTCAACGCGGACTTCAAGGCAGATGGTGCTCTGATATCCCTGGAAGTGAAAAGCGGCAAGATTATTTGGCGTGTACCCGCGCCAGGAGATACTTGTGTTGGCAAACCGATGCCCTGCAATAACGCACTAACGGCCGCGGTCACATTAACTCCGCATATCGTATTTACCGGATCAATAGATGGTTACCTGAGGGCCTACAATACCCGCAATGGACAATTGATATGGGAGTACGATACGACACAGATGGTGGAAGGTGTGAACGGATTGCGGGGTCACGGCGGATCAATCGGGACTGCGGGTCCGACAATTATTGATAATATGCTTTATCAGACATCGGGCTATGCAGGGATTCTGGCTGGAATGCCCGGCAATGTCCTGTTGGCTTTCGAGTTCCCACCTGAATAAGCCGTTATGTAAAAGCCCAAATGAGCGATCAATTGAAGACAAATTTATCCCGATAACAACCAGGTATGAGGGAGTAAAGAATTGAACAGCAAAATACAGACAATGAACATTAACGAGAGCATAGAGAAAGGATATGGTTTTTCCGCTGCGGCCCGTGCGGGCGATACGCTGTATATCGGCGGACTGGTGAGTTGGGATGAGCAGGGAGAAGTTGTCGGACCCAACGATGCGAAGGCCCAGGCCAATAACATCTACGGCCAGATCAGGAAAATCCTGGCTGCACACGATGCCTCCTTCAACAACGTGGCAAGTGAAACCATTTACATTACCGATTGGGAGGCGGCAGAACCTGCTTTTGAAGTTCGTAACCGGTACTACGAAGCAGATGGGACAAGCTATCCATCTGCAGCCGCCATCCAGGTCACGTCACTGGTCAAAGAAGGCCTGCTCATCGAAGTACAGATGGTTGCACATCTTTAGCTGTTAACTTGAATCTGACCGTTGATATCTTTAATCAAATCACTTGCAATGATCTGCTCAATCACGATCTTCCACCGGCCGGTACAGTATTACAAACCAATAACGCTCAGCGGATAAAACCCAGATCCCGTGCACGCTGTACAACCAGGGCACGACGACGTATTCCCACTTTGTCGTAGATTTGTTGTAAGTGCCATTTCACTGAACCTTCCGTCAAACTCAGCGAGTCCGCGATTTCCCGGTTCAGCAGTCCGTGCGCCACCAACTGCAGAATTTCCCTTTCCCGCTCACTGATGGGCTCAGCGGGTAAATCTGACAGCGCTGTGTCTACACACGAAGATGAAATTGGAATTTTACCGCCGCATTCAACTGCAATGATTTCAAGCAGCCTGGTGGCGAGCGTCAATGCCGGATCGTCCATTGTGTGTTGTCCCTGCACAAATCGGCTGAGCAGGATTAGGCTGTTTTCCATTTCGTCAACAATAGTCCGGATGAACCCACCCGGTATCGCGGCCATCAGCGCATGGCGTAAAGCCCGCATAGACGCACGTGACTCACCCGACTCATGCAATATATGCGCAAGCAGTACATTAAACTGTATTTCCGTTCTGACGGCATTTCTCTTCCTGGCAAAACGGATCCATTTACTACACACGAGTGAGGCCGCATCCAGCAGACCTTCTGCCCTTGCAAGTCGACACCAGATAAGTGCCCTTGTGGCATTGCAACGAGTCGCACGATACCCCGGATAAAGACTATCGGCCTGAGTATGTCTGAACAGATCTTGAAACATGCGCCTGGCGATTTTGGAATCGCCTGTTATGAAGGCCTGACGGGCCAGTTCCGCATCGATATTTATACCAAATCGCTCGAAACCTCGCTTGATACCCAGCTCCTCTGCTTTTTTCAGAACACGTTTGGATTCCTTGTCGTCACCGGCGGCGATCAGAAGACGTGCCCGACAGATATACCCCGCAATCAGCTGATCTACAAAGCCGATCCGGTCTGCCAGCGGCAGGTATTGCTCCAGTAAACGTTCCGCCTCATCAAGTTGATGACGTTCGTAGAATACTTCCCCCAGCAGTATTCCGGGCATGGCCGCCAGTGGAGACAGTTCGCCGCTGATTTCAGACGCTATTGAACGCGCCAGCACAAGCGACTCCTCAGCCCTGTCGAGCTTACCCCGTTCAAGCTCGGTCGGCCCGAGAATCGAATAGTGCCATATCAGGACGAAACGACTGTTCGCCTCCTCATAGAGCCGCAAAGACAGCGCATCAAATCTGTTCACATTGCTGAAGTCGAACATCTCCCGTTGGGCATAGATGCGGCAGGTGTACAGGTTGCCTCTGAGATAAGGATCCGCTCCGGGAAAATCGTCCAGCATTTCCGCGCTTAAACGTTCTACCGGCGGCATATCATCGCTGAACAATGCGTACATCATCTCTCGATGCTTCAGCATGGAACGGAGAAAGACAAGTTCAGATCCTGAATCGTTCCTTGCCGCCTTTTCCTTCAATATCACACCCACATCGTCAAGCATCCGGCGGGCAAGCGCAAATTTCCATTCAAGAATGATCGACCATGCCTGGTCAAGAAGAATCCTGGGATAGTGGCGCAGATACGCTTCGGGAATCTGTTTATACCACTCTGACAGAGTACTCAGACGGCCGCTGTAGAAGAGATCATCACAGGCCTCATTAAGGAGTCCGGCAGCTCTTTCCATATCCTTTCCCGCCATTGCATGCTGGATGGCTTCGTCGACGCATCCCTGCCTGGCAAACCATTCGCTGGCACGTATGTGGAGCTGCCCGACATGATCCGAATTTTCAGCATGGTAATGTTTTCTCAGAAATTCTGAAAATAAATGGTGATAGCGATACCATTCTCTTTCACTATCAAGCGAGAAAAGAAATAAACCTCTCGATTCGAGAATATCCAGCATACGACGACCATTATCGGCAGCCCTTATTTCGTCGCACAGCGAGGGGCACAGACGTTCCAGAATGGATGTTTGCAGCAAGAATTCGCGCGTTTCCTTATCCTGGCGCTGCAACACATCTTCAGCCAAAAAGTCTGCCACCTCCCTGTGGTTGCCGGAAAATGCCTCGATAAACTCTTCCACATCATCGCGGTTTGAAAGAGAAATCGAGGCCAGTTGCAGACCTGCAGCCCAACCTTCAGTATGTTTTTCCAGGGCATGGAGCTGAGCCGCAGACAGCCCTGTGTGACCGGCCAAAGACAGGAAAGACCCGGTTTCCAGACCACGAAAACGGAGTTCATCACTCGTTATTTCCACCACCCTGCCAAGGGCACGCAGCCTGCCCAGAGGCAGTTGCGGTGTCTCACGACTGACAACAAGTAAACGCAGATTGGCCGGGGCCTTGTCAATAATCAAACCCATTGCATCAATAATATCGGTGTTGTTAAGCAGATGAAAATCATCCAGGACAATATTGACCCGCCTGTCCAACATGGCAATTTCATTGAGAAATGCACCGCTCAACGAAGCGGAAACCAGTCGAACACCTGCTTTCAACTGGCCAAGAACAGTGGCGCCGAAATCCTTCACCTGCATGCGCAGGCTCGCAACGAGATAAGTGAAGAATCGACCGGGATCGTTGTCTGCCGCATCAAGACTGTACCAGGCACCGAGATCAGTACCGGGTGCAAGGGCGGCTAACCACTGGCCTGCCAGCGTGGTCTTGCCGTAACCGGCGGGGGCCCTGACTAAAATGACGCTGCGATCGAGCGAGCTGGAGAGCCGGAGCAGAAGACGATCTCGAGCGACAAGACCGGAGTCTCTGACAGGCGGAATGAGTTTGGTGCGGATAACTACCGGATCACCGTTGACCATGAATATTTCACTTGCTCTAAAGAATCACTGTTAAGCCGGGCGCCTGTTTTTATCAAGAAACACTCTGGTGTCAATCCGAATGGAAGTATACAGTCAAGATTGGCCTGCAGAAGTTACACTGTCATATACCTATCTTTCGATAGTGTTTCCGCCCATACCTTTGTTTAGAATATAAATTCGATGTTACGATAAATCTGTATATACGTCTATTTTCAACGCTGCCGACCAATGAATGACTGTTAACAACGACCAACTATCTGGATATCTCCCATGACCAGGATTACACTCGAGAACGCTACCCGATCCTTTAAGGAAAAATTTCAAAAATCCGCTGAACTTCGCGAGTCCGGCAGTCAGTACATCCCCGGCGGCTACAGTCGAAACAGCCTCACATTCGGCCCGCATGCCATTTATGTGGAGCGGGGAGAAGGGCAGTATATCTATTCTGTCGAGGGTGAATGTTTACTGGACTTCCATAACAACTTCAGTTGCAGCATCACCGGTCACAACCACCCGAAGATCCGCGAAGCAATACAGGAGTTGATGCCCAAAGGGTTCTCGTTCGGCAATCCGATGGCACATGAACACCGTCTGGCACAAATCCTGTGTGAGCGAATTGAGGCGGTCGAAAAAGTTATTTTTTCCTGTTCCGCCAGCGAGTCCGCATTGAGTGCCATCCGCATCGCACGCGCCAATACCGGTAAAAACAAAATTGCAAAATTCGAAGGCGGCTACCATGGCCTCGGTGATGAGTTCATGATGTCTCTACACCCTTTCACCGAACAATTCCCGGGGCCGGCCACCCATCCGATCCCGATACCGAATACGGCGGGGATCCCCCGGCACACACAGCAAAATGTAATCGTACTGCCGCAAAACGATCTGGAAAGCTGTGAACGGATACTCCGGGCCAATGCTTGCGAGCTGGCCGGAGTCATCATGGAGTTGCAGACCGGTGCAGGCGGAGTGATTGTTCTGAACAAAGATTTTGTACAGGGTATTCGGGCGCTGACACAAGAGCTCGGAATTCTTATGATTATCGATGAAACCATTACCTTGCGTGCCGGATATCACGGTATGCAAGGTTTATACGATATCAGACCGGATCTGGTCGTTCTTGGAAAAATTATCGGCGGTGGTCTGCCGATAGGTGCTGTCGCCGGGTGGGCAAAATACTTCGAAATGGGCGATCAGGGACTCGTTTATCACTCGGGAACCCACCACGGTCATCCACTGGCCACGATCGCCGGCACTGCCTGTATGGAAATCATGGATGAGAAGACCTATACACGGCTGAATGGATATGCCGCGAAAATAAAGAATGAACTGACGAAATGGGCCGACGACAACAGCTATCCGTTCAGCATCTATGGCATCGGATCGCATCTGGGCTATGAATTCACCGACAAACCCGGTCGGGTTTATACCTCCTGCCGTGACATGCTCATGTATTCAAACGAGGAATATATGCAGACATTCGCGTTTGAGATGGCTAACCGGGGGATCTTTCCGATGTATCG
>JAJRTU010000114.1 GCA_024278135.1 Gammaproteobacteria bacterium
GGCGTATTTTGCAGAACCAGCCAGATACTTACAGGTAAAATGGTCAAAACACAGAAAGAGGCATAGGCCATTACCATGGCCGATAACGATTGCAATCCGCCAATGACGACGCCGCCGAGGACAAAGAGCATTAGAATCTGATATTCGAGAGGAACCTGAGGTATCAGCAAGATGCCGGCCGAGCCCCAAACGAGACCGGCCATCATCGATCCTGCCAGAAAAAAGCGGTACCATGGTTGCATATCCCGGTGTTCCGGCTGCTGTTTTTTGAATCTGGAATATACAACAAAACGGACAATACTGACGGTAGTGATAGCGCCGCCCCAGCCTATGAGATAAATATCAGGCGTATGACCTGTCAACGCGACAACCAGAACGAATGCAACAAGCAGAGATGCAAGCAGGGCGGCAGGCAATTGCTCATAGAGCAATTTAACAAGTTCGTTGTAAACCCGATCCTGTGCCGATGACATGGGTGCTACCGCCCTTGAACATAATTAGTGTTTTCGGGAGGGGATATCATGCAATGAAGCCCTGTTATGAGCACAGGTTCCCTCCCTTCAGCTAAGCCCGCATATAATATAACGGTATTTCATTGTCGTCACGAACTTCATATCAGGCCCGCATTGCAGGCAATCGTCAGTTGCAGGGCCAGTGTGTCTTCATTGTTGTCTTTGCAGCCAATTCAGAAGGTTTCCAGGAAAAAAAAGGAGGGCATATGCCCTCCCTTGTAACGGTTTAAAAACCGCTTATTTTTTCTGTAGATAGAGGTAAGTAATACCTGCAGCCGCACCGGCGCCTGTGCTGCCTTCGATGACTGGCTGTAGAGAAATGCTCTTGTCGCTGCCACCAATCAGGACCTGAGCACCGACACCGATACCGACACTGGCTGATGCACCTGCACCGATATATTTACCGGCCAGTTTATAACTGCCGCGTTTCCCGTCAGCAGCAAGGACAGTGAAAACAAGTTTCCGGGCAGTATCAAATTGTAAATTAATACCAAGGCCAATACCTGTTTCACCGATATAATATTCGGTGCTGCTTTGGTCTGTTGAATCATATTTGCAAGTCACATCAGTGGTTGAATGTATGATCAGGTTGAGGCCACTTCCTGGTACGACATCACAGGTCAGAACACCTATTTTGGTGCCTGCGGTTGATTCTCCGGCAAATACGGGTGCCGCCATGAATAATGATGCGGTCAAAGCCATGCCTATGAGTGCTTTTTTGTTTTTCATTCTGTCCTCCTATATATTGGTATCCCGACAGTCTTAACAATGCCTGCAGGCATTGCAGTATTATAAATAAATTATGATCATTGTCACTATAGTTTGTGTGGTTTGAATTTATGTCACACGCCCTGTCTTTACACCGGATAAACTCCCTGTTCAATCATGCGCCCTGAAAATGCAGGGCGTTTTTTTTAGCAAACGGTTATGATTCGCCCCATGCCATTCATGACTCTGAATCATCTCGATAAAGCCTTTGGTCCGCAGGTGTTGCTGGATAATGTCAGCCTGTCTATCGGACGCGGTGTGCGTATTGGCCTGATCGGGCGCAATGGCGAGGGTAAATCCACGCTGCTGAAAATTATGGCGGGCATTGTGGAGAGTGATGCAGGTGAAGTGACGTTGCGTGGAAATACGCAGGTGGCCTATCTGCCGCAGGATCCTCATTTTGAGGCAGGCCAAAGTGTTTTTCATGTCGTTGCCGAAGGTTTGGGTGATGTGGCCAGAACACTGGAGGCATATCATGAGGCACTGCAACAACTGGATGAGGGTAGTTCTGATAGTCTGTTGAAACAGATCGATGTTCTGCAATCGGAACTGGAACGCTGTGGTGCCTGGCAATTTCATAATCGTATCGAAATGGCCATTTCAAAGCTGAAGCTGGAAGCAGATCGTGATGTTGGGGAGTTATCCGGGGGCTGGCTAAGACGCGTAGCGCTGGCGCAAGCTGTGGTGGCGGAACCGGATGTGCTGTTACTCGATGAACCGACCAATCATCTTGATATTGAATCGATTGAATGGCTGGAGGATTTTGTAGCAACGTTTCCCGGCTCGGTATTGTTTATTACCCATGACCGTTATTTCCTTGATGCCGTGGCTGAAGAGATCATTGAGCTGGATCGTGGAAAGCTGCGGCATTTTCCCTGTTCCTATGCCGAGTATCTGGAGAAAAAGGCGGAAATGCTGGCTGTTGAGGAAACCCGGCATCGTAAATTTGATCGGTTGCTGGCCGGAGAAGAACGCTGGATCAGACAGGGGATTCCGGCACGCCGTACGCGTAATGAAGGGCGTGTACGTGGTCTGGAAGAGTTGCGTAAGCAGCGTGCCGGCAGGCGCTTGCGCAGCGGTGATGTGGAATTGCGTGTGTCATCCGGCATCAAACCCGGAAAAATGCTGATCGAGGCCGTTGAGTTATCACACAGTTTTGGGGATACCGTGATTTGTAAATCCTTCAGCCATAAAATTATGGCCGGAGATCGGGTCGGGCTGGTCGGGGCCAACGGCATTGGCAAGACCACGCTGTTAAAAATGCTGCTGGGCGAATTGGCACCCGATGCCGGGCGGGTGCGCCACGGGGTGCGTCTGGCACCGGCATTTCTTACCCAGATGCGGGAACTGGATAACAAATTGAGATTGAAAGAAGTGCTGCTGCCACAGGGCGGCAATTATGTGCATATCGGGGGCCATGAGCCGCGCCATATTGTGTCTTACATGCAGGATTTTCTGTTCGATAAGGAAAGGCTGAATAGCCCGGTTGCGGCTCTGTCGGGCGGTGAACGCGGGCGTTTGATGCTGGCCAGACTGTTACTGGAGCCGGCCAATTTGCTGGTGCTGGATGAACCGACCAACGATCTGGATATCGGCACGCTGACTGTACTGGA
>JAJRTU010000115.1 GCA_024278135.1 Gammaproteobacteria bacterium
GGGCATCAGTGGTATTGGGTGTCCAGTCCGGATCATAATTCTCCAGCCAGCCATAGGGTCCGTAATCTATGGTAAGTCCAAGGATGGACATATTGTCGGTGTTCATCACGCCATGAACGAAGCCCACTCGCTGCCAGTGCACAATCATCTCGGCGGTACGGCGACAGACTTCCTCCAGCCAGAGTAAATAAACCGGCTTCGACGGCTCTCCCAGATGCGGAAAATCCGTACGAATGGTGTAGTCCACAAGCTGCTGTAATTTGTCAATTTCACCGCGGGAAGCAAACAACTGAAAGCTGCCAAAACGAGTAAACGAAGGCGCAACCCGACATACGACAGCACCGGGTTCCGCTTGTGAATGACCATCGTAAAACATGTCCCGGACCACTTCTTCGCCGGTTAACAGCAGGCTCAGGGCGCGTGTGGTCGGCACACCCAGATGATGCATGGCCTCGCTGCACAGGAACTCCCGCAGGGAGGATCGCAATACTGCCAGACCATCTGCACTGCGGGAATAAGGCGTGGGACCGGCGCCTTTCAACTGCAGGGTAAAGCGCTCTCCGTTGTGAACCAGTACTTCCCCCAGATTAATTGCACGACCATCGCCCAGCTGTCCGGCCCAGTGACCGAATTGATGTCCCCCGTAACACATGGCATACGGCTGCATGCCCTCCAGCAGCCGGTTGCCGGCAAACACCTGCGTAAACAATTCGGACTGACACAATTCTTCACTGATGCCCAGTTGTGCTGCCATCTCCTTCGAGAAAGCGAGCAACTGCGGCTGCGCCACTTTAGCGGGTGTGACAAAAGAGTAGCATGCCCCCCTTACCTGTCGGCGTTGATTCATCTTTTCGGGATCAGCCGGCAACTCTCTGACGAAACGATTATCGAAGATCAGCGACGCCAGTTGCAGTTGTGCATTCACCGCTTATAAGGCTAACGACAGTTTGGTTTTTTGTTGTTCGCCCTGGCTTGCCGGTACAGCGTCATGGCGGCGGGCATACGCGAGTTGAGATTATTAATACGTGTCGCACCGGATGGATGGGTAGACAATAATTCCGGTGGTGATCCGCCACCGGCCCTGCCCATGTTTTCCCACAAGGCCACACTTTGCCTGGGGTCAAATCCGGCTTTGGCCATATATTCCAGTCCCAGGATATCGGCTTCGCTTTCCTGCGTCCGCCCGTAAGGCAACAACACACCGACCTGTGTGCCCAGGCCCAGCAGACCCAGCAATTGCGCCTTCTGCCGGGTCGGCTCTCCAGCCAGCACTTGTGCCAGTTTCAAGCCTGAATCGGCAGCAAAGGCCACTGACACACGTTCATTACCGTGACCGGCCAGCACATGGGCCACTTCGTGCCCCAGTACCGCCGCCAGTTGATGCTGGTTGCCGGCCACCTGCAACAGGCCGGTATAGACACCGATCTTGCCCCCTGGCAAGGCAAAAGCATTGACCGCCTTGTCGTCAAAAACATTGACTTCCCATTGATAGGGAGAATCGGTTTCACGGGTAATGGCCCGGGCGACGCAACTGACATACTTGATCGTAAACTTGTCCCTGGACAAAGGTGTCTGCTCTTTCATCTGCTCATAGGAGGTAATGCCCATTTGCACCAACTGGCTTTCGGGAAAAATCTTGAGCTGTTTACGTCCTGTGGGTGACGTCGCACAGGCGGCAAGTACCAATATGAGGGCGAGGATGACAAAGCGAAACATAAAGATCTTTCCTTCAGTCCCAATCATTCACAATTTTCGAAGGCGGCGGCAAAGTCCTCAAACATCGCATCAACGATATGGACATTCTCATAGCCCAGGGTGTTCAGGGATTGCGCAGCAAGGGAGGCCCGCCCGCCACCAGCACAATGTATGAGGATCTCCCGTGTTTTATCATCACAGATCTCGGCTATTTTAAATTCCAGTACACCACGGGGCATATGTACGGCCACTGGTACAGCCCCCTGCTCGTGCTCGCCAGGTTCGCGAATATCCAGCAGCAGGACATCGGATTCACGTGCCCGGGCAGCCGCTTCTTCTGCAGTGAGACAATTTCCAGCTGCCTTGGCTGCAGCGATAAGATCCTGAGGTGTGGTCATGATTTACTCCTTTGTTAGTGACAGGTGTCCGGCAAGCGCCTTTTCTCTTTACATTCTAATCCAGCCGGGGAGATGGGCAAAGACCCAATTCTCTGATTCAGGGTAATGGCGGGGCCCGGTAAAATATGCTAAAAACCGGGATTAGTCGCTCACTATCAATTATACTGAGTCCTGCCGCCTGAAGGCACCTGTACCGGCGACTCAATCTGCTTTATCGATATTGACGGGGTAATTCATGACAAAGATGCTCAAGGCAGACAAACTCAACCAGAAAATGACAGACTTCTCTGAAGTATTTGGCAATCTACTGGTCGATGGCTTCCATTATCTGGCGCTGTTTGCCATCGGGGGCGCCACAGCATGGTCAGCTGTTATCGCCTTTTCCGAGATGGTGGCCACGGGACATGCCACCATCGCCGATATTCTGCTGCTGTTTATCTACCTGGAACTGGGTGCCATGGTGGGGATCTATTTCAAGACCAATCACATGCCGGTGCGCTTTTTAATCTATGTGGCCATCACCGCCATGACCCGGATGCTTATCGGTGACCTGCAAATACATCATCAGCCCACGTTGGAAATATTATATGCTGCCGGGGCAATATTGTTGCTGGCTGTCGCTAATCTGGTAATCCGTTACTCCTCTAAAAACTACCCTTCCGGTGATGCGGATGGAGACAGTACGGTGTAAGCCGCCGCTGAAACCAGGTCGGCATTTTTAGTCGTATTCAAGCCTTAATGAATAAGGGGTGA
>JAJRTU010000116.1 GCA_024278135.1 Gammaproteobacteria bacterium
GATTAGAATCCCAGTTCTGCCTTTCTTTGTTCCGCTCCCGGGAGAGCTTCCATTTTTTCATCACATACAGGTAAATCACCTGCGCGTTCCGCATTGATCACAATCCATTCCTGCTTGTCTTCCGGCAGATCATCTTCTTCGTAGATTGCTTCAACAGGGCATTCCGGAATACAGGCATTGCAATCGATACAAACATCCGGATCGATGTACAACATATCGTCGTCATAGTGAAAACAATCCACCGGACACACCGTTACACAATCCGTAAAACGGCATTTATTACAATTATCTGTTACTAATGTCGTCATTTATTCGCCCCCTGTTGTGGTTAATACTTACGTTATTTATGTGCAATTTCAACTGCACTGTAAAAAATACACATCGAGTCATTCATTCAGTTTAACTTCTGCTGTCAGTGCAGCATTACCCGTGGCATCCACCGCCCAAAGTAAAACATCACTACCATCGCGTCGTCCCTGAAGCTGAAACGATGCTGTATCAAATAAGGGTTGTAAGGCCCGAAAATGAATGTTCGCTATTGCGCTTGCCGGAACATTACTGTGCAACAGATCCAGCAACATAATCGCCACCAAAGGCGCCTGCACCACCAGCCCGGGGTAGCCCTCTTCCTGCATCGCATAATCACGATCGTAATGAATACGATGTGAATTAAACGTCAGTGCTGAAAACCTGAACAGGAGTACCGGGTCGGGAGTGACCGTATGTGACCACTGTGGCTCTGCCGGGACAGGATGAGAAGAGGGCGGGCTGTTCTTCGACCGGGAAGATGAAATATCATGATAAACGATATCCTGCTCCTCAACGATCCGGCAGGTCGACCCCACCATTATTTCCAGGCGCACGGTAACAAAAACCAGGGCTCCCCGACGACCTTCCTTGTACACAATATCTCTGATGGTGGAAACACGTTTTGCCCGATCCCCGACCAGTAAAGGTTCTTTGATATTGATCCGACCCCCGGCCCGCATCCGTTTCGGCAGCGGTACCGGCGGCAAAAAATTACCTCTCTTAAGATGGCCGTCATCGCCAAGTTCTGAAGCTTTGTCTGTAGAGGGGAAAAAAATCCAGTGCCACAACGGCAACAGTTCATCGCCTGTTTTCAGCTCCGGATTATCATGATCGAGCAGTGCAGACAGCGCACCTGGCGGATACGGTGTAATAGTGTCCTCCGTGACTGCCGTTCTTCCTGTCCACTGTTGAAGAAGACTGAAATCGTTTTCAGAGACCATTGACTGCTCGATCATTTTTATGCATACAAACCGTCAGACATCGTTGAACAGAGGTGTTGGATCAACATAAATTAAGTAATCCCGAATAAGTTCGCCCTCCATCTTGAACAGGATAAACGCGGGCAGGGTGAATTGACGACCGTCCTTCAGCACGTAAGTGACTTCGACTTCACCGAGAACCTTATCCTCTATCTTCCAGGCATCAAGGATGCTGTGCTGAATACTTTCCAGCGTACCGAAGAAACCGGCGACATAATCACTGATCGCCTGTTTGCCGATTACCGGTGCGTTACTGCCATAAACGAAACGACCTTCGTCGGTAAAATAGCGGGAAAATTCTGTTGCATTTTGTGCGTCAATGACCGTGAATAAACGAGCCAACCACTCGCGAATGGATTCGTTATCCCCGTCGGAAATTACTTTTTTATTCATAATCTTGTTATTACCTATAAAATTAATACGAACTCAAACCACGGATGTATAACAACATACCGGCTTACTCGTATCTTGAACAGCACGCTGGATATCCTCTGCTGTATTGACTATTCATGCTCGTGACCCGGGACATCATCCGTCGAGTGATTGCGTCTGCGTTCATGTTCCAGCCAGTCGGGCAATCGGCCGGTCGGCAGATTATGATGCCCCGCACACTGCCCCATTTTTTCGTGAATCACCGCGAACTTTTCCAGGTCATGTTCGACAAGAACAGCTTCTCTTGCCTGCTGTACACTTGAGACTACGATGACCAGTTTGCAGGCCTGCTCGACAAGGTCAACGATATAGGGGCAACCACAATCCCCGCCAACGACTTCGCGTATTGTGCGATGAAGACCCGGACCAATTCTCAGTCCTGACAATTTGCTCACCCGCTGCAAACTGTTGGGACACTTGTCCGCGTAGGGAATGCGTATCATCTTTGCACTTGCTTCAACAATGACAAAGCCAGTGGCCCGAATCAGCAGCACTACTTCGATTTCATGGAAAGGGTCGACAAGACGAGCGACAGCACGATAGCAATCGTCACCAGTTTTCGACACTTCGGTATCAATCGATCTTCTTACAGTATCCATACCTGTCTCCCGGTGACGGGATGATATGATTTATATACGCCATCATCATCAAATCATGCGGGCGAAATATGCAGCCCCATGTATGGCTTCTTTACAGGTCTTCGGCTCTATGCAATCCCCTACTTCAAAACATTCACATGATTTGCCATTTACTTCCAGACCAAGACCGACATAGTGACCCCATTCACCACTGCCTTTCATCGTCTCGTTGGATCCGAAACGTTCCCGGACCAGTTGTGAAAATGACCGATCGGCAACTCTCTCCGCAGCCATAATAACGGTATCAGCCGGTACGACCTCAGTCTCACCACTTTCGTTGATAATTTGTATACCTCCATCGACGATGGCTTCGGTTTTGATCCCTGTCCGTACATTGAGATTTTTATCCGCAATATAGTCATACAAAGCCAGCATGCGCGATACGGTCAGGGAAATATAAGGGGCAAAACCGGACTGGGGTGATTCTTCGAGCAGCGTGACATCCTTGTTGTGTGAAAGCGAAATCGCCAGCTCAGTACCATGATGACTTCCGAGCACGACTACACGTTTGCCCACCACTTCTTTTTTGCCTTTGGCGTCTTTCAGTAAATAGTCATCAATCAAATTAATCACATTGGGTTGTGTTTCACCACCCTTGCTGTCGAGTGACAGCGGCGGTTCCTTCGCGCCAACCGCAATAAACAGCACATCCGGGCTTTCCTGTTCGATTATTTCCGGCGTCACCGCCTGTTCCAGGTGCACCGTAACACCGAGTTTTTGCAACTGCTTTGCCTGCCATTTTGAGATGTACCTTAATTCACGCATGAACAGATGCGGCATACTCGCGGCGGCAAGAAGAAGACCACCCAGTTTTTTCGATTTCTCATACAGAACCACCTCATGCCCTCTTTCAGCGGCAACACGCGCAGCCTCCATGCCGCCAACACCACCACCGACCACCAGTACTTTCTTCAGTACCGGTGCCGGCCGGGTGATCTCAAACTCCTTTTCCCGCTGAAACGTCGGATTGATACTGCACTCCGCCATTCTCCCGGAAAAACCGTCTCCGACACAGTGGTCGCAACAAATACACATGCGAATATCGTCGTAACGTCCTTCCATCATCTTGCGCGGGAAATGAGGATCAGCAAACATCGGGCGCGTATAAGCAACCAGATCGGCCTTGCCCTCCTCAATCACATGCTCAGCCAGAGGTTGATGCATGAGTTTACCGACCACCATCACCGGTACCCTGGCCACTTCCTTGATTCTTGTTGCGTAAGGCACGTAGTAACCCTCCGGCATGTACAGGGGCAAGGTGGCAAATACCGAGGATTCAAACATGCCCGGGTAGACATCTATACAGTCAATACCGGCATCTTCGATCACCGGTACAATTTTGACCCAGTCCTCTATCGTCAGTCCCCCCTCCTGCCCTTCGTCGACTGCACCGCGGTAGACCAGGGCGACATTGTCACCGACAGCCGCACGCGTGGCCTGGATCATCTCCACCACGAAGCGCGTTCGTTCACCGTATTTATCGGTTCGATCATTCGTCAACGGAGATAAAAATTGTGCCGGCAGGTGCCCCAGAGAACCGTGAAAACAGATCGCATCAAAACCGACCGATGCGGCCAGACCTGCTGATTTTGCATAAAGCGCTATCATCTCCTCGCACTCTGCGGTCGTCAGTACGTGAGGCTTGTCCCGCCAGATTAACTTGTCGGATGGCGCCACCGGTTGTGTGTCGATAAACTCCTGCTGAGCATTTCGACCTGTATGGATAAGCTGAAGTCCGATCTTTGCACCGTGCAGATGACAAACTTCAACAAGCTTGCTCAATCCAGGGAGATACTTGGGATGATCTGCCGCGAGAAAGCATGGAAAAGCCTTGCCATCATCCCGGATGGTGGCAGCTTCAACCTGGATGAATCCAAACCCTCCAATGGCGCGATCACGGTACATATTGACCTGCCGCTCGGTGACTTCACCGGTATGTGAGGCGTTGTAGGTGACACTCGGCGCAGCGGCAATCCGGTTTTTCAGGATCATAGGACCGATCTGAATGGGTGTAAATATCTTTTTCAACAGATGTTTCCTCCATACTTGAGAATGGAACTAAGGCAATCGCTCAAGGTAAACATTTTCTTTCCCTGTCTTCTGATACCTAATCGCTGATATCCAGATCGAGGATGCGGATCGCGTTTTTATAAAATACTTTTTCCACCACTTCCGGTTTATAACGCTGTTCAAATTCATTCAACCACCGTTCCGGGGAGAGTGCGGGGTAGTCCGAGCCAAACATAAACTTATCCTGTAGACGACCGTTGACTTCGCGCGCCAGTGACTCCGGAAAGTATTTTGGCATCCAGCCTGACAGTTCATTGTAGACATTGCCCTTGTGCATCAGAATCGCCAGCATCTCTTCCTGAAACGGCCAGCTTGGATGACAGGCGATGATGGTGAGATCCGGAAAATCAGCGGCGAGATCATCGATATACGGGAGTGGCCTGGAGTAATCCAGACGTATCCCGGCACCCCCGGGCATGCCGGCACCCAGACCGGTCGTACCTGTATGCAATTGTATCGGCACACCGAGACTGCTGATGGTCTCCCACAGGGGATAAAAACGACGGTCGTTCGGATAAAAGGCCTGCATGTTCGGAAGAAACTTCAGGCCCATCAGACCCAGTTCCCCGATACAGCGCTCAGCTTCGCGAATGGCCAATTCTCCCTTCCAGGGATCAACCGAACCGAAGGCACCAATGAAAGTATCAGGATACTTCTTCACCACCGATGCCACGTAATCGTTTGTGCATGCCTTTGCTCCTGTTGCCGTCTCGGCATCAAGGGCGAGTAAAATTGACTTTATATCCAGTGAGCGGAAATCTTCCGCCATCTCATCCTCGCTGCGCACCGGTGTGGTGACACGGTAATATTTAATCATTGCCTCCCGGTAAGGCTGAAGTGTCTCTTCCATCTCTTGTGTGCTCGGATGTGCATGTACATCAATCGCGCGCATTACGTCGGCCCCCTCTTAATCAGCTTGTTCATAAGTCTTCTCAATCAATTTCCCTTTCAGCGTTGAACGTTCCAGGGATTCAGGTTCCACCATCTCTATGGCAGCGGTAAAACGTAGACGACCTTTTAACTTGTCAACCAGCTCTTCCCGCAGGGTCTCTATTTCAGATTCCACAAGACCCGCACCATACTCCACTTTGATCTTAAGTGGCGGATTGACGGCAGGTGGAGGCGAATCCAGTACAATCCGCATTTCACCAGTGGTACGTGGTGTAAAGGAATTGATGACATTCCTTACAGCGGCTGGATAGACTTTAATACCTTTAACATTGAGCAAATCATCCACACGACCGTGTATCTTGAAACGCCACCCGGGGGCTCCGCATGAACAGGGTTCGGTAAATAATTGCAGCATGTCACCAAAGGCATAGCGGAATGGCGGTCCGGCCTGATGGTCGAAAGCCGTGATCAGGCCTTCACCTACAGCACCGTGTTCCAGAGGGATGGGTTCTCTGGTGTCCGGATCGACCAGATCAGTCCATATACAATGCTCGGGTGAAACGACATGCATACCCTGATATTGCTCACTGTCGCAGGATACATTTCCCAATCCCCAGGCCCCCTGGGAGGAATCAAATAACTTTGCGCCACCAAAACCTTCCGTTATGCGCTTGCGGACATCTTCCAGACCGGCACCGGGAGCACCGGCCACGACAATGGTTTTGATACCCAGCTCACTGGCCGGGTAACCAAGAATATCAGGGCATTTCTCAATGATATATTCCGCCAGCGATGGTGTTCCCACCAGCGCAGTGGGCCGGGTCAAACGTGCAAACATCAACATTCGCTCGATCCCCCCCTCGGCACCGGCGGCAATCGGGCGGGCACCCATCGCCGCCAACGCCCGCACAATGGGCACGCCTGCAGACCACATGCTCAAACCAAAGCCGTGTAATACCGTATCACCGGGCCGAATACCGGCGCGCCAGTAAGTACGCGCCCAGCATTCATCATTGATCTTCAGATCGTGTTCGGTAAATGTATAGAAACTGGGTTCGCCTGAAGTACCGGAAGTGCTGTAGATGTGGATCACGTCTTCGAGCGGCGCGCACAAATAAGTCCCGTACGGGTGACCGTAACGCTGTGCCGACACCTCCTGCGCCTCCCGATCCATTTCTTTGGAACGCATTATCGGCAGTTGGCGAAAATCATCGAAACACTTTATATCTTTCGGGTGCGCGCCGACCGCATCGAACCGGGGACGATAAAAATCCGGTGAATTGTCATAGATATACTGTATTTGTGTTTCCAGTTTTTGCCATTGGAGTTCACGGATCTGTTCTGCTGATTTAGATTCCATCTCCACATTCCAGAAGTCTTTTTCACTCACTCCAGAACCTCCTGAGTTTGTTCATACATTTTTTCGGGTTGATCTCTCTGCTGTTCGCCAAATTCTTTCCATAATCGCTGCGTATGCTCTCCCAGCGATGGAACCGGGCCCAATGATGTCTGCTCATCGACAACGATTACCGGAGGGGCAATCAGTTCAGTCTGAGCACCCGGTATCGGTACGGACACTCTTCTCAACTGCGGGTGTTTACATAAATCAGCAACCGAATTAACAAAGCCGTAAGCGATATTCGCGGCGTGTAAACCGGCAATCAATTCCTGTCTGCCAAGCCCGGCGAACACGGTTTTAATTTCCGCATCCAGAGCGGCGCTGTTTTGAACCCGTTTTTCATTATCGGAAAAACGCGGATCATCGACCAGTTCCGGCTTGTTCAGGACCTTTTCGCAAAAGCAGATCCACTCTGCATGATTCTGGACTCCGATAATCACCAGTTCACCCTTGTCAACAGGAGAGGCACCATAGGGAGCAATCGAAGGGTGGCTGAGGCCTACCCTCGGCGGTGCGACACCTGCGTATTCCTGATACAGGAATGGCACTGTCATCCAGTCCGCCATGCAATCAAACATGGATATTTTGAGTGCTTTGCCCTGCCCACTGCGTTCCCGTTCAAACAGTGCCTCCAGAATACCGACACAGGCAGTCATGCCGACAGCGATATCACAGATGGAAACACCGACGCGTCCCGGCGCATCCGGACTGCCGGTGATGGAGGCCAGTCCGGTCTCGGCCTGCACCAGTAAATCATAGGCTTTCTTGTCCCTGTAAGGTCCCTGCGCTCCATAGCCGCTGATATCACAGGTAATGAGTCGAGGGTGTTTCATACGCAATTCAGCAGAATCGAATCCCAGGCGTTTTGCCGCGCCGGGTCCGAGATTCTGGATAAATACATCAGCACGATCGATCATCCGGTGTAACA
>JAJRTU010000117.1 GCA_024278135.1 Gammaproteobacteria bacterium
ACGTCATCCGGACCAGGGTGGTCTTGCCCGATTGACGAGGCCCCAGGATTGTGACCACAGGATACTCCTCGGCACACTGGATCAATTCTTTTGCCATATCACGTGTAATCATGCCGCTAAGATACCAGGTAATTGTGCAAACTGTAACCTTTAATTCCCGATTTGCACAAATTTCTGTATTCTCCCTGTCGATGCGAAACGGCCCATAAGAGTATGCAGAGCCTGCAGAAGCCGTTTTGTTAATAGCCACAAGCGCCATAAAAGAGCAAAAAGAAGCTTTTGCAGCCACTTCTCCAGGTTCATTACGATGAAGACGATGGCGATGGCGGTTTCGCTGGTATTTGCCAATTTGGTCATGACCCGACTCAGGCTGAAGCGGCGTTTGCTCTGGCCGAACTTACCTTCAATTGGAATCCGGTCAAGTTCACCCTGGCGTTGTTGGCTCTTTCTGTCGCGCAGATCTTGTGTGTTCTCGGGGGGGGTTTTCGGAGGTCGGCCCAGTGGTGGCCCGGACATCCTGATATTATGCCAGCGATTCCCAGTCAACCCGAAATTGCTTGATAATCAAGGGTATCATTGAGTGTTTTTCGTAAACTTTTCTGTTGATCACGATGGCAGGTCAATGGGATATCCCGGGCAACCGGAAATACGCCGTGGGTGTCTGGTAACCACTTGAAACAACAGCATATAAAAATACACGGAGTATTTTCTTGTGTGATTTCAGTATGTTATATAGGGGAACGCCGGTGGATCGTCGCAAACATTACAACCTGAACCGTATCGTCAGCCTCATCACCAATCAAGACAAAGCGCTCAGGAAGCATTGCAACGCCGATAATTTCATCCGGGTGTTGCGGCAATGCTTTCAGGCCGTTCCGGAACACCGGCAATCCGCCAAGGTCTCTGTGCCTCTGGATGACGCCCTCATGAGCGCGTTTGCCATGTTTTCGCTCAAGGATCCTTCGCTGCTGGCATTCGAGGAGCGTCGTCTGCGTGAGCCCGAGAATCTGCGCGCTGTGTTCGGCATCGGGAATATCGCCTCAGACACCCAGATAAGGGAAATCCTCGATCCGGTTTCCCTGACGCAGTTGTGGTCCGGGGTTACTTCGATCTTCCGCATTCTGCAGCGGGGCAAAGATCTCGAGGCCATGGCCGTGCGGGATGGCCATTACCTGATCAGCGGCGATGGCACGGGTTTTTATTATTCGACCAGGGACGGCAATGATTCCTGCCTCCGCAAGAAAAACGAAGACAGCGCGGTCGCCTATTACCAGCAGATGTATGCCGCGGCCATCGTCCATCCGGACAGGAAGGAAGTGATTCCACTGTGCCCGGGGATGATCAGCAATCAGGACTGTGAGCGGGCGGCATCCCGGCGGTTCTGGGTGGATTTCCGCCGTGAGCATCCACATCTCCCGGTCATCGTCACCGAAGATGCCCTGAGCAGTAACGCGCCGCACATCTGCGACCTCAGGGAACTGAAACTCCGGTTCATCCTGGGTGTCAAGCCCGGTGACCACGAATTTCTTTTCGGGCAGGCCGACATTGCGGCGAACGAAGGAAAGGCCACGGAATTCACCATGGCCGATCCCGATGATTCGGGGAAACATCACGCCTTTCCGCTTCGTCAATGATCTGCCCCTGAACAAGTCCAACCCGGATCTCCGGGTCAACCTGCTGGAGCACTGGCAGGTCGATCACAGGGGCCGGGAGCTGCGTTTCGCCTGGGTTACCTACCTGGAGATCACGCCGGAGAACGCCTATGAAATCATGCGCGTGGGACGTGCCCGGTGGCGCATCGAGAACGAGACTTTCAACACCCTTAAGAATCAGGGTTATCACCTGGGTCACAACTATGGCCTGGGCAAGGAGCATCTTTCCAAGGTGTTCACCACACTGATGATGCTGGCCTTACTGGTTGACCAGGCCCAGCAGCTGGGATGCTGGCTTTTCCGGAAGGCGTGGGAGAAATTGGGCAGCAAACGGTCGCTCTGGGGACATGTACGCAGTCGCTTCCGGGAGCACCCCATCGACTCGATGGAAACCCTGTACCGCAGCATCGCCTTTGGCATCGAGGGTTACATGGTCGAGGTGATCGAAAGCGATGGCGTCCCCTGACCTGTCGCCGACTGTTTTTTTTCAAAGAACGGCCCTGCGCATGTCGAATCGGCACTGCGAAGGGAGAGATATGTCGATTTTTCGAGAAAAGACGATATGTTATTGTCAATAATGCGTTTTCCGGCGTGAGGTCGGCCGGGGAACGGCCTCGCAGGCCACGTGGGCGGTGGAAATCACATCATCCCGCGCTGCAAATGGCCTTCACCGGGAATGGCTGCAATTTAATCGAGTTCAAGCCGCCACCGCCTCAATGCGTTGATAATACACAGTTTTCGCTATGGCCTTAATCCGTGACAAAATAACAATATCTTTGGCTTAAAAAACAACACAACATGTTGATTTTATAGAAAAAATATTGCAATATACACCTGCATGAAAAACTCACTCGACAGGTGAAAAAATGCAACGTTTTATCTCGAACAA
>JAJRTU010000118.1 GCA_024278135.1 Gammaproteobacteria bacterium
CACCGAGTTTATATTCCAGCGCCAGACCCAGCAAAATGCTTATTAGTGTCATATAAGGGTTCTTCTCATCCTGTCTTTGTCTATGTTACTCCAGCAGGGAATAAAAATACTCCCATTCAAAGGCCTCACCGGGATCGGTTTTGCGTCCCGGGGCGATATCACTGTGGCCGACGACGCTGTTCTTCCCGATCCCCGGCCAGTGCAGCATCAGCAGTTTGACCAGCGCGGCGGCCACGTCATACTGTACCGGCTCATAGGCCCGGTCATCGCAACCTTCCAGTTCAATACCAATGGAAAAATCATTACAGCATGTTCGCCCCTGGAATGCCGATCGGCCCGCATGCCAGGCGCGGGCATCAAAAGGGACATACTGGGTAATCTCGCCCTGTCTGTCCACCAGCACATGCGTCGAGACACGCAAATCCGCTATTTCGGCGAAATAAGGATGTTCATTCGGATCCAGCGTGTTGGTGAAAAGCTGGTCGATGTGCGGCCCGCCATAGCACTGTGGCGGCAGGCTGATGCCGTGCATGACCACCAGCGCCACGTCACAACCGGCCGGCCTCTCATCACAGTTGGGGGAAGGCAGTCGCCGGACTCCTGACAACCATTGTTTTTTCGAATCAAGCGTGATGGGCATAAGTGTTTACGACACAAAGCAACTTGCATGTTAAGGACACTCGTCTAGGATGTACCGCATGCTCCGTCACGTCAACATCGAAGACTAAACCATGTGCCGTCTCGCCGCCTATCTGGGAGCGGATTTGCTGTTGCATCGATTACTGGATGAAGCGCCCCACAGTCTGATCAAACAATCCTGGGCCAGCGAACAACTGCAGGGAACCCGCCTGAATGCCGATGGTTTCGGTTTCGGCTGGTATCGCCAGGATGGCCCGGCTGCGGTCTACACCAGTACGCTGCCCATCTGGTCCGACAGCAATCTGGCCGGACTGGGGCACAGCCTGAACAGTCGGCTGTGGCTGGCCTACGTGCGCAGCGCCACTCCCGGACAGGCCGTCAACCAGGCCAACACCCAGCCTTTCACTGACGGCAAACACCTGTTTTTGCATAATGGCCGGATCGACGATTTCAACCAGGGCCCGCGTCGCGCCCTGCATGAGCACCTGTCAGCAGCAATGGCCAGCCGGATCGAGGGCAACAGCGATTCGGAATACCTTTTTGCCCTGGTGAAACAACATCTGTCGGCAGGACTGTCACCGCCGGATGCCCTGCAGCGAACGAGTCAGGATATCGGATCTTTGCCGGGCAAGGCGGCGGCCCTGCTGAACATGATCATGGCCGATGGTGAGAGCCTCTATGCCTCTCGGCATGCCGTCAACGGTGCCCAGTGCCCCTCTCTTTACTACAGCAACACACATCCACACTATCCCGACGCTGTCGTGATAGCCTCCGAAGCTTTCTCTTTGCCGGAACATTGGCATGAAGTGAAGCCGCATTCCCTGTTAATCGTCAATCGGCGGGGAGAGATAGACACACTGTCAATATGATGTTTGCTGATCCGCTGTCGACGCTCCGGCAACACCAGAGAGGCTTGCTGGAGACAGTGCGCTGCTGTCCCGCCGACGATATCTCCCGGCAATTTCACCCGGACTTGAGCCCGCTGGGCTGGCATCTCGGCCACTGCGTTTTTACCGAAAGCTACTGGCTGCGTGAAGTCGTCATCGGCCTGGAAAAAATCAGTGATGAACAAAAGGGGCTGTATATCCCGGAACTGTCCGTCAAGGCTTTGCGTGGCGCCGCGCTGCCGCCACATGAGCAACTTTGCGCGTGGGCGGCACAGACACAGGAACAGAACCTGGCATATTTTGCAGAGCTGCTGGCCGCCCGAAGTACTGCACCATTGATGCAGGACAGCTATTTGTTGTTCTTCCTTTGCCAGCACTATGCCCAGCATATTGAGACAGCGAAATATGTTCTGACACAGCGTCACCTGAAAACCGAAGCAGCATTCAAGGTGAGCGTGCCTTTGACGGCGGCGGCGCTACGACAGGATTACCATGCGCTGCCATCCGGCACTTACCGCATCGGTGCCGGGGATCGATTACGGCATTATGATAATGAATGCCCCGGCTTTTGTGTCGAACTGCCGGCGTATCAAATCGGCAAAACGGCGATCAGCAATGCCGAGTTTCTTGGTTTCATGACTGCGGGGGGCTATCGGACGGCAAAGTACTGGAGCGAGGCGGCATGGCAGTGGTGCAGGGATAACAACATCACCCGTCCACAACATTGGCGTCGGGATCAGGCCGGGCACTACTACGGCACCGATGCACAAGGACCTTTTGCACTGGAAGCTGACAAGCCTGTCTCCGGCCTGAGTCTTCACGAAGCCAACGCCGTGGCAACATGGGCCAGGGCCAGACTGCCCCATGAATATGAATGGGAAAGCGCAAAAAAAACGGGGCTGCTGGAAGACAGCGCTCAGGTCTGGGAATGGTGTCACAACCCCTTTCATCCCTATCCCGGATTTGCGGCCTTTCCCTACGAGGGCTATTCCCTGCCCTGGTTTGATCAGCTGCATTTCAGCCTGCGTGGCGGCAGCCCCTGCACGCTGCCCATCATCCAACGCGCCAGTTTCCGCAATTTCTATCAGCCCGACAAACGCCATTTTCCCGCCGGTCTCAGACTGGCTAGCCCGTAAACCGGCGGTATCTGCCTGGGCGGGTGCCGCCGCTATCGTGTATTGCGTACGGGCTTCGACAGGGCAATACGTGAGAATTCACGCGTATCAGGACCAAAATACAGATTCTGGCCTATGCCAGGCGAATGACGGAGGAAGCCTATGCGATTGAGCGCATTGCCGGTGGTGCCAATCAACGCCTGGAAGGCTCTGTACGTATCACGCTGACCGACCTGATGGGAAGCCGCTGGCTGCCCACGAAACTGCCCGAGTTTTACCAACGTTTTCCGGCCATGCATCTTGAGGTGGCGGTAGATAATCGCTCGCTGGATCTGGTCAGAAGGGAGGCGGATATCGCGATCCGCTTCGCCCGCCCGCAACAACTGGATCTGGTGACGCGGCGCTCCATCAGCTTTCATTACGGGCTCTATGCATCAAAAGAATATCTGCAGCGCCATGGTCGGCCGAAAAAACTGCAGGACTTCACACAACACACTTTTGTCAGTTACGATGAGACAATATTTCGCAGTGCCACGCTGAGGCGCCTGGAAAAACTGTTCGGTCAGCATCAGGTATTGCACCGCTCCACCAGCAATGCGGGCATTCTGGAGACCATTAAACAGGGGGTGGGTCTGGGTGTGACAGGCTGTTATTTCGCCGATGCG
>JAJRTU010000119.1 GCA_024278135.1 Gammaproteobacteria bacterium
AGGGGTGATTGTTATTGCCGCCACCAACAGACCCGATGTCCTGGATCCTGCTCTGTTGAGACCGGGGCGTTTTGATCGACAGGTTGTTGTGCCCTTGCCGGATATTCGCGGCCGCGAGCAGATACTGAAAGTGCATATGCGAAAAGTGGCCGTCAGTGACGATATCAAACCGAATATTATTGCCCGTGGCACACCGGGATTTTCCGGTGCCGATCTGGCCAACCTGATTAACGAAGCGGCCCTGTTTGCCGCACGCGGTGACAAGAAGCTGGTTGAAATGGAGGACTTCGAGCGGGCCAAGGACAAGATCATGATGGGGGCCGAACGGCGTTCCATGGTCATGAGCGAAGATGAGAAGAAGCTGACGGCCTATCATGAGAGTGGCCATGCCATTGTTGGCCGTTCCCTGCCGGAACATGATCCGGTTTACAAGGTGACTATCATTCCCCGGGGTCGGGCTCTGGGTGTGACCATGTTCCTGCCGGAGGAAGATCGGCTGAGTTACAGCAAGAGTTTTCTGGACAGCCAGTTGTGCAGTTTGTATGGCGGGCGTATTGCCGAAGAGCTGATCTTTGGCAAGGATGCCGTCACGACGGGTGCCAGTAATGATATTGACAGGGCGACCAAGCTGGCCCGGAATATGGTCAGTAAGTGGGGTCTGTCGGAAAAGATGGGGCCGCTTGCCTACAGTGATGATGAAGGAGAGGTGTTCCTCGGGCATTCTGTCACGAAGCACTCGTCTATTTCCAGTAGCACGCAACAGAAAATCGACGAAGAAGTGCGCCGGCTTATTGATGCTAATTACACTCGCGCCGAAACTATTTTGAATGAGAATATCGACAAATTACACCTGATGGCGGATGCCCTGATAAAATATGAAACGATTGATAGCGATCAGATCTCCGACATCATGGAAGGCAAAGTACCGCGAGCGCCTGCCGGCTGGGATGATGATGACAGCGCATCCGGTGACAAACGGATAGTGGACGAGGATGTTACGATAAGAAAAGAGGACGGCGATACCGGTAAGAAACCATCGGTTGGTGGTCCCAAGCCCGCCTGACATCAATTTCCCGCTATGTTGCTCGAGACGGGCGCTATGCAGCCACCAGGTCTGGCTATATTAGATAATTGAAGGCTTATTACCATTACTGTTAAAAAGAAAAAATACTTCGGTACTGATGGCATTCGCGGTGAAGTGGGTACCCATCCGATAACGCCTGAGTTTGTGATGCGGCTGGGCTGGGCAGCCGGCCGGGTACTGGCCAAGGAAGGTAAGGGTCCTGTCATCATCGGTAAAGACACGCGGATATCCGGTTATATGTTTGAGTCAGCGCTGGAGGCAGGCCTGTCGGCGGCGGGTGTCGATATACGCCTGATAGGCCCCATGCCGACGCCGGGCATAGCCTTTCTGACACAAAATACCCGCGCCCAGGCAGGTATTGTCATCAGTGCATCCCATAACCCTTTCCAGGACAACGGCATCAAGTTTTTCTGTACCAACGGGAAAAAATTACCCGATACCATTGAGTTCGCCATTGAGGCTGAGCTGGATAAATCCATGGATGTAGTCAGTTCCAGCAAACTTGGCAAAGCCGAGCGTATTGAAGATGCGCCAAGACGCTATATAGAATATTGCAAAAGTCGCATAGCGACAGATATGGACTTCAGTTCTCTGCGCATAGCAATCGATTGTGCCCATGGTGCGACCTATCATATTGCCCCGCATGTGTTTGAAGAGCTGGGAGCGGAAGTGATCAGTATTGGCGTGAATCCCGATGGTATCAATATTAACAAGGGTTACGGCGCCACAGCACCGGATAATCTCGCCCAGGCTGTGTCGGATAAGCAGGCGGATCTAGGTATTGCCCTGGATGGTGATGGTGACAGATTAATCATGGTAGACAGCAAGGGCGAGGTGGTGGATGGTGATGAAGCACTGTACATTATCGCTGCTACCAGGGTAGAGACCTTGAATGGTGCGGTAGTCGGCACTCAGATGAGCAATTTGGGTCTGGAACGCGCTATCGAGTCGCTCGATCTCGGCTTTCTTCGTTCTGCGGTCGGTGATCGCTATGTCATGGAGTTGCTGGAACAACGTGGGCTGAAGCTCGGTGGTGAGTCGTCCGGTCATATTATCAATTTGAATCTTGCCTCTACCGGTGACGGCATCATCTCTGCCTTGCAGGTGATGGAATCCATGATGGCGAGCGGTCGTTCGCTCTACGAACTCAAGAACGGCATGATCAAGTATCCCCAGAAACTGGTGAATATCAAACTTGACAGGCGGGTGAACCTGGGCGAGTTTCCCGCCATTGGTCATGCTGTCAAGGAAGTGGAAAATGAGCTTGGCAACAGCGGCCGTGTTTTGTTACGTCCCTCCGGTACGGAACCTTTGGTGCGGGTCATGGTGGAAGGAGAGGATGATGTGCAGGTCAACACGCTGGCACACAGCCTCGCCGATCGTGTTCAGCAGGTATTGCAAAGCCCGGTGTAGCCCGTCAGAATTTATTTTCCGGGCACCCTTGAATTGTGCAGATGAACCATTAGAATGGCGGCTTCTTATTCATATTGAACGTGATGGTCGATAGACACACGAGCTGATCATGCAAAGTAATATTCAACTTCTGTACAGGTTTCCCGCCTGTTCCGCATCTTCCTGTTGTTGGACCTGTAGCTGACAGCGACCAATCAACCTGATTCATTCGCTGTTTGTTTTATAAGCAGG
>JAJRTU010000120.1 GCA_024278135.1 Gammaproteobacteria bacterium
GATTTTGCCAGCTCAGGCGTGAGTTCCTGGATGACGATGCCCAGATAACCCCGGGTGACACTTCCGGTTTCTATCAGTTGATCCTTTATTGAACTGACCATGTTGATGGGGATCGCAAATCCGATACCCATATAGCCGCCGCTGCGGCTGAAGATGGCGGTATTCATGCCGACAGCTTTGCCATCCAGATCGACCAGGGGCCCTCCCGAGTTACCCGGATTGATGGCGGCATCGGTCTGTATGAAGTTTTCATAATCGGCCAGCCCGACACTGCTTCTCCCCTTGGCACTGACTATACCGGCAGTCAGTGTATGAGACAGACCAAAGGGGTTGCCGATTGCAAGCACCCATTCACCCACTTCCAGCGCGTCTGAATCCCCAAAGGCAAGTACGGGCAGATTTTTCGCATCAATCTTTATCACGGCTATATCGGATCGCGGATCTGTACCGATGGTCCTAGCGGTAAACTCCCGACCGTCTTCAAGCTTGACGGTGATTTTATCTGCGTCACCGACAACATGATTGTTGGTTAAAATATATCCGTCCGCAGAAATGATGAAGCCGGATCCCTGACTCATCACCCGCTGTTGTTGATCCGGGTGCTGGGGCCCTTGCGGAATGGAAGGACCGAAAAAACGCCGGAAAAAGTCTTCGCCAAAAGGATTCTGCTGCCCGCCGAACGGCGAGGAAAATTGCACTGCCGGCTGCCCGTCAACCCTCTGCTCCACCTTGATGAACACCACTGCCGGCGACGTTTTTTTGGCAATGGCAGCGAAAGCCTGTCCGGTTTTTCGCAGGCGTTCTATACCGTCATCCTGCGCATGGCCGGCAGGTGAAAACAGTCCCAATGCCAACAGGGTGATGACACAAAGCATGGAAATACTGAGCCATTGTCTCATTTGCATCAGCTGTTTTTGATTTTTAATCGACTTGATCATTGTGCTCATTCCTCTGCAAGTTGATAAATGTTATTTATGGTGTTTACGTTTGTTGTTGTGTTTTTTAACCTGGCGATAAAGGGCTCCGAAAGCTGTCTGGATGGCCAGATAGAGATTCTCATGCCCCTTGTCCCTGTCTGAATCATGCTTTGCCACCAGGGTCTTTCCGGCACCGGTAACGGTCAGCATGACGAGATACCGGTGCTTGCGGTGCTGATCGGGGTTTGACTGATCAATGACCACCTGCAAGTGCTGAACAAGCGGGTCAAAACGATCCAGTTTGGCCGCCAGCCCCAGCACAAGATTCCGGACCGGATCGGACTCGCAACCGTGCCGGAATATAATATCCACAGGAAAGCGGGCGACAGGCGTTTTCTCGCCGGGTGAGCATTGCTGTTGAGTGATGGCGCGCAGATGAGGGGGTAAAATCTGATCGATTTTGGCCAGCAGATCGTCAATATCGAAGGGTTTATCCAACATCGCCGCCACACCGAGCTTTTCTGCCCGGGCATGGGTAAGCTCGTCACCAAATGCTGTGATCAGAATCATGGGAGGAACATTCCCGTACTCTACGGCACTTTCAAGTACCTGCATGCCCGTCACACCCGGCATTCGAATATCGGTAATAATCAGATCAAAGATCTCCGCTTCCTCCAGGGGCTCCAGAAAACCGAGTCGCTTCATCAGACAGTCACCATCGCTGCATTCGGTCACTTCAAAGCCCTTGTCACGAAGCGACCACGCCAGCATCCTCCGCATCTCAAGATCATCGTCTGCAATCAAAATACGCTGAGCCGCTGTTTCGTTTTCAGGATTTACAGGTTTTTCTGTTATCGTCGTGTTGCTAACTGTCTCATTCATTTTCTTGTTCCTTGCCTGTATTCATCTACATGGAGTGATTTCAATAACATTGTCTAATTGACACACGAGGCGATGTCCCGGACTTTGGTTAAAAATTGATCCATATCGAAGGGCTTGTCGAACATCGCAGCAACACCATACTTTTCCGCCTGATCATGGGTCACCCTGTCACCAAAAGCGGTAATCAAAATGACTGGAGGGCAATCCTTGAGCTGTTGCAGACCCTCAAGAATCTCCAAACCGGTGACGCCAGGCATGCGGATGTCGGAAATGACAAGATCGACTTCTTTGTGTTGCGATCCGGGCAATACGTAATTGCCAAGGTTTTCCAGCAAACTCCAGCCATTAGGACATTCGACAACGTCGTAACCCGCTCCGCGAAGTGATTCTGCCAACAGCGTTCGCATGTCGTAATCATCTTCGGCTAGCAGAATACGCATCGCTTTCTTTGACTCTTTTTGACTTTCCAAATCTCGACTTTCATCAATAGCTGCCATCGGTTTATGCCTCCTGTTATCGTCATTTTTTGTTTCGACAATATCGAGTAAGCGAATCCCATGCCAAGCTATAAATATAGTAATAACAATGACTTGGAAAATAACAACATGAGGCATTATGCCCCAACAGGAATAAATGCCCCATCTTCGGGGGAGCTAAGATAAAGGAGTGTCTGGAGGATGTAGCGGACGATTTCGAGGCGGAGGGTTCCGACCTGCCGGCAAATTTGTTGCTAACCTGGTCTTTTGCAACACCGGATCTTTTATCGGTTTCACCCGAAGGTCGGGACAAGTCTCCCGATAATCAGACTTTCAGTTTTTCGATTCGCCGTACTGGCGGAGCTTTCGGTACAGGGTTTTGCGATCGAGCCGGAGAACTCGAGCCGCCAGCGTCCTGTTTCCAGCAACCGTGTCCAATACATGGAGAATATAACGACGTTCGACTTCTTCCATTGAAACAAGCTCGGCAGGGTTGTTGTTGCCAACGATAATATGAGGATGACGATAAGCCCGAATATTTTTAGGCAAGTCGTCGACAATGATTTGCTCGTGGCGTGCCAGCACTGACGCGTGCTCAATGGCGTTCCTGAGCTCGCGTACGTTCCCCGGCCAGTTATAAGCAAGCAGTTTTTCGGCAACGGTATCCGACATTTTCGCCACGCGCGCATTCGAGCGAGCGACGAACTGCTCAAGAAAATACTGTGCCAGCAACAGGATATCTGTTCCACGAGACCGAAGCGGCGGTATTTCAAGCTGAATAACATTAATACGAAAGAAAAGATCCTCTCTGAACCGGCCTTCTTCAACAGCCGATTCAAGGTCGCTGTTTGTTGCCGCGATGACCCTGACATTAAACGGTACCTCCTTGTCGGAACCCACCGCTCGAACACAGTGCTCTTCCAGGACCCGGAGAAGTTTGGGTTGCAGAGCCAGTGGCAATGACCCCAGCTCATCAAGAAACAGGATGCCGCCGTCAGCTTGCAAAAACAGGCCTTTGCGCTCTGACCTGGCATCGGTGAAGGCGCCTTTGGTGTGTCCAAACAGCTCACTTTCCAGAAGTGCTTCAGGCAAAGCGGCACAATTGACTGCAACAAAGGGGGCGTCATGTCTGCGGCTTTGCTGATGTAATGCGCGTGCTACCAGTTCCTTGCCGGTAC
>JAJRTU010000121.1 GCA_024278135.1 Gammaproteobacteria bacterium
ATGTCTGCCGCATCGACAATGACCCGTACAGTCAAGGCCGGTAGAGCGTGATGGCGGGCAGTGGCTGTAATCAGGGCACTTTCCATATCAACGGCCAGCGCGGCAGTTTGCTCGTGCAGGGCGTGCTTGTCGGCGATACCTGCGATCACAGTATCGCCAGCTGCCATATTGCCGTCGTATACGCGGGCAGGGCCCTGGCGCAATTGTTGAACAGTTTTATCTCGCCAGGATGAAGACAGCGACAGCACCTTGCCACTGCTGTCAATAATGTTCTCCGGGATGATGATGTCACCGGCTTTCAGTCCGGTATCAAGCGCACCGGCCGTACCAAAGCTGATCAAAGCGTCCACACCCTCGGACAATAATGCGTTGGTGGCGGCATTGACCCGGCTGGCGCCCATGCCGCTGAGTACCAGCAATAATTGCTCGCTGAGATGGACGGGTACGCACGGCGTCAATCTGTCAGACGTCAGACAGGTCGCTTCCGCGCGCAATGCGGTGACAATGCCGATCTTCGTCAAGATCCTTCCATTGGCAGCGCTGTTGTTCAGCCGGTACCGGCGGCCGGTGTAAATTTCTCCGCCAGCTTTCTCTCCGGCAGGCCCCTGGCCGTGAGTCTGAACAGCAATGTCAGCAGGGCATCCTGGCGGGTGAGGACATTGGTGAACAGGATGGTCGCCCTGACGCTGCGACGGGATATCTTGACCTGTCGACCGGCGTTGAAGTCGGGGTTGTTATTGATCTTGCGCAGGGTCAGCACAGCCATGCCCAGTGCCCACAGGCAAAAACGTCGAATCCCGGTCTCATCTGCCGGGATGAGCAGGGTATAGCGCAAGGCATTGGCGAGATGGGAACGGGCCAGGCCAATGAGTTGTTGCAGGGCCTGCTGGAAGCCCGCTGTTTGTTTGCCTGCGGACAGGTGGCTGAGATCAAGCCCGTACTCTGTAAACACGTCACGAGGCAGCCAGCACATATCGCGGCCCTGATCTTCCCATATATCTTTGAGGATATTGGTCATTTGCAGACCCTGGCCGAAAGAAACGGCAAGCGTCATCAGTTCATCGTAGTGCCGGTTGATTTCAGGTGAATGATCGCAGAACAGTTCAGTCAGCAGTTCCCCCACCACGCCCGCGACGTGATAACAGTAATTATCCATGTCGTTCTGGTCCTGCAGGCCATTTTTCACATTCACTTCCTGGTAGCGGGACATACCCTCGGTCATCACTTGTATGCAGCGCTCCAGTGCCTGGCGTTGCCGGGGATTGAAGCTGTGGGTGATGCGTATTACCGTGGCGGTATTGTCGATGAGATCGCGTTCGTCAGCAGATGTACTGTCCGACAACAGTGCATGTAATTCACGGGCAAAGGTTTCTGAGTCTTCCCTGGCAGCGACCACCTCAATGAAACGCTCGGCAGATATCTTCTTTTGTTCAAAGCGCATATCCTTGTCATCTTCAATGGTATCGGCGATACGACAGAGCAGATAGGCATTGCTGATGACGCAGGACAGGTCGGGGGGTAATTGCGGGATGGTCAGTGCGAAAGTACGGGATACCCCTTTCAGAATACGATCCTGATAAGCATAGTCGGCCTGACTTGGCCTGGAGGCTGCTTCCGATTTAGTCTGTTTGTTCATGTCCGACAGCACTATAAATAGTTGAGCGACATTATGACAAACTTGGCCCTGATAGAAAAATTATCACCTTTATATCAGGTTTTCAGCGTCCCTGTGAGGATCTGTATCCCGTTTCAGGCCCGGCTCTGCCGCATCAGGCATTTTCGTCGCTGGCGTTCTGTTTGATCAACTTTCGTTTGGAAAATTGACGGCTTTCAATTTGATGCAGTGTCATCAGTCCAGCCGGATCGAAAAGCAAATCACGAATACGAATGGCCAGCGACACGGCGAGGGCCGTATTGGCATCAAGACCGACCAGCGACCCGACCAGGATAAAGGCACCTTCCTGGATACCGTAGCCGTTGGGGATGACAAAGGCGACATCGCTCAAGGTGGAGGTGAGGCTTTTCAGCATGATGGCTTCAATGATGCCGATGGGGTAACCCAGCAAATAGCAGGCAAGCCATACCTCAGCCGTTTGCAGGGCCAGTCCCAGTGTCCGGTAAACAATCGCCATGCAGAAATGGGTTTTGGCGGCGTAAACCTCGATGATGGCAGCATCAATCTCGCGGGCGTTGAAGCTGATGCCTTCCCAGGCCTCCGTCTTGATCAGTTTACCGCCAAGCCGGGCCAAAATACCCAGTAATCCGGCTTTTTGTACATACAGAAAGCCAATGGCACCGAGTGCGAGCACGGCAAAACCGATAAAGGCATACAGGGCCAGCGTATTATTGTTGCTGAGATAGAGCAGGCTGGAGACACCGATGAAGCCCCACAGGGCCACCGAAATCGCCTGTACGACCTTATCCACCATGACCGAAGCCGCCGCATCAATGCCTTTTATCCCCCACAGGCTAATCAGGCGGGCTTTGGCGATTTCCCCGCCGATACTGGCGACAGGGAGGAGGTTGTTGACTGCACGGCCCATCCACATGGCCAGAAAGGCATGTACAAACTCGGGTGATTGTCTGGATTTGAACAACATCCGCCAGCCCTGTGTGGCCGGAATGAAACTGGGCAGCCAGATGAGCGGCAGCCACAGCAGACTCCAGCCCGAGCTGAGCAGCAGTTGGAGAACATCGATGACGCCTTGCCAAATCAACAGCGAGATGAGCATTAACAGGCCAAGGGCCAGTCCAATATATGTCAGGATATTCATTTAAGGTCTTGCGCGAAGTTGAAGATGTGCAGTGCTTCCGGACTGTAGTATCGGCAGGCAGTGTAGCGATATTTCACAGTATATCCAGTACTGAATTGGCGCGGCTGTCAACGTCAATCAGGGGGGCAGAACTGACTGAAGCCCGGCATTTTTGACTCGACGTTGTTTTCTGTCTGCATGCCATCGTTCATGGGGATGACGATAAGAAGAAATAACACTTGAGTTGCCACCATGAGAGATGTCATCATGACTGTCGCGCCATGGCCCCTCTGCTTGTCTTTCGTTGACAGGGACACCGGGTTCAATTTAATTCGATGGAAACTTCTTATATTTACTTCTGAGCTATGTTAAAAACACCTGTATTGGTCACCGGCGGCGCCGGTTATATCGGCAGTCATGTTGTTCTGGCCCTGCGGGAGCTGGACTATCCTGTCGTCATTCTGGATGATCTGTCCACCGGACTGAAGGAGGCGATCCCGGACGACTGTGAATTTGTACTGGGAAATGCCGGTGATCGGGATTTGTTGCCCAGCGTGTTCCAGCAGTACAACATTAATTCGGTCATGCATTTTGCCGGTTCCATCATTGTGGAAGAATCGGTAGAGGAACCGATTAAATATTACGAAAACAATACGCTGGTATCCCTGCACCTGATTGAGTCCTGTATAAAAGAGCAGGTGGAGAACTTCATCTTCTCTTCAACAGCGGCAGTGTATGGTGATAGCGCTGTCATGCCGGCTGCCGAGTCCTCGCCGTTGGCACCACTTAACCCCTATGGCCATTCCAAGGCAATGACCGAGCAGATCCTAAAAGATGCTGCGAATGCCTCTGCATTGACCTATATCGCCCTGCGTTATTTCAACGTGGCGGGGGCGGATCCACAGCGGCGCACGGGCCAGCGTTCAAAGCAATCCACGCATTTGATCAAGGTGGCCTGCGAAACCGCATTGGGTAAACGGGACCACATCACCGTATTCGGGAATGACTACGCCACGCCTGATGGTACTTGCGTCAGAGACTACATTCATGTCAGTGATCTGGCCCTGGCCCACGTCAGAGCGCTGGAATACCTGCAATCCAGCAAGGAAAGCCTGGTTCTCAATTGTGGTTACGGCCAGGGTTACTCGGTCAGGCAGGTACTGGATGCCCTGCAGGAGGTCATCGGCCGTCCCTTCAATATTATCCAGGGTGACAGGCGGCCCGGCGATGCGGCTGAACTGGTGGCGGACAACAGTCTGCTCAGTTCCATCCTGAGTTGGGAACCGGAATTTAATGACTTGAAAACAATTATCAGCGACGCGCTGGAATGGGAAAGACTGTATAACAAGATGAAGTAAGTCACGGAGACTGCCGATACGGTGTATTGATGTCGGCACGAAGGGAATTTGAAAGGAGTGAGGTCCGCAGGTAATTTTCTGAATTGAGAGAAAGGCCCGGTTTCATCGGGCGTTTTACTCAGCAATTTAAGAGCTGTAAGCCCCCTTTTTTATTTGCTGTCCGGGCAGACGGTTTCATGCTCAGGTCATCGTGTTGTCATCAAACGGTAAGCGCCATGTGTTTTTCTGTCTCAACCGGGAGACAGATATTGAGCTGTTTGAACAGAGTCATCGTGAATTCGATTCCTGCCCCCTGAAAAGCCGTCGC
>JAJRTU010000122.1 GCA_024278135.1 Gammaproteobacteria bacterium
CATGCAATCGCGATACTTGTGCATCCTGCACATCGTCCTGGGCACCAAAAACAACTTAATAATGATGTCGAGAACTTCGTCCTGATCGCTCCTTTGCATCCATGCAATCGCGATACTTGTGCATCCTGCACATCGTCCTGGGCACCAAAAACAACTTAATAATGATGTCGAGAACTTCGTCCTGATCGCTCCTTTGCAGCAAAGCAACAGGCCGGAAACTCCCCCTGTTCACACAGTTTATTTTGTATCCCTGCAGATGGTCAATCCCGAGAATCCAGGATTAACTTGGATTTATGCTATGTCCTGTAATAGGATGCCGCCATTTATATATTCAAGGGGAATATCGTGCATTTGTTTCTTATTCTATTTCTGGCCGCTACCGTGCTTGTGGCCTGCGACAATTCCAGTACGCCGCCTGCGGTAAACCAAAACCTTGCCGGCGAGCGCTCCGTCGTCAGCGAAGACAATCAGCCCAGCGAAACCGAGCGCATCAACGCCTGGTTTGACATCAAATTTGAAGAAGAACTCGCCTTCAGCCCGATCTGGCAGTCCTTTCTGGGGCGCAAAACCGCCTATGGTGAAATTGATGACTTTTCCGTTGCGGGACAGGAGAAGCAACTTGCATGGCAACGCCGGAGTGTAGCCGAAATGCAGAGCGAATTCGATCGCAACCTGTTATCGGCCGAAGCCCGGACTTCTTATGACATCTGGGCCTATCAGTTGGAAGAGGCGGAAGCCGTCTATGCCTACAGAACCAATGAATACGTGTTCCACCAAATGCAATCGGTCCATGCTTTCCTGCCCCAGTTACTCATCTCTTTCCACCCGGTCGATGAACTGTCCGATATGGAGGCCTATATTTCCCGGATCAGCGCAGTGGCCCGGGCGATTGAACAGCTGATCGTACGTTCAAAGAAGAATGCGCAGAGCGGTGTTCACCCACCTCATTTCGCATTCGGCTTCGTGATTGACGAGGCTAAAAAGCTGATCTCCGGCAGCCCCTTTGATGAAAACGGCAGCGATAACGATATCTGGGCAAATGCGCAGGCAAAAATCGGGACGCTGCTGGAGCAGGGAAAAATTAATAACGGACAGGCGGACAGTCTGAGACAGGCCGTCCGGGAGGCGCTGTTGTCCGACTGGAAAAACGCCTATGAAAACCTCATCGCCTGGCAGCGCGAAGATATGCTTAATGTGCCGGAACTTGCCTCCGGCGTCGGCAGCCTGCCCGATGGTAAAGCCTTCTACAATGCTTCTCTGGCCCACTGGACAACGACGCATCTGAATGCGGATGAAATCCACAAGATTGGCCTGGCCGAGGTGGCGCGACTGCGTGGTGAAATGGATAACATCCGTATAGATGTGGGATTCGAGGGGGATTTGCCCGCCTTTTTCGCTTACTTGCGGCAGGCAAAGGATGATGAACGCTTTTATTATCCCAATACCGATGCCGGACGTCTGGCCTATATTGCGGACGCGACAGCGGCTATTGAACGGATCAAGGCGGAGTTGCCCAACTATTTCGGTATGCTGCCGAAAGCCGACCTGGTGGTGAAACGGGTGGAGCCCTTCCGGGAACAGGACGGTGCCGCCCAGCATTATTTCGCCGGCACGCCGGATGGCTCCCGCAACGGCATCTATTACGTCCATCTTTCCGATATGGCGGCGCTGCCGAAGCGGGAACTGGAAGTTATCGCCTATCATGAGGGCCTGCCGGGCCACCATATGCAGATATCCATTGCCCAGGAACTGGACAAGGTGCCAACTTTTCGCACCCAGGCAGGCTTTGGCGCCTATTCCGAAGGCTGGGGGCTCTACGCCGAATTCCTGGCCGCAGAAATCCCGGGCAGCTACGCCGATCCTTATTCACAATTCGGTCGTCTGGGCTCGGAAATCTGGCGTGCCATCCGTCTCGTTGTGGATACCGGTCTGCACGCCAAAGGCTGGAGCGAGGAGGAAGCCGTACAGTACTTCATGGCCAACTCAGCTGCACCTGAAGCCCAGGTCCGCTCGGAAGTACGGCGCTATCTGGTCATGCCCGGTCAGGCCACCAGCTACAAGGTGGGCATGCTGAAGATTCTACAATTGCGGGCCAGAGCGAAGACCGAACTGGGTGCGGCCTTCGATATTCGCGGCTTTCATGACACCGTGCTCGGTGGCGGTGCATTGCCGCTGACTATCCTTGAACATCGCGTTGACGACTGGATCAAGGCACAAAAACAGGCAATCTAGGCCAGGCTGATTTACCGCCGCTCACCCCGCCACCCATTTACCGAGTGCCGGGGTGATTTAATTTTCAGGGTTTAATAAACTTCAATGTCATCCGGTCACTTTCACCAATGGCCGTATATTTATCCCGGTCCTGGTCTTTGAGACGATATACCGGTGGCAGGGTCCAGACGCCTTTCTCATAATCTTTTGTATCCAGCGGGTTGGCATTGATTTCAGACTTGCCCAGCAACTGAAACCCGGCCTGTTCCGCCAGGCCGATCACGACCGATTCGGGAACATAACCCTTCTTCGACCACTCCTTACCGACCATGTGTTCTTTACCACGATGTTGTACCACGCCCAGAATTCCGCCGGGTTTCAACACCCTGTACATCGCCTGATACACCTGTTCTGCGCTGTCGCTGTTCAACCAGCCATGCGTGTTACGAAAAGTCAGCACCATATCGGCCTCACCTTGCGGCTGCAGTTCCGGCTTGCCCGGTATTTCAAATTCGGTCACGATCACTTTGTCATAAACATCCGGACGCGAACTCATTTTATCCAGGAATTTTTTCGCATTGCTGCGAAAGTATTCGACCTCGGACTGGCTGTTAAAACTGGCCGCATACAGTTTTCCCTGCTCTCTTAGAAAAGGTGCCAGCACTTCCGTATACCAGCCCCCTCCGCCCGGAGACAGCTCTACAACGGTCATATCATCCCTGATACCGAACCACTTCAACGTGGCGACCGGGTGACGATAAGTGTTTCTATCAATATTTTTTTGAGAACGATGTTCACCAAAGGCCGCTGCATGCAGTTTGTCTTCAATTGAATCGGCGACGCCAACGCCGGAAAAGATCAAACCCATCATAAAAACCACTGCTATTTGTCGTCTCATCCCAATAACTCCTCAAATGGTATATAGGTGAATGGTACTTCATTAAGGTGCTCTTTCCCTGAAAAGCCCCTTAACCAGGTACCAATCGCAGTACAGGCCACAAACATTGTATCTATTTCCAGTCAGCGCATGGACTCCTGTGATTTCGCCAATGCCTGATCCAGATCCCAGAGAATATCGTCCAGTGTCTCCAGACCCACTGAAATGCGCACCATGTCCGGCGTCACGCCGGCGGCGATCTGCTGCTCTTCCGTCAGTTGTCGATGCGTGGTGGAAGCAGGATGGATGATCAGTGTCTTCGCGTCACCCACATTGGCCAGATGACTGAGAAACTGTGCGTTCTCAATAAAAGTCGCCCCCGCTTCCATGCCGCCCCTGACACCGAAACTCAGTATTGAGCCTGCGCCTTTGGGCAGATATTTCTCCACCTGCTGATGATAGGCATTGTCTTTCAGACCGGCATAATTTACCCAGGATACAGCAGCATGCTGCTGCAAGTAGCGGGCGACGCCTACTGCATTCTCGCAATGCCGGTCCATCCGTACCGGCAAAGTCTCCAGTCCCTGCAACAGCATAAAGGCATTGAAAGGACTCATGGCGGGTCCCAGTGTTCGCAAGGTTTCACAGCGCGCCTTCATGGTGAAGCCAAAATCGCCAAAGGTTTCATAGAAGCGAATGCCGTGATATCCCGCGGACGGTTCGACCATGCCGGGAAAGTTGCCATTGTCCCAGTCAAACTTGCCGGATTCAATAATAACACCGCCCATCGTGGTACCGTGACCGCCGATAAATTTGGTGGCCGAGTGCACGACGATATCAGCACCATGATCGATGGGACGACAAAGATAGGGAGTGGCGAAGGTACTGTCCATCACCAGCGGTATGCCCGCCTCTTTGGCAATCGCGGCGACAGCTTCAATATCCAGCACATTGTTTAATGGATTACCTATCGTCTCCGCGTAGAGCGCCTTTGTCTTTGTGGTAATGGCCCGACGAAAATTTTCCGGATCATCGGAATCCACAAACGTGGTGCTGATGCCGAATTTTCGAAAGGTAACGTCGAACTGTGAATAGGTCCCGCCATACAAGGTGCCGGCGGATACGAGTTCATCCCCCTCTTCCATCAAGGTCAGCAGGGCCACCATCTGTGCGGCCATGCCTGAACTGACCGAAAGCGCCGCCCGGCCGTTTTCCAGAGCCGCCATGCGTTCTTCGAATACCGCATTGGTCGGATTCGTTAATCTAGTATAGGTATTGCCAAAAGTCTGCAGATTGAACAGGCTGGCGGCATGGTCGGCGCTGTCAAATACATAGGATGTGGTCTGGTGAATGGGGACGGCACGGGAACCTGTGACAGGATCAGGGATCTGCCCTGCATGCAGACAAAGTGTTTCAATGCCAAATTTTCTATCCGCCATAATACTGTTCTCGATATCCGCTCAATTGCATAGTCAGGCAAAATATTTTGCTAACGGTTCACAAACAGGGGGCGTTTCGATGAAATAATGCCCGTGTTGACACCGATGGTATTCAGCCCGCCAAACAAACGCGCGTATTCAATCTTGATACATCTGTCCATAATCACTTCCAGACCGGCATCGCGTGCTTTTTGTGCGGAGGCTTCATGTACAATCCCCAGTTGCATCCACACCAGTTTAGCCCCTGTCGCGATAGCATCATCGACGAAAGGGGGTATACGTTCTGTTTTTTGAAACAGATCGACAATATCCACAGGGTCAGGGATTGACAGCAGATCCGGGTAACATTTCTGCCCGAGGATCTCGTCATATTTAGGGTTCACCGGAATTATCTCGAAGCCATGATCCAACAGGTATTTTGCGGCGAAATAGCTGGGTCGTGACCAGTCCGCGGACAGGCCAACCACTGCAATGCGTTTATAGCTATTGAGCACCCGCCGAAGCGTATTGATATCCGTCATGTCGACAGTACCTGTGCCTGTTGACGTAAAATGAACTTCTGGATTTTACCGGTTGAGGTCTTCGGCAAGGGTGTAAAAATAACGGTTTTCGGCGCTTTGAAATGCGCCATATTATCCCGGCACCAGTCAATCAATTCCTGCTCGTTGATATCATTTGCAGTATCTTTCAACGTCACAAAGGCACAGGGCGTTTCACCCCATTTTTCATCAGGCCGTGCCACCACAGCTGCTTCCAGTACAGCTGGATGTCGATACAGTGTTTTCTCTATCTCGATACTCGAAATATTTTCCCCGCCGGAAATGATGATGTCTTTGGACCGATCCCTGATTTCCACATAGCCATCTTTGTGACAGACGGCCAGATCGCCACTGTGAAACCAGCCTCCCTCGAATGCTTTTTGTGTTGCCTGGGGATTCTTCAGGTAACCTTTCATCACAATATTGCCCCTGAACAGGATTTCACCGACGGTTTCACCATCATGGGGCACCGCTTCCAGCGTATCCGGATCGGCAACGACCAGTTGTTCCAGCATGGAATAGCGAACCCCCTGCCGGGACTTTAATTCAGCCTGCTCCGTAATGGGCAAGCTATCCCACTGTTCGTGCCAAGCACAGACCACGGCGGGACCGTAGGTTTCTGTCAGTCCATAGGTATGGGTCACATTGAAATTCATTTCCTGCATGGCTTCGAGCACCGCTGGTGGTGGGGCCGCCGCTGCCGTCATAACATTGACCTGATGATCAATGCCCTGCTTCAGTTTTTCGTCGGCATGGGCCATCAGGTTCAGAACAATCGGCGCACCACACAAATGTGTGACCTTCTCCTTTTTCAGTAGATCAAAAACAGCTTCGGCTCGCACCGCCCGCAAACAGACATTGGTGCCGTTCAGGGCCGCCACCGTCCAGGGGAAACACCAGCCGTTGCAATGGAACAACGGCAGGGTCCATAGATATACCGGATGGGCGCTCATGTTCCAGGAAAGAATATGGGAAATGGCATTCAAATGCGCACCGCGATGATGGGTTACGACACCTTTCGGATCGCCTGTGGTACCGGAAGTATAACTGAGGGAAATCGCCTGCCACTCATCTTCCGGCGCCCGCCATTCAAAATCAGGGAGGCCTTCCTGTAAAAAATCTTCATATTCCAGTTCGCCAATAAACTCTCCCCCGCTAAACTCCGGATCGTCAACATCAATGATCAGCGGTGGCTGTTCCAGTTGCGCGACGGCCGCTTTGATTGTGGAGGAAAATTCCCGGTCCGTCAGCAGCACTCTGGCCTCGCCATGCTTCAGCATAAAAGCAATGGCATCGGCATCAAGTCGAATATTGAGGGCATTCAATACCGCACCTGCCATCGGCACACCGAAGTGTACTTCCACCATGGCGGGAATATTCGGCAACATGACTGCAACGGTGTCACCTTTTTCCACGCCTGTGTTTCTCAGCGCCGACGCCAGACGACGGCAGCGTTCATAGGTCTCGGCCCAGGTCCTGCGAATACTCCCGTATACGACAGCCGTATGCAGAGGATAGACTGTGGCGGCACGCTCGATAAAGGTCAAAGGTGACAGCGGTGTGAAGTTGGCCGCGTTCTTGTCCAGTGCCAGGTTATATTGATTTTCCTGCTTCATTATTCTCAGTCTTCAGGCAATGATTAGTTAACATCCTTTCCATTTCGGTTGCCGTTTCTCGATGAAGGCATCTATGCCTTCACGGGCATCCTCGCTATCCATATTGCAGGCCATTTTTTCACTGGCAAAGGCATAGGCCTCGGACAGGTCCATCGGCAACTGTCGGTAAAACATCTCTTTTCCAAGTTTGATCGCAAGCGATGACCTGGCGGCGATTTTCTCTGCCAGGTGCTGCGTGGCCGCCTGTAATTCTTCTGCCTTGACCACCTCATTGACCAGACCGAACTGTTGCGCTTTCTCAGCGGAAATAAAATCTCCGCTCAACAACATTTGCATGGCCTGCTTGCAAGGTAAATTACGACTGAGTGCCACCGCCGGTGTCGAACAAAATAAACCGACGTTAATACCGGATACGGCAAAACGGGATTCCTCTGTGGCGACAGCCAGGTCACAGGCCGCCACCAGCTGGCAACCCGCTGCCGTGGCGATACCCTGTACACGGGCAATCACAGGTTGCGGCATTGTGTTGATCGTGATCATCATTTTGCCACACTGGCTGAACAAGGCTTTATGAAAGGCCCTGTCTTCACTGGATCGCATTTCCTTCAAATCATGACCGGCACAGAAGGCCCTGCCCTCAGCGGCGATAATGACCACACGAATATTCCCGTCCTGAGCAATATCATCCAAAGCACACTGCAATTCTGTTAACAGTGCGCTGGAAAGAGAATTATACTGTTGTGGTCTATTCAGCGTCAGCGTGGTAATACCGTCGTCAGCATCATCACGCAGAAGTATGGCTGCAGTGGTCACTTCACTTGCGCTCATGTCATATGCTCCTGTTGAATATCAGTCAAATGGATGTCGTAAAATAATGGTTTCTGCCCGGTCAGGCCCGGTCGAGACGATGTCGATGGGCGTATTGGTAATGGCTTCGATATGTTTCAGATATTTTTGCGCATTCTCCGGTAGTTCCTCCAATGCTTTTACGCCCAGCGTGGACGCCTGCCAACCGGGGCATTCTTCGTAGACCGCTTCGCACTCAGCAAAGGCCTCGGCACCCACTGGAGGCCTTGTTCTCTCTTCACCATTAATCTTGTAGGCCCGGCAAATCTTTATACACTCCACTTCGTCCAGCACATCCAGTTTTGTAATGCACAGTCCCGACAGGCTGTTAATGCGGATAGAATGGTTTAAAGATACGGCGTCGAACCAGCCGCAACGACGTGCCCGCCCGGTCGTCGCGCCGAACTCGTGACCACGTTTAGCCAACTGCTCACCCATCGCATCAAACAATTCAGTGGGAAAAGGACCGGAACCCACGCGTGTGGTGTAGGCCTTGGTGATCCCCAGAATGTAATCAAACGTTCTCGGACCCACACCGGTCCCTGTTGCTGCAGCGCCGGAGGTCGTATTCGACGAGGTCACAAAGGGATAAGTACCGTGATCAATGTCCAGCAAAGTGCCCTGGGCACCCTCGAACATAATATTACCGCCCTGTTCCTGTATTTCATGCAGACGTCCACTGACATCCATCACCATCGGCGCAATGGCTCCGGCCATGGTCATGGACTCATCCAGCATCTTCCGAAAATCCAGGGGCTTTTCATTATAGTAATGTTCCAGGGAAAAATTATGGAAATCCAGCACCTCTCTCAATTTTTCGGTAAAGCGCTTCTCATGTAACAGATCGCCCACTCTCAACGCACGTCGCGCAACCTTGTCTTCGTATGCGGGGCCTATGCCTCTGCCCGTCGTGCCTATGGCGGCATTGCCTCTGGCCTTTTCCCGCGCCTGATCCAGGCTGATATGGTAAGGCAGTATCAGCGTACAGGCCTCGCTAATGCCGATACGTTCTCGTGCGGAGACACCATTTTTCTCCAACATACTGATCTCTTCCAGCAAGGCAGCGGGACTCAGGACGACACCGTTGCCAATAAGACATTGCACCTGTTCATGCAATATACCCGAGGGTATCAAATGTAATATTGTTTTCCTGCCCTCAATCACCACGGTATGGCCGGCATTATGCCCACCCTGAAAACGCGTAACTGCGCCGGCACGCTCGGTAAGAAGATCAACAATTTTTCCCTTACCTTCATCTCCCCATTGACTGCCGATAACGACTACATTCTTACCCATATATTTATCGTGCCTAGATTTGATTATTGTTGTTAAAGAGTCATCACCTGCCATTTTCCATCTTTCAGCTCCAACTGCCGATCACAGCCCATCTCTCTCGCACCACCTGGCTGACCGGGCAAGGCGAAAATAACGATTTCGCCCTGTGCTCTCAAACTCTCCACCATCTCATCCAGCCCCGGCAATTCAGAACAGGGCGAAAAAACAGCCGAGCGGCTCTCGACATTCTTTTTCGACAGGGAAAAGAGTGTCTTGACATCGGCACTGAAACCGGTGGCAGGTCGGGCCCGCCCAAATGCCTTGCCGACATCGTCGTATCGACCGCCAAAGGCGATACCCTGTCCCTGACCGGGCATATAGGCGGCAAATGTAAAACCCGTATAGTAGTGATAACCCCGCAATTCAGCCAGATCAAAAAACAATGGCGCATCCCTGTGTTGCCTTGTCGACAACGATACGATTTTCTCCAGTTCATCCAGACAGGCCATTACCGCCTCACCAGCAGCGGCCAAACGTTGACGCGCTTCATCCAGCACCGAAATATCACCATTCAGATCAACCAGACTCAACAACATCTCCGCCACATCACCGGCCACAGACCAGTCGCTGAACATCACCTCTATTTCCACTCTGGCCTTGCGCTGCAGGGCATCGAACAATAATGACTCCTGCTCCGAATTTAAATTCAGCTCACTCAACAAACCTCGGTAAATACCCACATGTCCCAGATCCACATGCACATTTTGCAGACCTGCCATTTTTAATGTTCTAAGCATCAGGCACAAAATCTCGGCATCACTTTGCGGACCGGCATGACCATGCAATTCAGCACCCACCTGCAGGGGAGCGCGGGTACCGCCATGGCTGCTGGGTCGTGTATGTACAACGGTGCCGAGATAGCACAGCCTGGTAGGAAATTCACTATTGAGAATATGTGCATCAATACGAGCAACCTGCGGGGTCATATCAGCCCGTAATCCCATGCTCCGTCCGCTGAGCTGATCGATCAGCTTAAAAGTTTGCAGGTCAAGATCTTCACCTGTGCCGGTTAACAGTGATTCCAGGTATTCGATCAAGGGGGGCATGACCAGGTCATATCCCCAGACTTTGAACAGGTCCAGAATCTGCCTGCATAATTCTTCAATCTCAGCTGCCTGGGGTGGCAAAATTTCACTTATACCCTCCGGTAACAGCCAGCGATTTTTCTTGTTCATAATGACTTAATGAAAAATATAAAGTAGCACCAGGCCCACAATCATACTGCTCAGCCCGATAAATCGTAAGGTAGTATCGTCTAATTGTAATGCCAGAGCGAACATCTTGCGCAATCCATCCGGGTTGATGAAGGGCATGATGCCCTCCAGAATAAACACCAGGGCCAATGCGGTAAGCAGCTCATTCCACATTAAACAAGGTGATCCGGAAAGTTGTTATACATCGCTGTACATTAATCTGTTTTCCCGATGGCTCTAATTGCTTCTCCGTATGCAGTCGCTACTGACCGTACATGCTGAACAACACCGCTCCTGCGCATCCATGCGCCCGCGGTGTTGCCTACATGGATGTAGGTACTTAGGGTTTGCAGGAGCCTTAACCCTGACCGTACATCCTGAACAACGCCGCTCCTGCGCATCCATGCGCCCGCGGTGTTGTCTACATGGATGTAGGTACTTAGGGTTTGCAGGAGCCTTAACCCTGACCGTACATCCTGAACAACGCCGCTCCTGCGCATCCATGCGCCCGCGGCGTACCGTACATCCTGTAAAACGCCGCTCCTGCGCATCCATGCGCCCGCGGCGTACCGTACATCCTGTAAAACGCCGCTC
>JAJRTU010000123.1 GCA_024278135.1 Gammaproteobacteria bacterium
AAAACATACAGACACGACTCAGGCCCTCCTATTTTCCTTTTACTGAACCGTCGGCAGAACTCGATATTATGGGAAACAACGGCTGGCTGGAAATACTGGGTTGTGGCATCGTTCATCCGAATGTGCTGGAGAATGTGGGAATTGACAGCGGTCGATATTCCGGGTTTGCCTTTGGTATGGGCGTTGAACGTCTGGCTATGCTGAAATATGGTATTGACGACATACGACTGTTTTTTGAAAACGATATACGGTTTCTACAGCAGTTTGCTTGAACTTTCAGCTTATTTCAAATTACGCAATAACAGGTATTACATGAAACTTAGTGAACAATGGCTGCGGCAGTGGGTGGATCCTTCTCTGACGACGGAGGAACTGGCCGAACAACTGACCATGGCCGGATTTGAAGTGGAGGGGGTCGAATCCTGTGCGGCACGGTTCGATAATGTCATCGTCGTTCGCGTAGAACAGGTTGAGGCACATCCCGATGCAGACAAACTGAAGATTTGTCAGGTAAATTCCGGTACAGGCATCACTGCCGTCGTGTGTGGTGCGGACAATGTCGCGGCCGGCCGGTGTTTTCCGTTGGCATTGCCTGGCGCCACCTTGCCAGGGGGGCTTGAGATCAAGGAGACCGTACTCAAAGGCGTGAAATCTGAAGGAATGTTATGTTCGGGCGCGGAATTGGGTCTGTCCAGCGATGCTGAGCAACTGTTTGAGTTACACAACAGTGCTGAACCGGGGGTGGATTTAGCTGAATATCTCGGCCTGGACGATCAGGTTATTGAATTGTCACTCACTCCCAACCGGGGAGACTGCCTGAGTCTGGCGGGCATAGCCCGTGAGGTGGGTGTTTTAAACGGCTTGTCAGTCAACAGACCGAAACAGAGCAGGGTTGAGGTGAATAGCGATCAGCAGCGAAGTGTTTCTCTGGAGGCTGCCGAGGCCTGTCCGCGCTACGCAGGACGCGTTATCAGTAATATCGATATGGCTGAAAGAGCGCCGGACTGGATATTGGAGAGACTGCGCCGGGCGGATCTTCGCAGCATTAACATTGTTGTGGATCTGACGAACTACGTCATGCTGGAACTGGGGCAACCCATGCATACTTTTGATAATGACAAACTCCAGGGTGAAATTCTGGTGCGGTTTGCCAATGGCGGTGAGGAAATGACCTTGCTGGATGGGCAGCTCTACTCATTGCAGGAGAATACGCTGCTGATTAGCGATGACAATGGTCCTGTTGCCATGGCCGGTATCATGGGGGGGCTGGACACGGCGGTATCGGATACCAGTCGCAACCTGTTTCTGGAGAGTGCCTACTTTGACCCGGAGAGCATCGCCGGTCGTGCCAGGGCCTATGGCTTGCATACAGATGCCTCACATCGTTATGAACGTGGTGTGGATTTTGAATTGCAGGAGATGGCGCTGGAACGGCTGACAGCATTATTGATAGAATTTTGCGGCGGCAGTGCAGGGCCTGTTGTTGTTGCGGCCGAGCCCCGCTGCATTCCCCTTCGGCCTCCGGTGAAGCTGGATCTGAATACGCTGACGCGTGTACTCGGTGTGGAAATTGAAGCGCAAAGAGTCAAACAAATCCTGCAGAGACTGGAACTACAGGTAGCGGAGTCTGAGACAGGTTTTGAGGTAAGTGTGCCCTCGTTTCGTTTTGATATCCGAATTGAGGCCGATTTAATAGAGGAAATAGCGCGTATTTATGGCTATAACAATATGCCCAGTACCGCACCACGGGCAAGTCTGCGCATGCATGAGCACAATGCCGATAACAAGCTGCCTGAACTACAGCAATGTTTGTTGAACCGTGGTTATCGCGAGGTCATTACCTACAGTTTTGTTGAGAAATCCCTGCAGGAAAAAATACTCGGCGAAGTGAATGCCATTCCTCTGTTGAATCCTATTTCTTCAGATTTGGATGTCATGCGTTACAGTTTGTTACCCGGACTGATAAGCACGCTGGCCTATAACCATAATCGACAGCAGGACAGGGCAAGATTGTTCGAATGCGGTCGGGTGTTTCGAAAAGACGGGAAATTGGAACAGGAGTTAATGCTTGCTGGTATAATATCAGGAAATATATATCCAAAACAATGGGATAATCCATATACCTCAAGTGATATATATGATTTGAAAAGTGATATAGAAGCACTTGTCCAACGAGGTAATGGAGCTGACAAGATCAAATATGCTGCTATTCAACATGCTGTTCTACATCCGGGACAATCGACTGAAATCTTCATAGAAAATCAATCTGTTGGCCTTATGGGGGCCTTGCATCCCAGCTTATTGAAAGAATTTGATCTGCCACAGACAGCCCATGTATTTGAACTTGAATTGTCGAAAATTACGGCGAAAAAGATATTAAAATACACGAAAATCTCTAAATTCCCAACTGTGAAACGTGATATTTCCTTATTAGTCGATCGGGATATAGCCATTGACAAGATCATAAGCTGCATAGAATCAGAGGCGCTGGAGCTGTTAAACAACCTAGAGTTATTTGATCTATATCAAGGGGAAGGTATTGATATAGAGAAAAAAAGTCTTGCTTTGGGCTTGACCTTTCAGGGATCTTCTAGCACTCTTAGGGATGAGGAGGTCGAGAGTGTCATGCTCAGGATTCTGGCAGCTCTCCATTCTGAATTTGGTGCGACACTGAGAGAATAATATGGCAGCACTAACCAAGGCCGATATGGCCGAAAAATTATACGAAGAACTTGGTCTGAACAAGCGTGAAGCCAAGGAAATTGTAGAGATGTTTTTTGAAGAAATCCGATCAGCGCTGGAATCAGGCAATCAGGTGAAATTATCCGGTTTTGGTAATTTTGATCTAAGAGACAAAAATCAGCGCCCTGGTAGAAACCCGAAAACAGGTGAGGAAATTCCGATAAGTGCGCGCCGTGTTGTCACTTTTCGTCCTGGCCAAAAACTAAAAGCTAGAGTAGAAGCATATGCTGGAAGCGTCCAACAACAGTGAATTACCGGCCATCCCCGGCAAACGTTACTTCACGATAGGCGAAGTAAGTGATCTTTGTGCGGTCAAGCCGCACGTTTTACGTTATTGGGAACAGGAGTTTCCACAATTAAAACCGTTAAAGCGCCGTGGTAACCGCCGATATTATCAACGTCACGATGTAATTCTCATCAGACAAATCAGAAGTTTGCTGTATGAGCAGGGCTTTACTATTGGTGGGGCCAGGCAGCGCCTGTCGGGGGACGAGGCACGTGATGATTCTAACCAGAGCCAGCAAATTATTCGTCAGCTTCGTTCTGAACTGGAAGAAGTACTGGATCTGTTAAGACGATAAGTATGCCGGTGCCTGCCGATGTTGGCATTGCCCCTTTTCAGGTGTCATCGTATCAATAAGCATAATATTTCACCAAGGTGTTATTCTGGTACTCTTTCAAGATCAGCTTAATGGAGTAGCAGTAGTCTTTCCTGTTAGTAAGGTCCGTTGGCTTGTTCATGGGCTTAATGTCGGGGCGTGGCGCAGTCTGGTAGCGCACTGCAATGGGGTTGCAGGGGTCGGAGGTTCGAATCCTCTCGCCCCGACCACTTTTCCAGGGCTGTATACCGGATCCTGTCTCGAATATTTTTCGTGTAAGACCCGATAGCCTGTCAAGAAAGTCGAAAGGCAAGATCACCTGGCTGATTGAAGGCATAATTCAAACAAATTATGAGAATGGCGAGAGAATAACAATGTGCGGAATCGTTGGCGCCGTAGCACAAAGAGATGTGAGTCCGATTCTTATTGAAGGGCTGAGACGGCTGGAATATCGAGGCTATGATTCAGCCGGTCTTGTTATTCTGGGTAATTCGGCAAAGCTGGAGCGTGCACGGGTACTGGGGAAGGTGAATAAACTCGCTGCCGCACTGGAGAATGAACCTTTGGAGGGCAGTACGGGTATCGCCCATACGCGCTGGGCGACACACGGTAAACCCAGTGTTAACAACGCCCATCCGCATATCTGCCGGGACCAGGTGGCGCTGGTGCATAACGGTATTATTGAGAACCATGAAAAACTACGGGCCGATCAAATTCGTGAAGGTTACGAATTTCAATCCGAGACCGATACTGAAGTCGTCGTCAATCAGGTGCACAAGCATCTGCAGGAAGGTAAGGATCTGCTGCAAGCCGTCCAGGACACCATTGAACAACTGCAAGGGGCCTATGCCCTGGGTGTGATCAGTGAAGCTGAACCGGGCCGCCTGATCGCCGCAAGACGCGGTGGGCCGCTGGTTATCGGTGTCGGTATTGGTGAGTACTTTATTGCATCGGACAAGTTTGCTCTGCTGCCGGTCACTCAGCAATTCATCATACTGGAAGAGGGTGATATTGCCGACGTACACCGCGACTCCCTGCAAATATACAATTTCAGGGGTGAGCGGGTCGAGCGTGCTGTCACCCTGTCCGAGTTGTCTGCCGATGCGGCGGATAAATCCGGCTACAAACATTACATGCTGAAAGAGATCTACACCCAGCCGGTGGCCATCGCGGATACGCTGGAAGGACGGCTGTTGAATGGACAGGTGATTGAGAAAGCGTTCGGTATGGCCGCAGAAGCCATTCTGGATCAAACCCGGGCCGTGCATATCGTGGCCTGTGGCACCAGTTATCATGCGGGACTGGTTGCACGATATTGGCTGGAGGAGATAGCAGGTGTACATTGTTCTGTTGAAGTGGCCAGTGAATATCGGTATCGCCAATCTGTTGTGGCACCGGGAACCCTGTTTGTCACGATTTCACAATCGGGAGAAACGGCGGATACGCTGGCGGCACTGCAGCTTGCACGCACGCTGAATTACTGTGGCACTTTGGCTATCTGCAATGTAGCGGAAAGTTCTGTGACACGAGAGTCGGATCTGGTCTTTTTGACCCGGGCCGGGGCCGAGATTGGCGTGGCATCGACAAAGGCTTTTACGACACAGTTAACCGCCCTGTTTATGCTGGTGTTGCTGCTGGCGCGTCAGCGAGGCATGAGTAAGGATAGGGAAAAAGACCTGACCGCTCTGCTTGAGAGTTTGCCCGGGCACATCAATCAAATGCTAGAATTAGACGGTAAAATCAAAGAGTTATCAGAGCAATTTAATGATAAACATCATACATTGTATCTGGGGCGTGGCACCATGTTGCCGGTGGCCATGGAAGGGGCGCTGAAGCTGAAGGAAATTTCCTATATCCATGCCGAGGCCTATCCGGCAGGGGAGTTAAAACACGGCCCCCTGGCACTGGTGGATGAGGACATGCCGGTGGTGGCGGTAGCACCGAACAATGATTTGCTGGAAAAACTGAAATCGAACCTGCAGGAAGTCCGGGCCAGAGGAGGCCAGCTCTATGTGTTTATGGATTCCAACGCGGACATGGAAGACAGCGAGGGCGTGCATGTGATTAAGATGACGCCTGTGGATGAGCTTATCGCCCCTATTGTGTATACCGTGCCCTTGCAGTTGTTTTCCTATCATGTGGCGGTGTTGAAAGGTGCGGATGTGGATCAACCACGCAATCTGGCCAAGTCTGTTACGGTGGAATAGAAAAAGATCCGGGAAGCGATGAGCAAGAAAGCCGAAGCCAAATACCGTATTCTGGTCGTCGATGATGACGATGACATCCTGTCGTTGTTATCCACCTGGCTTGGTAAAGAGGGTTTCGATGTCGTGACGGTGTCTTCCGGGGAGGAGGCATTGGGCCAGATGCAAACCTTGCGGCCGAATCTCGTTATCACTGATTTGTTTATGGGCGGTATGAGTGGAATGGAGCTGTTGTCGACCATTCACAGCGACAGTCCTCTGCTGCCGGTCATTATGTTAAGTGGTCAGGCAAAAATACCGGATGCGGTAAAGGCAACACATTTAGGCTCTTCAGCATTTCTCACCAAACCGATCAACAAAGAAGAGTTATTTGAACAGGTGAAGCGAGCCTTGCGTCTGTCTTCACATCAACTTGCCAACCGAAATCGTTCTGCTCAGGATAATGAAATCATTTATCAGAGTAAGGTGATGGCGGAGGTGGTCGATCTGGCTGAGCTGGTCGGTGACAGCAACGTGACAGTTTTTATCAGCGGTGCTACCGGTACGGGCAAGGAAGTCATTGCCAAGGCAATACACAAAGTCAGCAATCGTCGTGATCAGCCCTTTATTGCCGTGAATTGTGGTGCTGTGCCGGAGCAGTTGCTGGAGTCTGAGTTGTTTGGTCACGAGAAAGGAGCGTTTACCGGTGCCAGTGCCCGTCATGACGGGCTGTTTCAGGCGGCCAACAATGGCACATTATTTCTTGATGAAATCGGTGATATGCCATTATCCTTACAGGTGAAATTGCTCCGTGTATTACAGGATTTCGAAGTGAGGCCTGTTGGTTCGACAAAGTCCTACCCCGTTGATGTGAGAATAATATCAGCGACACATCAGGATCTGGATGCGGCAGTAAAAGAGGGTGAGTTCAGAGAAGATCTTTTCTACCGCCTGAAAGTGGTGCCAATTGAAATGCCGTCGCTCGCCGACAGGCGGGAGGATATTCCGCTATTGGCTGTCCACTTTCTGCAAAAACGTGCAGAGTTGAACAAGGGCAATGCCAAGCATTTTGCCCCTGATGCGATGGATTATTTATTGACGGGCTCATGGCAGGGCAATATCAGACAGTTGATCAATGTTGTGGAATTATGTGTGACGCTCAGCAAGACGGAGACGATACCGCTTAGCCTGGTTAAAAAAGCACTGCAAGATCAGCCTGCTCCCATGCAGAGCCTGAAAGAGGCGAAACACGAGTTCGAAAGGAATTATTTAATCAGCGTTCTACGGGTCAGCCAGGGGCATGTCGCCAATGCTGCGAGGATCGCTGGACGTAACCGTACAGAATTCTATAAATTGCTGAACCAGCACAATATCAGTCCCGCAGATTTTAGAAAAAATAATGATGAATCAAAGACTTAATTATGAATGCTACTGATTTAAGCCCTTCATTCGATTCATTCATAAGCATACCAAAATCCAATGTGCCACTTTTTCGGAATGGGGGGATACGAAAATATATATATTTCAAAGACTTGAATAAGCTTCGTTCAAACTGGTAATAATTTGTAAGGGGTGAATGAGATGACTGACGATAAAATAGTGGTAAGGGTAGACGCTGATCTGGAAGAGTTGATTCCCGGTTTTCTGGAGAACAGGGGCAAGGACATAGAAAGGCTGCGAGAGGCGCTGGCAGAGCAGGACATCAGCACACTGCAATCAATCGGGCATAGCCTCAAGGGTGTTGGCGGCGGTTATGGATTTGATGGTTTGTCGGAGATCGGGGCGGGGATCGAGACTGCGGCAAAAGAACAGAATATCAGCCTGATCGAAGAACTGATAAATACTATGGCAGATTATCTGCAACGTGTTGATGTCGTTCTCGAGTAAATGAGGAGGCAATATGGCTTCTAGCCAGGAGCAACAGAAGGGACCCTGGTTTGTTTATTTTGTTACCATTGCACTTGGACTGGCTTTCAGTATTACGCTTATTTCAATTACCTGGAATAATGCGCTGGAGCGCAATAAAAAGGAATTCACGCTCGAGTCGTTTTCAATTAGAGAGTCCATTGCCAGAAATGTGCGATCTGCACATCATGTCACCAATAATTTCACGGCCTTTTTCATGGCCAATCCGGACCTTGACGAAAAACAGTTTACTGTTTTTACCGATACGCTGTTACAGGAACATAAATTCATTGAAGGTGTGATTTACAGTCCGGTATTGATAGAAAATGACGCATTGTCTGTTCGGGAGGATATCAGGATTCCGGTTCAATACCAGGTCATGAGAGAACAGCAATATTTTCAGGAAGGGGAGGATCTCTACCAGGGCAGCTATAAAGAAGCATTGCAGAGCATACTCGAAAGTGGTGATGTACTGACCATGGCTATGGATGGAGATGAACTGGAGGGCAGAAAATACTGGATATTCAAAATACTGAATCCGGGTCAGATTGATCAGAAGAAGCCGAAAACCCGGAATGCGAATAACAATCGCGTTTTGACAGGGGTTCTCGTGGATACGGCAAAGTTGTTTGGTAACGCGGTGACCAATACCGAGTTGACGCTGACGATGTTCAGCAATGCCTCCAGCCTTGGCGGACGGCAATTGCTCTATCACAGGAAGCCGGTTAAAACAGATACCGGCTGGATCGTAACGACACTGGAAGAAGACGGTTTGACCCAGTTTCCGTCCTATTCATTCAAGCTGGCCGTCAATAAAGAACTGGGTTGGCAGGAAGTCGACAAGGAGCTGGTGTTCAATGCCTTGTTGATTGGGGTGGGGGTTACCCTGCTCATCATTGCGCTGGTAAGAGCAAAAGATCAGCAATCAAAAGAACTGAAAGAAAGAAATATCGTCATCGAAAGACAGGTCAAGGAGCAAACCAGGGAGCTTGCGCTGGCCCGGGATCAGGCACTGGAAGCATCAAGAGTTAAATCTGAATTTCTGGCCAGTATGAGCCATGAGATCAGGACGCCGTTGAACGCCATTATCGGTATGTCGGGTTTGCTGGAGGAGACCCCGCTCAATACCGAACAGAAAACATATATCAGTGTATTTAAAAAGGCAGGCGATACCTTGCTCAGCCTGGTCAACGATATTCTGGATTTATCCAAGATAGAAGCGAGGCAACTGGTGCTGGAGAACATCGCATTTGATTTGCTGGAGACGGTGGAGGAGTCTGTCGAGATATATGCGCTGAAGGCGGCAGGTAACAATGTGGAGTTGCTGTGTCATGTTGATGAAGACGTCAAAATCCAGCGTATGGGCGATCCGGCCAGACTCAGACAAATCATCCTCAATCTGATCAGCAATGCCCTGAAGTTCACCCAACAGGGGGAGGTCGTGTTGCGTGTCGGCGCTGATCCGAATGCGAAGAATGAAGATATGTTGCAATTTTCCGTCAGTGACAGCGGCATTGGTATTCCGGCGATAAAGCTGGAGGCTATCTTTGCCAGTTTCACTCAGGTGGATTCTTCGACTACCCGAAAATATGGCGGCACGGGACTGGGGCTGACTATATCGCGGAGTCTGTCGGAAATGATGGGTGGAAAAATCTGGGTGGAAAGTGAAGAGGGAGAAGGCAGCACCTTTTACTTTACAGTCAGGTTGGAGGTGATAAGGGATACATCCGATTCCGAATCCGGGAAGCGCAACAATCTGGCCGACATCGATGTATTGATTGTCGATGATAACGCGGTGTGCAGAGAAATCCTGAAAGCAAAGTTGCTGGCGAACGGCGCAAGGGTTCATGAGGCTGTTAATGCAGAATTTGCGCTGGCCTTGTTAAGCAAGAGCGAGGGCATCAATCCGAATATTATTCTGGTGGACTACAAGATGCCGGAGATGGATGGGTTCCAGTTTATTCAGAAGATGAAGGCGGCCGGAATTTCTGCAAAGGTCATTATGATGTTGGGAGCGGCTGATTTAAATCAGAATATGTCTCGGATCAAGGAAGCCGGCATTGATGCTTATCTGGTTAAACCGATAAAACGTGCCGATCTTAATCAACAGATTGCAGATTTGCATACCGGCAGTCAAGCTGCAAGCGATGCAAAAAATCAGCCTGCAACTGCAAACGACGAGATCAAGGCATTGCGAATATTGCTGGTGGAAGACAATCCGGACAACCGCCTGTTAATCAAGGCCTATCTGAAAAAATTACCTTATGAACTGGATGAGGCGGAAAACGGTCAGATAGCTGTGGATAAATTCCAGCAATTGAATTACGACGTGGTATTGATGGATGTGCAAATGCCCATTATGGATGGACATGAGGCGACCCGCACAATACGCGCCTGGGAATCAGAAAATGACAGGCAGCCCACGCCGATCATCTCACTGACGGCCCATGCCTTTAAGGAGGAAATTGACAGGTGTATGGAGGCAGGTTGCAATGCGCATTTGAGCAAGCCGGTGAAAAAAGCTACGTTGATTTCGACCATCCAGACTTATACGGACGCGGCATAAGCTGCCTTTATATCCGGATCAGGTCTCTCAAGAGCTCTGTTTCCAGGTCGCAGAAGTTATCGGGCGTCCTGACGACCCCCTGTATTTTATAGTGGCGTTACAGCGGTAACGCTTTTTGGCCGTCTTTTTTCAAGTGTCCCTGATCCTGATGATCAGGGGTTTCTCAATAGTGATGTTTATCGCTTTATTGCTCAAAGTGCAACATTAGTACTAGCGTAACAGGGTCTGTAAGGTCTTGAAGTGCTCATTTTTGGCGTCGCGCATCCATTCAAACAAAACCGATTCGGCATCAAGAATGGTGACGCCCGTGTTGCGTAATCGTAACAGTGCCGTCTCATAACTTTCCCGA
>JAJRTU010000124.1 GCA_024278135.1 Gammaproteobacteria bacterium
ACGACCGATAGCATGGCCAGTTCGTTGGTTTCCGTAAAAGTCATCTTGTCATAAATATCCTGGTACTGCTTGAACGTACTGATATTATTACTCAGCCATATCTCCACAATATTCAGTGTTTTCATGCCGGGCTGATAGTAATCAAGGGCATTGGCAGTCAAGGCCGTTTCCAGGTGATTGAGCTCCTGCAGAAATTCCACCCTGGCCCGGTCCTGCCAGACGTTGTCGGTTGTAAGTGTGTCGGCATTATGCCGAAGCAAATGGATTTTCAGTGCAGAGTCGATCTGGAAAAACAGTTCTATCACCAGTTTGATATTCATTGAACGGCTCAGGGCAAGCTGAGTCAGCTCAAGACTGATGATGATGACCCGCAAAGATGCAAATCTGGAGGCAATACGAGCGGGTATTCCCTTGTTTCGATAGCCGCGGATTTTTCTGTTGATGGCCTTGCGATTATCGCCGGTCAGCACCTTGCGCAGCAAGGCCTTCAGGGGTTTGATGCCGGCTGAAAATTGTTTGACCGTCACGGTGACATCATCAAGGCATTCTTTGTGTCGGACAAACCAGCGGGTGGCATGCCTGAGCAAAAATTGTGTTTCAAAAACAAGTTCGGCCTGGGTGCTTACGGCGACTTTATGATCAAGCTTGTCGATTTCATACCAGAGGCCATGTATATCAAATACATCCCGCGCCACCAGAAAGGCCTTGCTGATGGTGGCCAGTGATGCACCGGTTTCATCTGCGAGCCTGTAGGCAAAAGTGATGCCCGCCCTGTTGACCATGCTGTTGGTCAGCACTGTAGAGACTATTTCCCGTCGCAGGCGATGTTTCTTTATCGACTCGGCATACTTCTTTTGTAATTGCAGGGGGAAATAACGTATCAGCATTCCCGTCAAATACGGATCATCCGGCAAGGCGGACTTCAGTATGTCGTTGTATACGGTCGCCTTGGTGTGGGCGAGCAATACTGCAATTTCCGGATGATTAAAACCCTGTTGCAATGCCTTGCGTTTTTCAATCGTCACCTGATCAGGGATATGTTCCTCGGCACGGGAGAAGTTTTTGGTTTTATCAAGCTCCGTGATCAGCAGGCTATACCAGCCGGGGCGGACAACACTCTCAATTTGCATCACATTAATTGCGCGTACCTGGCGATAGTTGTCCTGCAGCACCTGCTCGGCCACGTTGCTGGTCATTTTGTGCAACAGGCGGTTTCGTGCCGGCAGGGAGAGTTTCCCCTCTGCATGCAGTTTATTCAGCAGAATCTTGATGTTGACTTCACGATCAGAGCAATCGACACCGCCGGAATTATCAATCCAGTCGGCATTGACACGCCCCTGTCTCCGGGCGAAATCAATACGGGCCCGTTGTGTAAATCCGAGATTACCGCCTTCACCGATTACCCTGCATCGCAGTTGTGAACTGTTGATGCGAAGATTGTCATTGGCCTTGTCACCCACATCCATATTCGACTCATCATCCGCCTTGACATAAGTACCGATACCGCCGTTCCAGAGCAGATCTACAGGGGCCATCAGCAGCATGCGAATCAACTCATCGGGGCTGGCCTGGTCGCGGTCGGTTTGCAGCAGTGATTTCACCTGACTTGAAAGCGGTATGGACTTGTCGCTTCTTGAGTAAACGCCGCCACCGGTGGAAATCAGTTGCCTGTCATAATCTGTCCAGCTTGAACGGGGTAAATCGAACAAACGTTGTCGTTCGCCAAAGCTTGCCGCCGGGTCGGGATCCGGATCGATAAAAACATGCATGTGGTTAAACGCTCCCACCAGCTTGATGTGGCGGGACAACAGCATACCGTTGCCGAATACATCGCCTGCCATATCGCCGATACCCACAACGGAAAAATCAGTGTTTTGAATATCCACTTCCAGGGTCTGGAAATTATATTTGACCGACTCCCATGCCCCACGTGCTGTTATGCCCATTTTCTTGTGATCATAGCCTTCCGATCCGCCGGAGGCGAAGGCATCACCGAGCCAGAACCGATATTGGGCAGCAATCTCATTGGCGATATCGGAAAAAGTAGCCGTGCCTTTATCGGCAGCGACGACCAGATAGGGATCATCATCATCGTAACGGACAACATCCGCTGGGGGCGTGATCCTGTTACCGGTTCGATTGTCCGTAATATCGAGCAAACCGCGAATAAAAGTACGATAGCAGCGGATGACTTCCTCCTGCAGGGCCTGTCTGTCATTGCAGGGTGGCTGTTTGACATAAAAGCCACCTTTGGCACCGGTCGGGACGATCACGGCATTCTTTACCATCTGCGCTTTCATCAGACCCAGCACTTCGGTGCGGAAATCTTCACGTCTGTCAGACCATCTCAGGCCACCCCGTGCCACCTTGCCACCCCGCAGGTGTACCCCCTCGACTTCGGGCGAATAAACAAAAATTTCATATTCAGGATAGGGGTGAGGAAGATCCGGGATCAAAATCGGCGACACTTTCAGAGACAGATAATCTTTGGCCTGACCCTGGTCGTTTGTCTGAAAATAGTTTGTTCGCAGCGTGGCCCGGATGAGGATGTAAAAACGTCGTAATATCCGATCTTCATCAAGCGAGGAAACGTCATCCAGTGCCGACGCAATCCTGCGCTGTAACTGCCTTTGCCTGGCAGGATTACGCTTGCTTTTTGTCAGGGTCGGGGCAAAGCGCTCGAAGAAGAGCTTCACCAGCATTTTTGTGATCTGTGAATTGTTATTCAGCGTGTCCTGAATATAGTTTTCCGAAAAGCTGGTGCCCAGTTGGCGGATATACTTTGCATAAGCCCTGAGCAGCATAACTTCGCGGGCCTTGAGTCCGGCTCGCAGTACC
>JAJRTU010000125.1 GCA_024278135.1 Gammaproteobacteria bacterium
AGCTGCAACAACGTGAAGCGGAAGCACCCGGTGAACTCCTGAGTGAGCAGAATATTCCCTTGCAGGAGTCCGTACCACAAAGCGAACAGAGTACGCTTATATAATAGCTGTCTGTTCCCGGAATTCTGCCGGCAGACCTGCCGGGATCGTCACTCGGTCACTCCACACTTTCAATAACCTGACTGGACCAGATCAATGCCTCAAGACACAAGCGATGAATTATTTCCGGGGGCAAATCAGCAAATGTGATGGCGCTGATACTGCCCGCTTCAAAGGCAAGACTGCATGACAGGGCCTCACCCATCTCACCCTCTCTGTCAATCAGGGCTGCCGATATCTCCTCAGACAGTGGTAATTGTTGCAACACTTCCTGCATTGGATGATCCAGCAGTGCCTCCAGTATTGAAAAAAGCCCCACAATAAAATAGGCGGCGGGATCTGAGTTCCCTGACTTCTCAGCAAGCAACTCACATATTTTTGCACGTGTCAGGCCGGCCAGAATAAGTTCCGCAGGTTTATCGCTGGCACCGGCCATAATCAACAGCGACGCCCATGTTCGCAGTGCGTCCAGGCCCAGATAAGTAGCCGCTTCCTGAATGCTGGTTATTTTTCTGGGCAGGGCGAAATGGGCGGAATTGATATAGCGTAGTAGTTTGTACGATAACGAGACATCTCTAGAGAGCAGCGACTCAATCTCATCAAATGCCACCGCCGGGTTCTGCAGGTCCGACAATAATTGCAGCGTGCCAATGTGTGTCTCCGGTAAACGTGGACGACTGATAACGGCCGGTTTACAAAAGAAATAGCCCTGGAAATAATCAAAGCCGAGTTCTTTTAATGCCAGAAACTCTTCCTGTGTTTCGACCTTTTCGGCCAGCAGCTCTACACCATGAGGCCTCAGCATTTCGACATAGCGCGACAATTCATCAACCGGAGTGGCCATCAGATCCAGCTTGATGATCTTTGCCAGGGGGATCAGCGGCTCCCAACTGGGATCATATACAAAGTCATCCAGGGCTATGGTATAGCCAAGGTCTTTCAGTTCCGACACTGCCGAGACAACATCCTTATCAACTTTCACATCTTCCAGAATTTCCAGGACAACCCTTTCTTTCGGCAATAATTGCATCAGGTCCCCGGTAAGAAAATCCTGATTGAAATTAATATACGCAGGAACTGAACCGACAAGATCGTCAAGACCGACTTCCAACAGGGCATTTTGTATCAGCTGGGCTGTCGCTGTTGTCGGGCATGCAATATTGGCGAAATTCGCTTCGCTGGTACGAAACAGTAATTCGTAGGCACAAACATTCAGTGTTTTATCAAAAATGGGCTGACGACCGATAAATACGTGATCACTGGAGGATTCAATTTTTTTTGTTGCGGTCTGCACCGGATATTTCCCTGTTATGTCCTTTAATTTCTATGCTCAAAATCTTTTGTATCCCTGTATAGCGGTATATTTTGCATATACTTTACAAGTAACAACAAGACCTCCACTGACCTCAGGGGTTTCTCCCCGGCTTAATGTTTTCGGCCTTTCTGCCGCTACAGCAGGAACACCAGCCTTGATACCCGCTTATGTTTCTCAAGGGCCATCAGCACTGAACAGGGCGGTTTCCAATGCTTACTCAATAAGCGGCGGTATGCGAATTTTCACCAAAGGAGATCCAGATGTCAGATTCAATATATGAGCAGATTGGCGGAGCAGATGCCGTGGAGGCAGCTGTCGATATCTTTTATCGTAAGGTCCTGCTGGATAACAGCATTTCAGGCTTTTTCGATGACACGGACATGGCTGCCCAACGTGACAAACAAAAAGCCTTCCTTACCATGGTCATGGGAGGACCGAATGAGTACACAGGCAAAGATTTAAGGACAGCTCACGCTCCGCTGGTTGAAAAAGGTCTGAATGAAGATCATTTCACCGCAGTGGCCGGGCATCTGCAGACCACACTGGAAGAACTCGATGTGCCGGAGAACCTGGTGAGCGCGATAATGACGGTAGCGGCAAGCACAAAAGATGATGTGCTGAATCGCTGAATAAAAGCTCCAAGTTCCCGTCAATTCGCCTGAACAGAACGCAGACACGTTGTGAATACATCGATATCAACACAGATGCTGATGTACTGGCATACAGTCGCCCTTTGAGTACTTTTATGTAGTCGGGAAGTATCTGAACTTGCCTGTAATTACTTATCAAGACCGGCAGTACGAGAGCAGCACGGATGAGTCTGTGCTGGATGCATTGCTACGTCATAATATCGATATCCCCTATTCATGCAAAACCGGCGTTTGCAGTACTTGCGTTATGCTCGGTGACAAAGATGATATACCGAAGCACGCCACGAAAGGACTGAAAGAAACGCTGGTTGACCAGGGATACTTCCTGGCCTGCCAGTGTGTGCCCCCGGCCCACATGGTGGTGCGCAAGGCCGGTGACTTTGGCTTCTTTGACAAGGCAAGGGTTCTGAGGAAAGACAGTCTGTCACGGAGTGTGTGCAGATTGAGTTTACGCCCGCCCCCCGACCTGCGTTATCGCGCAGGGCAATACATCCATGTTCGCATTGGGAACGGTCAGATACGCAGTTATTCGCTGGCCAGCCTGCCTGAGCAGGATGATTGCCTGGAATTGCATATCAAGCGGATGGAAAACGGTATAGTGAGCAACTGGCTGGTCGATGAACTGCAGGCAGGCGATGATCTGGATATTCGAGGCCCCTTCGGCGATTGCTTCTACCTGCCCGAAAATCCGCATCACAAAATAGTGATGATCGCTACTGGAACCGGGCTGGCCCCCTTGCTTGGTATTGTTCGTGACGCAATCCATAAGAGGCACCAGGGTCAAATCGAACTTTACCACGGTGTGCGGGACTCTGCGGATCTTTATCTCGATGGCGATCTGAAAAATATCGTATCCGGACATTCGAGTTTCCGGTATTTTCCCTGCGTGTCCGGTTTAAACGGGCAAAATAACAAGAATGTTTACCCCGGGCGCGCTTCAGAATATGCCTTTGCCAACAACAGGACGATGAAAGACTGTCTGGTATATCTCTGTGGATCGCCCCAAATGGTGGCGCATGCACGTAAACAGGCTTATTTGGATGGCGCTGATATGAAGCATATCTATGCCGACCCTTTCGTTACCAGAGACCTCCGCCTCGGCAATGCAAGATCCGAGAGGACAAATTAACAAGTGGCAACGATTTATCAATACTGAGTTCAAAACACCTGTTAAGGATACCGACTGCTCAGTGATGGTAAATAACTATTTTACCTGTGACTTTGAATAGCGGATGCGCGTTCCCAGTTCAATGGACATTTTGATTTCCACTGCCGTCAATATCCCCGGGAAATAACATCCAGAAATCCTGGCATCGCCCAGACTGACACCCTCAAGGTTGGTATTTCGAAAATCAATTCCTCTCAAATCCGCGTTGCGAAAATAAGCATCAGAAAAATCAAGACCCTCTGCGTTCAAGCCGCGTAAGTCGAGCCCACGATAGTCACAAGCACGCAAGTTATCAGTGCAAACTGAATCACGCTGTCGGTTAAAATCATCTATTTTTCCGGTGCGCAACAGCTGGTACATCGGGTCATCTGTAATGACGGGTTTGCTCATAAGTACGTCTCAATATCTGTTCGTGTTTCTTGAATGCAGGAAAATCCGAAAAGAAAATATCTCTCCTGTCATTATATCGGATACATACTCTATTTCTTGACTGGAAGCCTTTATGCGCCAATCTGAGCAAATTGACGACAAACCATCAATAACCTGAGAGACACGAAGCAGACTGTTTGTGACTCTTCCTGCGAGCATTAATATCAATAGATCAAAGAGTTGTAATTCACTTTACTCAAACTTCTGGAAGCCTCTCCTGTCGACATAATATGTTGGTACAAAACATGCTTGAAAATAATAAGACAAGCAAATACAGGATGCCACCATGCTCAGTTATATTTTCAAGATAGTCTGCCGGTTTGAGCACAGCCATGATCTCAGGCCCAATACGCTGTATCTGAATCAGCAGCATTTCGAGCACCTGAAAAATGAATTTACCGATTCTGAAGATATCAATGCCATCTCCAGCTATTTGGGCATGCGCCTGATATTCAGCCATGATGCTCAGTATCCTCGCGTTGCATACCAAAACTGTCGCCGGCACAAACCATTGACACAAAACAGGGAGCGCCAGGCAGCCGGCCCGGATCAGTCTTTTGCGTCGGTGGGTAAATCAGGAGCTGCAGGATAACATTGAACATCCTGCCCGATGACGGGCCCAGTCGGGGCGTTTTGCATAATACTGTTCTCTATCGGTCTGCTCATCATAAGGTCGGCGTAAAAGATCCAGTAGTTCCTGCAGCATTGAATGATCACCTTGTTCGGATTTGTCGATAGCAAGCTGTGCCAGGTAATTTCTTAACACATATTTGGGATTAACGGTATTCATGGCCTGTCGACGAGCTTCATCACTGCCACCATCCTGCTGTACACGTTGAATATAATGCCGCAACCACCTGGCCATCTTTCCTCTGTAATCTTCCGTCAACTGCTCCGTGACATAGTAGGCATCCATCAGTGGTTTTATAAGATCTTTATTGTCGATAACCTGCAGGTCATCAATACCGGTATTGACTTCAGCAAGTTGTCGATAAAAAATTGTCATGTCCGTTTCGACCAGGGCCAGTATTTCCAGCAATTCATCAATAAGGATCTTATCTCCATTTCCCTCACAGGTTTTCAGACCCAGTTTCTGAAGCATCATGTCCTGCCATCCCTGTTGAAAGCTTTCCGGATATACTTCCAGTGACTTTTCCAGCGGCCTGGTTTCCTCAATCAGGGGATACACAGCATTGGCAAGTTGTATCAGATTCCACATCGCCACCTGTGGCTGTTGGGCATAGCAATAACGACGACCCCGGGCATCAGTGGTATTGGGTGTCCAGTCCGGATCATAATTCTCCAGCCAGCCATAGGGTCCGTAATCTATGGTAAGTCCAAGGATGGACATATTGTCGGTGTTCATCACGCCATGAACGAAGCCCACTCGCTGCCAGTGCA
>JAJRTU010000126.1 GCA_024278135.1 Gammaproteobacteria bacterium
AAAATTAAAGGGTCCTGTCAATCCTCGCTGTGTTGGGAGTCTCCTATCAAGCGCTCAACCTCTTTTAAATCCAGCAGCATAGCCTCTACCTTTCCAATCTCGTTTCGAATCTCACCAGGCTCAATATAGCCACCCAGCATGGTTGGGTTTTTCAGATAGGCGTAGGCCCGACGCATCTTATGGCTGACATCTCTGGCCTGTTGTGCTGGAAGTTCCAGCCCCCAAATTTTGGACTTCAGTAAATTTGCATAAGATTTTAATTTTTTTCGCGACTGTTGCAATTCCGCAAATGTTTCCAGTATTTCTTTACGGCGGTTTTCACGGCTGACCTGCTGCTTCTGCGCATCGGTTTTCTGCGCCGTTTCGGGCACATCCAGGGCTGTTTCCACCATCGTCTGACTCGATGTTGCAAGCTGCGTTTCCAGCTCGCCAACCGTATTACCATCGGGCCGTAACACGGTATAGACAATAGCAACTGCAAGGATACCCATGATCCCTGTTGCCACGGATATTTTCATATTTTCTCCCAATACATGATGACAAGAACCTGCGGGGGCGATTTATACAGCAGAATTATAACGTTTTGTGACAGTGACTAAAATGCTGTCAACCCACTGGCACTGAAAACGTTAACGGGTTTATTCGCCAGGGTAATTATGAAATGAAAATGAAAGCCTATGTAAAGTACTGCCTCGTATATGACCTTATCGTCTTACTGATCATCGTCGGGCTTGTTCTTTTATCCACGATGCTTTGAACCGGGGATGTCAGTACTGTGTTCAAGCCTGTTACACGCCCCAGCGCATCAGTATACAAGAATATCAAACGATAAATAGACGCCAAAATCCCACTGAGGACGTTTACGCCCTTCTTTCGTGGCAGCCTGGCCCGCTGCTTTACTCATAAGAGAATATATATTTTGTGAATATCATCATTGATTCGATATTTCAGTAAATTTAAATATAATTTAATATTTAATAATCAAATAGTTATATTGTAATACTTAACCCACTTATCTTATTTATTACTTTATATATATCTTATAACTCATGGATTTATATAATATTTTACTTGATTTTAATGTTTTTGTGATCTACAAATACTACTGGTTTAACAAAATATTAAGGATATTAATCCATGGGAAGTCAAAGACTTAACCAGTATAAGAAAAAATCGACCGGACTAAGAGGTCCCTTTCCCCGCAATGGCCAACGTGGCACTACCGCAATCAAAGATGAACAGACCGGTTTCATCCATCACCCGACAGGCTTTCCGATTGAATGTAAACGCCTCTGGTTTGGTGATCCGGATGCAGGTAAGGACCGGGGTGGCAGTGATATTGGTTTGATGTTTGACTCCGAGAAATACATCAGGCCCGGCGTCACCCTCGAAATTACGATTCCTCTTCGTAACGAAATCGAGAAATTTCGTGGCAAGGTCGTGCTGGTTCGCCACAACGGCGATTGTTATGAAATAGGTCTTTGGTTACGGAGACATGCAGATGCCAGTCGGGCACGTATTGTTGAACAAATCTGTCACATTGAAGCCTATTTGAAGGATAAAAAATTCAGAGAAGGGCCCTATGTCATTAATCGCGAACGGGCCGCTGAAGAGTGGATTACAAAATACGCCAGCACTGTGCCGAGCTTATAGACAGTATCATCGGAGTACTATACAACCGGAAAGCACACGCCTGTTCCACCCAGTCCGCAATAACCGTTCGGATTCTTTGCCAGATATTGCTGATGATAATCTTCAGCATAGTAGAATTCGGGCGCATCAATAATTTCCGTTGTTATTGTTCCATGAACGACTTCGTTCAATCGTTTTTGGTAGGCTTCACGGGAGGACTCCGCCAATGTTCTCTGCGTGTCATCAAAACAATAAATACCCGAACGATACTGGCTGCCTACATCGTTCCCCTGCCGCATACCCTGAGTCGGATTATGAGACTCCCAGAAAATTCGTAACAATTCCTGATAGGAAAGGACATCCGGATCAAATACCACCAGGACAACTTCATTGTGACCCGTTTGACCTGTACATACTTCCTCATAAGTCGGATTTTCAGTATAACCGGCGGCGTAACCCACAGCAGTGCTGAATACCCCTTCGACCTGCCAGAACCGTCGTTCCGCTCCCCAGAAACAACCCAGCCCGAAAAGCGCCCGCCTCATATTATCCGGAAAGGGTCCTTGCAAAGGCCTGCTACTGACAAAATGACGTTCACTGATTCGCATAGCCTGCTTGCGCCCTTCCAGCGCCTGTTGCGGCTCCGGCATTTGTGTTTTCTTATTGTCGCCCAACATAGCGAATCACCCTGACAGACTCTTTGAAACTTTGATAGCAGTACCTGAATTAAGTTCAGAACCCGCTCCGGCTGCGTTTAATAATGTTTCACCGCTGGTATTGAGTATTTAATCCGTAATAAGGGCAGCCTGCCCGGCAATTAATTGTCAGTTGATAAAAACTTAATCATTTTAATATTGTCTTATCCGACGATATCCCTCAGGAGAAGATTATGAAACCCTTTGGCTTTCTTTTTGCCAGTATACTCGCCTTCACAATAAGCGCCGTCAACAGCCAGACTGACACCGAGTCTGGAACTTTACCCGGACAAACGGCCATCGCCACGTTCGCCGGTGGTTGTTTCTGGTGCATGGAACCCCCCTTTGACAAGCTGGACGGTGTGATCTCCACTACTTCCGGGTATAGCGGCGGCCACACCGAGAACCCGAGTTACAAGCAGGTGTCTTCCGGGCGAACCGGTCACACGGAAGCCATGCAAATCGTCTATGATCCCGAGCAGATAAGCTTCGAGAACCTGCTGGAGGTCTTCTGGCGCAATATTGATCCGACCAGGAATGACGGCCAGTTTTGCGATGGCGGCAATCAATACCGTCCGGCAATTTTCTATCACAACAAAGAGCAGGAACTGGCCGCAAAAGCATCAAAAGCCCAAATCATCAATACCAAGACCTTTCCGGGCATGATCAAGGTTGAAATCGTCAAGGCCGACACTTTTTATGCCGCTGAGGAATATCACCAGAACTATTATCAGAAAAATCCGGTCCGTTATAAATATTATCGCTACGCCTGTGGCCGCGACAAGAGACTGAAAGAACTGTGGGGTAATAAGGCGGGCTGAATGAGATTAATCGATCCTGGCTGCAAATATGTCCTTATAGGACAGGTAAAGACTGCTGATCAATACGGGAATTAATACCAGCCATCCCAGAAAAAGCGGAATGCCACCGAGGATGATAAACACCAGAGCGACTATACCATATGCCAGAAAAGGCAAAACATTCAGTAAACAGGCCTTGAAACTCAGCAACATGGCCTCAATCGCCGTCACTTTCTGAAAAATAACAATGGCTGGAGCGAACCACATTGCCATCATCACCGGCATATAAAGCAGCATACCCATCAGCGTGACCAAAAGCAGGTTGACAGCGTGCTTAATGAGCAGTTCCGGGTTGTCTATTCGTAATTGGGAAAGTGAATCGAGCCCGCCGAGAATAATAATCACCAGAATGGCCATCAGTATGATGATGGCGATGCCCGCCACCAGATGAGCGATGCCGATAAGGGCCAACTGGCCCGGTCGTTCCGAAAATCCGGAAAATATAATACCCAGGCCAATCTCCCCGCCTTGATCCTGTTGCCGGCAAGCCAGCATAAGACCGGCAACAATAATGGGTGAGATGACGGGCACAAGAATATTGGCAAGCGGAATAACAGAAAACAGCACAGTCAGAACTATCAGTAGAATGGCAAGGCCAATCCATGACAACCAGTCCTGCCTGAAGAAAGCAAATCCTTCAATTAACCAGCTTGCTCCCCGTCCACCCGCCACTGTTTGCGGCTCAGTAACAATCGTATTGTTATCCATAGTCGCCCTCTTTTTTATTCTGAGAATTGACTGTCAAAATCACTTTGATGACAGCTGTTCCTCATTCAGCAATTGTCTGAACAGATGCGATTCCCGTTTAAAAAATCCTTCAGTATGAAAAGAATCCTCCAGCAAAAATACTTCATAGTCCATGTGGTGACAAAGTTCATGCAGGAGTGTACGCAGGAAACTTCGGAACGCCACCACCTTCTTATGCTTTGCCGTTCGCATCCAGACAGAGATGCGAGCCTTCCTGTCGCCATCCATCGGTTCATACAGACCGTGTAATTCTTCACTCTCATTCGATGGTCTTACGGCAAGCACTCTGACAGTCAATGTTGGTGCGGTGACATTTTCTGCTATGGCATTAATCAGCATTCCGGCTATCGCTTCTGTTCGTCTTCTGTCTTCCCCCTGCAATGTCTGCTGCAACCTTACTACTTTATCGTGCAATACTTCGGCATTGGTAATTGACAGTTTTTCTATCTTGTCGCTTTTCCGGTATATCGCCTTGCCGGCTCTGGACAATTTTGCATAATAGGCAAAAACCATGAGTTCTTTTTAATAATTTAATACCGGAATCTTTAATTATCCGCAGAAGCACAATCAATACAAAGCGGGGCGGCAGGATCGACGTCAAGACGTTGCCTGGCTATTTCCTCTTCGCAACTGACACAAAAACCGTAACTTTCATCCTGCAAACGCTGTAATGCCGTGCCGATACGCTGCAGTTCTATTTCCCTTCTGCGATTGGTTTCCACTGACATGGCCTGTGCCTGCATGGCATCCATTCGCGACAGGCGACCGACCGCAGCCTGGTCCAGCTCCACCACAGCTGCCGCCCCTTCCCCCGTTTCCCTGACTTCCAACAAAGCCGACTTTCGTTGGGTCAACTTCAGTCTGAAGTTCATCAGCTCATCAACGGACAAAAACATTATCGTTTGAAAATCCCCTTGAGCTTTTCTCCGGCTTCTTTGGTTTTGTCCATGACGTTGGCAGCGCCTTTCTTCACAGCATCGGCTCCACCGCTAATTGTCTTTCCCAGACTGAGAGAGGCGACTGCGGTACCTACACCGGACTTGATACTGTCCATGATCTGTTCGGCCACCTCGCCCGGCGAGGCACCGTTTTCTTCTTTGCCGATATCCTGCAGGTGTATATCCGGCAGGCTGACAGACAAGGTTTTACCTTTCAGGAAGCGATGACTCACGCTGACCTGACCATCATTGATATACAAGTCTTCAATAATTAATTTCGGGCCATTGCTGTCCTTTTCAGATTCCACCTCATTGCCTGTATAAGTCTGTGCGTTTTCAGCGATAGTGTCGATATTACTTCCGCCCGAGGCCATCTCATAAATCACGGCCGGTCCCTGCACCAGCACTTCCCTGATGATCACAACATCGCTGGTGATGGAGTCAATATCCAGTGTCACTTTCACCTGATCCAGTTGCATGGCATAGTCGGTAAGAAAGCCCTGCGGATTACCTATTCGCAAACCATTTAAGGCCGCCTGTCCTTCGTTCAGGTTCAGCCTGACATTGTCCAGTTGGACATCCGCCCCGATGATTTCAGAACCATAATTTTCTATTGCCACTTCGATAATTTCGTCCAGTGAGCCCCATACCTTGTATGCAACAATACCCAGAGCAACAACCGCAACAACAAACACACCAATAAGGATATATCTGACTTTCACCTGCCGCTCCCTCCTCGTAACTAGATTATTATCATTGGCCAGGGGGCAAAGTCTGCTGTATTGCCTCCCGCACCGCTGTGCTGACATCGACGTCGTCTTCTCCCGCTTGCCGAATATAAAGAATCTGATGGGATTGATCCATAACAAACAGACCCGGTGTGCCCTTTATTCCATAATCCTCTGCAACGAGATCAGCCATTAACAACAATCGAAATGTATACCCGTTTTCCCGAAAATATTCCTCTGGATCACCATCCTCCCACACGTTTAAGGCATAAAATTTAACCGCTCTGTTTTTATATTTATTGGCCAGCGCCTGTAAATGTGGCATCAGGGAACGGCAATAAGGACACCATGTCGCCCAGAACAGAATAACCGATACTGATTCACCCGAATCGGCATAATAGTCTACAGAACGCCCCTGCGCATCGCCCAGATTCCAGTCCGGAGCCGTGACCATGCTGTTTCCCGCCGTTATCGAAGTTGATAATAACAGCAGTCCACCGGCAAATAACAGGCTTCCAATTACTGATTTTTTATTTCTTTTCATTACCCCCCCCGTTATCGTCTTATCTGTCACTTCAATGTGCAGACATGATTTGCCGGCGAATGCGGTCGGCATTCGCATCTTTGTTAAAGGACAGCTTGCCGTTCTTTACCTGAAGTCCTAATTGCTGATAAACGCTGCCGAGATCGGGAAATTGATCTGAAGTGACATGTTCCTTATATAATTCACTGAACACTGTTGTTCTGCTCAAATCATCCAGCGTATGCATAAACTCCCTGCTACTCCAGTAACGATACGGCCGTAAACAGCATTGCTGAAAGCGCGACAATACCTCATCCAGAGATTGTCCTTTTTCCCGCAAGCTGAAATCGGCCAGCAAGGCAATGGCGGCACCACTCCAGTAAACCCGCATATAGTGATGACTGTCTGACATATGCAGGGCTTCATAAGCCAGGGTCCTGCCCTTTTTTGTTTCTTTAATGCCCCGCTGAAATCCATTATGCAATTTCTGCCAGGCACGCAGCGCAGAAATCGTGCCTGCCCTTGCCTGTGCAATGTTCTGATAATAAGTGGCCAGACCTTCGCTCAACCAGGACCCGCCCATACCCAGATTGGGATGAAGAAAATGGGCCAGTTCATGTACCAGAGTCCAGTCCTGTATGAATTGCTCATAGGGACGACTCGCATCAACAAACAACTGTATCGCCGGAGCACCACCCCGCAATACCTGTCCCCAGGGCACAGGCTCATCATATTTTCCTGTCGGCACCACTAACACCTGTGCTGAGCTTAGAGGAAAACGTCCATAAATATTCATGATGCTGCCGGCACCATGCTCGATCCAGTCTCGTATTTTCGTCTGCCCCGACACAGGCAGTCTGCCCAGTACAGCCAGGCGCAAGGTCGCATCTGCCAGCGAAATATTTTCGCGATAGAACCTGCCGATGGCCATTAATGATGGCCAGTCGGCGGGGGAAGAACCTAATTCAAAACTGCGTGAATCTGCTCCAGACTGTATTGGCCTCCAGGGTACAGAAACATTGAATCCTTCCGGCAACTCAAAAGTCAGGGTGATAAGTTTGGCAGGGCTATCCACATCAGGCAGCCATAACCACGACGAGACGCGGAGGAGGATTTCATCCGACTCGTGACTTGCGGCTTTGGGGACAGATCGTTCAGTCATCGCCACAGACAAGTTGACTCTGTATTGCAAACATTGTCCCGGTGCCAGTTCAGGCAGGTAAATTTTTTGTCTTGTTCTGTACCGTGCAGACACGGATTTACCATTGATACTCAGCTGTTCAAGTGCGCGATGAGCCACATCCGATACCGTGCTCAGCGCTGCAGGCACCTCATCAGCAAAACAAAGCTGTACTTGCATACTGTTCAAAGCGGAACTAACCCGTACATCATAGTGTGCATATGCATCATTGTCGGCAGCATACAGCTCACCGGAAAAGAACCGGAACAACATAATAACAACGCTCAAATATCTGCCGCTTTTCTGTATCAACAGGGGATGGTCTCGTAAGCTGAACATGTGAATTTAATTTCAGGCAACTTTATCTCGATTTGAGACTCAATCAGTTAGAGACTGCACGAACCTGTCGGACTCAGGCCTTCGGTCGGTAATTGCTACTGCATAAGGGCACTTCCACCATCCCTGGCCGATCATTGTGGGGCAGAGGAAGACTGCATACGTTATTTTATACAGCATATTGGGGTGAATAGTGCTTCTCTTTAGCAAAACATGAGGTATAAAAGAGCCAAATCCGGCTTTCCCGTAGCAGAACAGTCCTAAGTCCGACCGACTCCTGCTCAGCAGGTTCCCCTGTTTTAAACACTGTGTCCCATTTTATGAAAAGAACCGCCATATTGTTGCTTGTCCTGCTCGGTACTCAACTGCCTGGCCTGGCCTGCGCCAATGAGCAGGTGCGGGCCCTGTCAGCATTAAAGTCGGATTTACATCGCCTGAGAAAAGAGTTTGATGTCCCTGCTCTGGCAGTAGTTATTGTTGATGCGAACAAAATACTCATGGCAGACGTCAGCGGTCTGGCAGATCGAAAGACCGCAAGGCCGGCCGACGGCGAAACCCTTTTCCGCATCGGTTCCATAACCAAAATGTTTACTTCCCTGGCTGTGTTAATGCTGCAGGAGCAGGGTCTGCTGGCGCTTGACATGAATGTTCATGATATCGCCCCGGCGATCCCCCTGCAAAACAGCTGGCGAGACCGCCATCCGGTAAAGATTTCTCATTTACTGGAGCACACGGCAGGTCTGCTGGATTTATCGAAGACCGAGTTTGACTACAATACGCCTTTGACACTGCAGCAGGCATTGCTGTGGAAGGCCGCAGATCGACATACTTACTGGCCCCCGGGCCGGCATTATTCCTATACCAATGTCGGCGCGGGCCTCGCCGCTTACATCATTGAAAAGGTCAGCCGACAAACATATGAGTCATTCGTAAAGCAGCGGATTTTCCTTCCTCTGGGCATGTCTTCAGCCGGTTTCAACAATGACGAAGCGGGTCACTCACAACTGGCCAGTGGTTACGATACAGATGGCCAAAGCCTCATCCCCTATTGGCACATGCTGTACCGGGCCTTTGGCGCTATTAATATCAGACCTCTTGAGATGGCGCCTTTACTGCAGCTATTCATCAACAAGGGAACATACAAGGGCCAACGCCTGCTGACAGAAGCATCAATTATGCGTATGGAACGACCCGCTAGCAGCCTGGCGGCGCAGTCCGGTCTGCGTTACGGCTATGGCCTGGGAAATTACACAACGCTGAGCAATGGCCTGATATTCCACGGTCATGGCGGGGATGCCGACGGCTATCTGGCTCGACTGGCCTATAATCGGGATACGAATCAGGCCTATTTTATTGTCATTAATGCTTTTAATAACAGTGCGTTATCAACAATGCGGCAAAAAATAGAGACTTTCATTGGCCGTAAGCACCGGGCTGAAGCTGCGGTCGAATATACGCCGGACGATGAAGTACTGGCGCTGTACAGTGGTCGCTACAGGCGCATAACACAGCGATTCCCGGGGCGGAGAAATACCGGGGAAATGCTTGTTTTTTCCGTGCTTAACGGTAGTTTGCAACAGGAATACCACAACAGCACGAAATACCTGTTCGCAGTCAACAATCGACATTTTCGTTATGCGGATGAAAACCAGGCCACGTCGGCCTTTGTCCTGGATGAAAACGGACGACTTTTCTTTCAAAATGATGATGGCAGCTTCCTCAAGATCTCAAATTAACCCGGTTCTGAGATAAAGTGAAAGTTTCTATATTATTGATTTATAAAAATTTTTATTTTTTTTAGATATTTTGTCAATATTTCCCAGAATATTAAATTTTATTGTTGCAACGCACAATATTATTCGTTATGATGCAACGCAACATGAAACGACATTATCGGGAGAACCATTATGAATGCGCAATTTGAAAAATTTGTAGAACCCATTAAAGAAATCAACAACCTGGCAGTAAAGAATTTTGAAACTGTCATCGACATGCAGCTCAAGAGTGTTGAAGAAAACGCTAAAATTGGTATTGAGCAGGCTAAAGGCGCCACGGCTATCAATGATGCCGAGGGCTGGAAAAGCTACCTGAATACGCAGGCTGAAATCACCCGGCAATTCAATGAACGTCTGCTGGAAAACGCCCGCACTGTTGTAGAGCTGGGTAATAGCTATACGAACGAAGTACAACGCATCGTCAAAGACGCGTTCACCGTTTAATCGGATGCAGTAATACCGCTAGACCTCCTCCCCTTTGAGACAGCGGATTTATTAACCGCCCTTGTTTGCACAAGGGCGGTTTTTTTTATGTACACGACTACATGGACACAGGGACAATTGACAGATTGTGTTCGTGTCACGAGAAGACTGGAGTCCGCAGCAACAGCGATGTGTGCAGAAAGCCGGCCCTAATGGACCTTCAGACGACTAACACGAAGTATCACACCGAAAACAGGATGATCAAAATAATGAATCTCATTCAGTCTGATCTTGCGGCTTTCCCGTAACCTTACGTAATCGGCCTGCTGCTGTACAAACAATCCCCCCTCCTGCCTGTCTGTGTTGTTTTCCTGCGTCAAAAATTCCGGGAAGTAGGCAATATCCACATCAACATGCAAAAACTTTGAACTGCGCAGACGAATAGTGCCGTCAAAGATAAGATCCCGTACCTGGTACAGCTCTTCCTTTACTGCCAACTCATTGTGCAAGGCACTTGGATCATCAGACATCTGTGGCAGAAACTCATCCGCCTGTATTTCTTCTGTTTCTTCAAACTTTTGCAAATGCACTGCTCTGGCATTGCTTGCTGTGAGCCCCGGTTGCTGCCAGGCCACATGTAATAGAGGACGATAACCCCGGGACAGTTTCAATACTCTCTCTATACCATCCAGTCGCAAACTGCTCTCCGGCAACTGCAAATAGGGGATGAGTTCCACCTTGTTTGCGGGTATCTCCACATTTGTCATTTCTGTAGATTTAAAATTTATGTCGATATCTTCACTGTCGGCCAGTTCTGCAATTAGTTCTATTGAATTGTGACGATCCGGCAGACCGGGGTTCTCATACCAGAGTTCACCATCAAAATCCGGTGACAAATAATTAAACACAATGACCTCTACCTGATACCAGGCAGCCTGTACGGGAGCGACAAAAAATAATGCAAAAAGAAACAATAATGCATTCAGATGATTATTCAATTTCAAGCAGCATCCCTCATGGTAATCGATTCAAGCAGATCAGCGAGCACCTTGAAGCGCATAGCGCTGTCCGGTATATCCTGAATGATCCGTAATCTGTCCTGTCCATCCAGTTTGTAAATGTGTGGCTGTGACTGTATCAAATTAATTAACTGACCAGTATCAATATTCGTCTGCTCGTAAAAATGCAAACGACCTCCATTTTCACCCAGTTCAATCTTGCGTATGCCCAGCCGGCCCGCTTTCAGCTTCAGTCGGGCAAGGTGAAACAGGTTCTTCAACGGCCCTGGCAAGAGTCCAAATCTGTCTATCATTTCCTCCTGCAATTCCCGCAGTTCGTCTTCGTCACTGACGCTGGCGATACGTTTGTACATGATCAGCCGTGTATGCACATCAGGCAGAAAATCTTCGGGGATCAGGGCGACAATGTGCAGATCGATTTCGGTACCATGATCAAGCGGCCTGTCCAACTGTGGCTGTTTACCTTCCTGCATCGCCTTCACGGCCCTGTTCAGCAATTCCATATACAAAGTAAATCCGATCTCATGAATCTGTCCACTTTGCCCTTCACCCAGAATCTCACCGGCACCACGTATTTCCAGATCATGGGTAGCGAGAGTGAAACCAATACCAAGCTCTTCCAGAGACTCGATGGCTTCCAGTCGCTTATGTGCATCGACAGTCATGGCTTTACGTGGTGGTACTACCAGATAGGCATAGGCGCGGTGGTGTGAGCGCCCTACCCGGCCACGTAATTGGTAAAGCTGTGCCAGACCGAATTTGTCAGCACGATTAATAATAATGGTGTTGGCACTGGGCACATCAATACCGGTTTCAATGATGGTGGTACATACCAGGATATTGAAGCGTCGATGATAAAAATCCAGCATGATCTGCTCCAGTTGTTTTTCCGGCATTTGTCCATGTGCCACCTCTACCCGCGCTTCCGGGATCAAAGCTTCAACCTTTCGAGCCATGTCTTCTATATCTTTTACCTTGTTATGTAAAAAATAGACCTGCCCTCCTCTTTTTATCTCGCGCAGTAATGCCTCTTTCAACAGACCATCATGCCATTCCTGAACAAAGGTTTTTACCGCCAAACGGCGTGAAGGCGTGCTGGCGATAATGGATAAATCACGTAATTCAGACAACGCCAGGTTCAAAGTTCGCGGTATCGGCGTGGCGGTTAAAGTTAATACATCAATCTCAGCACGCAGTGATTTGAATGCTTCTTTTTGCCTGACGCCAAAACGATGTTCTTCATCGATAATGACCATGCCCAGGCAGGCATAATTAATATTCCCCTGCAATAATTTATGTGTACCGATAACGATATCCACCTTGCCGTCTCTGAGTCCGGCAATGGTTATATCCTGTTCTTTCTTTGATTGAAAACGCGATAACACTTCAATACGTACCGGCCAATCTGCAAACCTGTCTTTAAAATTCTGATAATGCTGTTGTGCCAACAGGGTTGTCGGCACCAACAGAGCGACCTGTCTGTTATTATTCACGACGATGAAAGCGGCCCGCATGGCCACCTCGGTTTTACCAAAACCGGCATCCCCGCAAATCAGCCTGTCCATGGCTTTGGCTTGTGTCATGTCTCCTGTCACGTCGTCAATTGCATCGATTTGTCCCGCCGTTTCCTCAAACGGAAAATCCTGCACAAATGCACGCATCGCTTCTTCATCAAGCTCGAATTTCCGCCCTGGGCGTGAAGCCCGTCTTGCATGTAACTCAAGCAATTCAGCCGCGACATCGTGTACCCGTTCTGCAGCCTTGCGCCTAGCCCGTTGCCATTGACCGGAACCCAGTCGATGCAAAGGCGCATGTTCCGGATCCACTCCCGTGTAACGGCTGATCAAATCCAGCGACGCCACGGGGACATAGAGCTTGTCACCCTGATCATATTCGAGATAAATATATTCAGCCGGTATGTCATCGACGTTCAGCGTAAGCAGGCCCTGGTAACGACCGACACCATGGTCTTCATGTACGACCGGGGCACCTATGGTGAGTTCGGTCAGATTACGGACTATCGCATCCGTGTCCTGCTGTTTGCGTTTACGCAAGCGTTTCTGCTGTGCCCGCTCGCCAAACAACTGTGCTTCGCTAATCACAGCAATATGGGGAGCCTCCAGTATCGTTCCCTGCTCCAGTGGCGCCACAGTCAATCCGATCGGTTCCCTGCCGTGTAAAAACATTGACCAGTCAGAAAACAGTTTGACACTCAGACCGTGGGCCTTGAATATTTCCAGCAAGGTTTCACGCCGGCCTGCAGACTCGGCAACAAAGAGCACGCGGCCTGCAAAACCCTCCAGGAAACGCCGTAATATGCCGAGAGGATGCTTTGCCCGCGCATCAATACTCAAATTGACTGGTAATTTACTGGCGAAATTCAGACTGCCCGCCCGCCCGTCCTCACGAGCCATGCTGCTGATATGTATCTGCCCGAACGCCTTGATGCGGGAGAGAAAATTATCCGGACTGAAAAAGGCTTCCTCGGGTGGTAATAAAGGCCGCTCCTGATCATGCCCGCGTTGTTCGTAACGCTGCTGGATATCCTGCCAGAATCGATCAGCAGCATCCCTGACGTCTTCATCCAGCGTGACCAGGCAATCATCCTGCAGGTGATCAAACAGGCTGTATGTTTCTTCATAAAACAAAGGCAAATAGTACTCAATACCGGCCGGGGCAATGGAGTCACTGACATCCCGATAAACGGGGGAATTATTGGGATTACCTGTAAATCGCGAACGCCAGTTCTTTCGAAAGCGCGCCACATATTCATCGCTGAGAGGGACTTCACGAGCAGGCAATACACGAATCGCATCCACCTGTTCAAGAGATCGTTGTGACTCAGGGTCAAACACGCGAATCGTATCTATTTCCTGATCAAACAAATCGATTCGATAAGGTGCATCCGTTCCCATCGGATAGATATCCAGCAGGGAACCACGTATCGCCACATCCCCGTGCTCACTTACCTGAGATACCACACGATAGCCATTGTTTTGCAATTGACTGCGAAATTTTTCAATCTTCAGACTTTGGCCTTTTTCAAGCAATAAACTGTGCGCCTGCAGGTAATCGCCTGGAAGCAGTCTGTGCATGGCCGTACTCACAGGCACTACCACAATACCCGTCTGCAGAGTGGACAGGGCCAGCAGTGTCGCGAGCCTTTGCGAAATAATATCCTGATAGGGGGAGAACAAATCGTAGGGAAGCGTCTCCCAGTCGGGAAACGGCAGTATCGGGTAGTGACTGTCCGCCGGCCGGTAAAATTGCAACTCTTCCAGCAAACGATGCGCGCTGTTTAGATCTGCTGTCACAATCACCAGCAGCTTACGGCTGTCTTCGACAGCCGCCGTCAGTGCCAGAGCCTTGCTGCTGCCATACAAACGCCCCCAGTACCGGCGTCGGGCTGACTTGTCGGGAAGTTCGGGCTGTAATGGACTGAGATAGTCTTGCGCGCTCATACTAATGCCGGTTTTCAGTGGTGGCGGCTTACACCGCCTCGATTTCCGCTTCAATATCCAGCAGGGCCTGCATCGGCTCTTTGGCCTGGGTGATGGGGCGGCCAATGACCAGATAGTCACTGCCCGAAGTGATCGCCTCGGCAGGCGTCATTATCCGCTTTTGATCATCGCCGGCGCTTCCTGCCGGTCTTATACCCGGTGTGACCAGTTTGAAATCCGATCCCATTTGCCTGCGCACAAAGCTTACTTCCTGTGCTGAACAGACAATACCATCAAGGCCGTTTGCCTGAGTCAGTCTGGCCAGGCGCCCTACCTGTTCATCGACAGACGAAGCGATACCCAGTTCATTGAGATCCTGGGCGGACAAACTTGTCAGTACCGTTACCGCAATCAGCCAGGGTTGATGTGAACTTTTATCGATGGCTTCACGAGCGCTGTGTAACATGGCCCGACCTCCTGAGGCATGCACATTCAACATCCAGACGCCCAGATCTGCTGCCGCACTACAGGCCCTGGCAACTGTGTTGGGGATATCGTGGAATTTCAAATCCAGAAAGACATCAAAGTTTTTGCTCACCAGTTTCTCTATCAATGCAGGTCCTGCACGAGTAAACAATTCCTTGCCTACTTTTACCCGGCATTTTTGCGGATCCAGTTGCCCCACCAGCTCAAGAACAGGTTCAACATTGGCATAATCCAGGGAAATAATAATACGAGAGTTATTCACCTTCGACTCCAAAAACAGGTTTAATTGTGGTCCAGTTTTTACAACTGGGGCATTGCCAATGCAATATTTTGGCATCATATCCGCATTGCTGGCATTTATATGCAGGCCTGTTATCCAGTAATTTTTCCGTTAACTCCTTTATCGTACCCAGATTTTCCCGAAGCTCACCTTCGGCCTTGCCCATCGTGTATTCAAGCAGGCGATCAACGCCTTTGACTGTCGGTCTTTTACGCAGCTCCGCAGAAATAAACTTTATCCCTTCCGCTTCTCCTTCCTGTTCAACAATCAATTCAGTCAGACGTAACAAGGGGGTAATGCCACCATGCTTGCTCAAGATATCCTGTAGAAACTGGATGGCTTTCTGCAGTTGCCCCAGTCTTCGATAACAGGCCAATACAGGATCAATAATTTCGGTGATATATTCCACATCCTGCTTTTCAACTCTCCTGTATGCCTTTAAGGCGGGCTTGTACTTGCCTTCTGTCTGCAACATCTGCGCTTCCAGTATGCTCGCGCGAACACAAGCGGGATCTATGTTGAGTGCCCGACGCAGGTTTTCCCGGGCATTTTTCTCTTTGCCTTCTGTTAAATACTCACTGGCCAGCTCACAATAATACTGGGCAACGACCGGATCAATCCCCTCTCCCGACACCGTTTGCAGTCGCTTTGCGTATACGATGGCATTATCCCAGTCCTTTTCCTGCTGGTATATCTCCAACAATTGCCGAGAGGCCTGAGCAGCATAGGCGCCCATATCAAGTAGTTGTTTGAACAAACCTTCGGCCCTGTCCAGTAGACCTGAACGCATGTAGTCCATTCCCAGTTCAAGTAATGCGAGTGCCTGTTGTTCGGCCTTGAGATTGGGTCTGGCAATAAGATTCTGATGAATACGGATGGCGCGATCAACTTCGCCACGACGTCTGAATAAATTACCCAGGGCCAGGTGAGTTTCCACGGTCTCGCTGTCCACCTCAAGCATTTTGACAAATACTTCAATTGCCTTGTCAGGCTGCTCATTCAGGACAAAGTTCAGTCCCTTGAAATAGTCCGGGCTGATGCCTGCCGCCTGCTTCTCAGTATTGTTCCACCTGTTTCTTCGCGCCGCCCACCAACCGGAGGCAAACGCAAAGGGTAATAACAGGCAAATCAGTACTATTAGATCGGCACCACTCATATATTGTCCTTGACCGGTATGACCCTCAGAGCATTGACTTCTTTTTCTGTAATACTGACTTGTTTGAGCAAACGGGCATTTTCACGTTTGAGCCTTATCCGTGCGGGAATACTCGCCAGGATGCCCAGAACGACGCCAAAAGACAGCACAAACACCAGCGTCGCTGAAAATGGCAGTTCCAGAGTTCCCAGATAATAATCAATCACTACCAGTTGTGCGTTGCGTAAATGAAATATCACGCCAAGCAACAACACCAACAGGAATACGCATAATTTTACAAGTCGAGACATACGGCCTCCCGGAAATTTGCCGGTTTATTGATGATTTAACAGCCTGACCATTTTAGCGATATACGATTGTGAATAAACACTATTTAACCCGGATCGAGGTTTTTACGCCATCATCCACATCAAGCCTTGCATTAAGAATACAGATATTTGAAAACATGAGGTTTATTGTTTCGTTAAGTGCCTGTGTAAGCAATATTTCCACTGTCTCTGGGGGACGTCATGAGGGGAAGCCCTGTCTGCGCCATTTTATAAGGAGAAATGTGCCCATCTTTAACTGAAAAGGCATTAAAAAATCAATCCAGTTTTTCCGTACAACTGCATCGATCTCGGTAGCCCCTGGTGGGGTGTGCAGGCACTGCGATGTCGCGAATGACACCGGCCGCCTTGTCTCTGGAACAGAAAACCGGGAGCTATGCCGTCAAGGTAGTGTTGAAAACCTCCTAAATACTGTCAGCTGTATCCGGACTTTCAATTATCTTGCTGTCCATACCGTCCACCCGTTCACGAAGCTGCTTTCCCGGTTTAAAATGTGGAACGTACTTGGCTGGTAAGGATACCGGTTCACCCGATTTTGGATTTCTGCCCACGCGGGGCGGACGATAATGCAGGGAGAAGCTGCCAAAGCCCCTTATCTCAATGCGCTCGCCATTGGAAAGCGTATTGGCCATGTGTTCAAGCACGGTTTTTACCGCCAATTCCACATCCTTATATGCCAATTGAGATTGGCGTCTGCCAAGTGATTCGATTAGCTCAGATTTAGTCATTGTTAGTTTTCTCTCGAATACGCCGGATCAGAACAATCTATTATTCAACAAACTTCAAGGTGCCGGTACTCACTATCCTGACGATATCGAAATCTCTCCCCTTGTTTTGATTTGTGTCAATTGTTGTCCAGGTGCTCCTTCAATAAATCCCCCAATTTGGCTCCACTTGAGGTATCCGGCGCATACTCCCTGACCGCTGCAGATTCATCATCAGACTCTTTTGCACGAACAGACACTGCGATGGTGCGCTTCTTCCTGTCAATAGCGGTAATTTTCACTTCCAGCTCTTCGCCTTCTTTTGTTGCAGTTCTGGCATCTTCAATTTTCTTGTCTATGGAGAGCTCCGACGCACGCATCATGGCTTCCACAGCTTCAGCCAATTCCACAATCACATGACCCTGTTCCACTGAAACCACCTTGCCTTTTACCACACTTCCTTTAGGATTTTCAGCAACATAACTCGAAAAAGGATCTTTTTCCATCTGTTTTATCCCCAGCGAAATCCGTTCACGTTCTGCATCCACCGCCAGCACAACTGTCTCTATCTCTTCACCTTTTTTGTATTTATGTATGACATCTTCATTTTCGTCGGTCCAGGACACATCAGAGAGGTGAATCAAACCATCTATACCACCATCAAGACCGATGAAAATACCAAAGTCAGTAATGGATTTGATCAGACCTGTCACCCTGTCACCCTTGTTGTGCAATACAGCAAACTGCTCCCAGGGATTGGCCTGACATTGTTTCATACCCAGGGAAATACGACGACGCTCCTGATCAATATCGAGTATCACTACGTCCACTTCTTCGCCGATATGCACCAGTTTGGACGGATGGACATTCTTGTTGGTCCAGTCCATTTCAGAGACATGCACCAGGCCTTCGACTCCCTCTTCCAGCTCAACGAAGCAACCATAATCAGCCAGATTAGTGATCTTGCCGCGTAAACGCGCGCCTTCCGGATAGCGTTTGGTCAAATCCGACCAGGGATCATCACCCATTTGTTTCAGACCCAGAGAAACACGATTACGCTCACGATCAAACTTTAATACCTTGACCTCAATTTCATCACCAATGTTGACAATTTCACCCGGATCCTTGACCCGCTTCCAGGCCATGTCGGTAATGTGCAATAAACCATCTATGCCACCCAGATCCAGAAAGGCGCCATAGTCGGTAAGATTTTTAACGACGCCGGTGACGGTGACACCTTCACTCAGTTTGTCCAGCAAGGCATGACGCTCGGCAGTATTTTCACTTTCCACGACGGCCCGGCGGGAAACAACGACATTGCTGCGCCGCTGATCAATCTTGATGACCTTAAATTCCAGCGGCTTACCTTCCAGATAAGTTGTATCACGGACAGGTCGAACATCGACAAGCGAACCGGGTAAAAATGCCCGTACTTTTTCAACATCGACAGTAAAGCCACCCTTGACTCTTTCAGTGATCACACCAATCACCGTCTCATTAGCTTCATGGGCTTTTTCCAGAGTTGTCCACGCCATCAGGCGCTTGGCCTTTTCTCTGGACAGGCGAGTCTCACCAAAACCATCTTCTACAGCATCGAGCGCCACATCCACGGCATCACCGACAGCAACTTCCACCTCGCCGTTTTCATCGTAGAACTGATCAATGGGGATTAATCCTTCGGACTTCAGACCTGCATTGACAATAACGGTGTCCTGGTTGATGTCGACCACCTCTGCACTGACGATGGTTCCCGGCCGCATTTTGGTCTCGATTTGACTCTGCTCGAATAACTCCGCAAAAGACTCACTCATGAAAAATATTTTCCTGTCGACCTCTTCCCAGACGGAAAGGGCAATTGTGTAACCTGTACTAGTTAGTGAATTTATTAGACAAAGGCTGCCAGGTCCGCAAACCTGTTTTGTACCAGGCTGAAAATCTGCCGGTTCACCGCATTCACATCACACATGGTGGTATCAATAACGATGGCATCTTCAGCAGGTTTCAATGGTGATACAATACGCTCTTTGTCCCTCCTGTCTCTCTCGGCTATGTCTGCCGAAAGGTCGCGGAGGTTAACATTAATTCCTTTTTCTTTCAACTGTTTATATCGCCTTTTCGCCCTTTCCTCGGCACTGGCTGTCAAAAAAATCTTAAGCTCGGCATCGGAAAAAACATGCGTCCCCATATCCCGACCATCTGCTATCAAACCCGGCATCTGACGGAATTGGCGCTGGCGCTGTAGCAAGGCTTCCCGCACTGTCGGTAATGCCGCCACCCGGGATGCGGCGTTGCCGCATTTTTCGCTACGTATAGGCTGACTGACATCACTGGCTTCGAGAATTGTCTTATTATCCTCGCCAGGGCCCCTGTTTTCGAATTTCAGATCGAGCGATACCGCAATAGCCGCCAATGCGCTCTCGTCGTCCAATGCCACCCCTCGCCGTTCTGCCGTATAGGCGACCACTCGGTACAGGGCCCCACTATCGAGCAGATGCCATTGCAGTTTTGTTGCTAAAACACTACAAACCGTACCTTTGCCAGTACCACTGGGGCCATCCACTGTAATCACCGGCGCCTTAGACATCGCGAGCCCCCGTAATAATGATCGGCAAACCCAATGACCTGAAACAGCCTGCAAATTCTGGAAAAGACGTACTGACATTGGCGCAATCGGTCACTGTAATGGCGGCCGATGCCGCCAGCGCGGCTATTGAAAAAGACATGGCAATGCGATGATCACCAAAACTGTTCACTGTCCCCCCCGCGACGGTTCCGCCCCGAACATGCATACCGTCCCGGCATTCTTCCACGTCGATACCAATGGCCCTGAGGCCTTCACACATAGTCCTGATGCGATCGCTTTCTTTCACGCGGAGCTCCGCTGCCCGACGTAAACGCGTTTCTCCGTCCGCATAGGCAGCGGCCACCATCAGTACCGGCAATTCGTCAATGGCGATGGGCACCAGGCGCACCGGTATCTCTATACCCTTTAACCGGCTATGGCGAACACGAACATTGGCGAGGGGTTCACCGGATATCTCTCGTTCATCTTCAAGCGTGATATCTGCCCCCATCAATTGCAGAACATCCATAACGGCCCTGCGAGTCGGGTTAAGGCCAACGTCTTCCAGCAGCAAATCCGAACCCGCAACAATTGAGGCCGCCACCATAAAAAAAGCAGCTGATGAGATATCCGCCGGTATGCTGATGTCCTGTGCTCTCAGACTTTGCGGACTGATGCATATCTGCCCGCCATCGTGAGTCGGAACGCAGGCGAATTGCGCCAACATGCGCTCACTGTGATCGCGCGTCACCGCAGGTTCAATAATACAGGTCTTGCCACTGGCGTATAAACCGGCCAGTAATATTGCCGACTTTAACTGGGCGCTGGCCACGGGCATAGTGTATGTCATGCCTTTCAGCCTGGCCTTACCGATAATATGAACAGGTAAAGTACCGGCATCGGAAATACGAATATTGGCACCCATTTGCTGTAGAGGTTCGGTGATACGACGCATGGGACGTTGCATCAGAGACTCGTCCCCCAGCAGTTGGCTGTCGAAGCGCTGCCCCGCCAGCAAACCGGTGAGCAAGCGCAACGATGTGCCGGAATTACCCAGGTTTATTGCTTCGCCCGGCGCCGTCAAACCGTGTAATCCCACCCCTTCAATGCTGATGACATTGCCCTCCAGACGCTCTATCCCCACCCCCATCAAGCGCAGAGCATGCATTGTCGCACGGGTATCCTCGCTGTCGAGACAACCTTCAATCCGTGTTCTGCCATCGGCGATGGCGCCCAGCATCAGGGCCCGATGGGAGATGGACTTGTCTCCCGGCACACGCAGGCGACCCCTCAGGGCTGTAGCAGCACTGACGGTAAAATCCACACGTTTATCAGCTGTCATGGGTTAAAAAAATCCGTCACTTTCCGGAGCGTCCGGCCCTTAAGTGGTTTGTCGTCCGGCAATCAGCTTATCGCGTGCCTGCTTTGCCCGGGAAAAAATCTGCAGTATTTTTTCGCTGTCACGGCTCTCAATGGCCTGCCTGATCTCCTGTATGTGAGCATCAAACTGCTCCAGCACCGTTAACAGGCTCTCCCTGTTGGAGAAACAGATGTCATGCCACATCTGTGGATTGCTTGAGGCGATGCGCGTGAAATCAATAAAACCACCGGCCGCAAACTGGAAAATTTCCTCGCGCTCCTGCATCTTGGCCAAACAATCGACCAGAGCATAGGCCAGCATATGGGGTAAATGGCTGGTAGCCGCCAGGACGGCATCATGATGCTCAACAGTTAATGTCATGACCTCGGCACCACATGCCTCCCAGAGCTTCGTTACCAGCGAAACGGCATGGATGCTGGTCTCTGCAAGTGGCGTGAGTATGACAATGTGGTCCTCAAACAAACCTGCACTCGCGGCTCCGACACCACTTTGCTCCTTGCCGGCGATAGGGTGGCCGGGAACGAAATGCCTGAAGTGCTCACCCAGGCCTGAGCGGGCGGCGTCCACCACACATGCCTTGGCGCTGCCGACATCGGTAACGATGGCATCTGCCTTGATGGTTTTCGCGATTTCCCGGAACAGGACGGCATTGGTAGCCAGCGGCGTTGCCAGGACGATCAAATCAGCGTCACGTACGGCGTCTCTCGCCAGCAAACTGAATTCATCTATGACACCCAGTTCAATGGCTTTTTTCAAGCTTGCTTCATTACGCCCATATCCCACAATGGTCTTGCAAAGGTCTGCACGCCTGAACGCCTGCGCCAGGGAACCACCGATCAATCCGACACCAAGGACAGCAAGTCGATCAATTTTCATGGACGAAATAATATTATCAATATCAGGCACGCCAAGATCAAAGCACCGCGCTGGGATAAGAACCCAGCACTTTCATCATCAAGGCGTGTTGTTTCAATTGTTGCAGTACCCGTGAAACAGTATCGTCTTCGATATGCCCGTCGACATCCACAAAAAAGACATACTCCCACATGCCCTGACGTGATGGCCTGGATTCAATTCTGCTCATATTAACGTTGTTGTCGGCAAAGCAGGCCAGGGTTTTTTGCAAGGCTCCCGGCTCATTGGGATTGGCAAACAGGATGGAGGTTTTATCATTACCGCTGGCCTGAGTACTATTTTGTCCCAACACAAGAAAACGGGTAATGTTGTTAGGCTCGTCTTCTATGTTGCTGGCCAGAATGGGCAAGTGGTAGTACTCGGCAGCTACTTCACCTGCAATGGCGGCAGCCCTGTCATCCTCCAGCGCACACTTTGCAGCCTCGGCATTGCTGTTAACAGCGATACGCTCCAGCCCCTTCAAATTAATATCCAGCCAGGTGCGGCACTGTGCCAGTGATTGCTGGTGTGAATATACGCGTTCTACATCCTGTATTTGTTCTGCGCGGCTCATCAAATTATGATGAATGGGCAGGTGTACTTCACCACAAATCTTCAGGCTGGAATTGACCAGCATGTCAAGAGTGTGATTGACCGCACCTTCGATGGAATTTTCAATGGGGGCAACACCGTATTGACAGGCGCCTGATTCGACTTCACGAAATACCTCGGCAATGCTGACCTGCGCCTTCGTGTGAATTGAATGGCCAAAGTGTTTAAAGGCCGCCGATTGCGTGAAGGTCGCTTCCGGGCCGAGATAGGCAACACTGAGCTGCTGTTCCAGTGCCAGACAGGCAGACATGATTTCGCGAAATAAACGGGCCATTTCCAGATCAGCGACAGGACCTTTGTTCGCGTCGATAATCTTACGCAAAACCTGCGCCTCTCGTTCTGGCCTGTAATACAGCGCATCACCATCACCACTGTTTTTCAACTTCGCCGTCTCGGCAGCCAGACCCGCGCGTTCACTGATCAGCCGCAATAACTGCTCATCTATCACGTCTATACGTACACGAAGATCTTCTAAATCGGATCTGTTTGCCATAGCAACTTAAATGTCAATTTTGAAAGAGAAAACCGTCACGCAGTATACAGCAGATCTGCCGCTAATTAAGTGTTCCGAATACCAGAGCAATCTCAGGAGTCAGGAACAGGGACACTGACCTCTGTTTTATAAATATCGATTATCCTTTACGGCGCGCAAAGTCCTGCATAAAATCCAGCAATACATCCACTCCAGCTTCCGGCATGGCATTATAAAGACTGGCGCGCATCCCGCCGACGCTGCGATGACCTTTCAATTCCCGTAGTCCTGCCGCCTGGGCCTCGGCAAGAAAAGCGTCATTCAAGGTATCATCCTGCAACGTAAAAGGAACATTCATACGCGAACGATATTCCACCTGCACCGGATTGTCATAAAAGTCACTGCTGTCAATGGCATGATACAAACGGCTGGAACGACTGATACTGTTGCTCTGCATGGCGACAACGCCACCCTGGCGTTTTATCCATTTAAATACCAGGCCGGCCATATACCAGGTGAAAGTCGGCGGCGTATTGAACAGGGATTTTGCCTTGTTTTGTACATCGTAGTCATAAAGACTGGGGATCCGGGTCCCTGCCCTGCCCAGCAAATCTTCGCGCACGATCACAATCACCATACCGGCCGGGCCGATATTCTTTTGTGAACCGGCAATAATCACACCGAGTTTCGATACATCTACCGGCCGCGACAAGAAATGGGAGGTCATATCACTGACCAGTGGAATATCTCCCACATCCGGCAATGCTGAAAACTCCAGCCCCCCGATGGTTTCGTTGTCTGTGTAATAGACATAGGCAGGCTCATCACTGAAATGCCAGCTGTCTCGTTCGGGTATGGTAAAAAACCCTTCTGACTCGGCACTGGCGGCGACATTAATCCTGCCAAACCGCTGAGCTTCCTTGATGGCCTTGCCCGACCAGATACCGGTATGGATGTAATCCGCCGTCGCGTCTTCAGCCAACAGATTCATCGGCACCATGGCAAACTGGCTACTGGCGCCGCCCTGTAAAAAAAGTACCCTGTGTGTAGCGGGTATATTCAACAGCTCACGTAAATCCGCCTCGGATTCTTCGACGATGGAGGTAAAATGCTTGCTGCGGTGACTCATTTCAATTACCGAGATGCCGGTGCCGTGCCAGTCCAGCAATTCCTGCTGTGCCTGCTGCATGACTGCGACGGGTAACATTGCCGGTCCAGCGCCGAAATTATAGATCTTTTGTGCTGCCGCCTTTGTCGCTGTCAGACCACTCAACTCGGGTACTGTGTTATTCATCTTCTTTATACTCGACCGTTCTCTCCAGGCTCGCCAGTTTCTCTCCATCATTCAGGGAGACCAGCGTGACACCTTTTGTATTCCTACCCACCACCGACACATCCTTGACCGGAGTGCGAATCAGGGTGCCCTGATTACTGATGAGCATAATCTCATCATCATCATTAACCATAACAGCACCGACCGCCTTGCCATTACGCTTGTCGGTCTGGATGGCGATCACACCCTGTCCACCACGCGCCTGTTTCGGATAGTCTTCCATTGCTGTACGTTTGCCAAAACCATTCTCTGTTGCCGTCAGCACATTGGCATTCTCTTTAACGATTATCAATGAAATGACCTTTTGATTCTCGCCAAGTCGAATACCCCGTACACCTCGGGCAGTGCGCCCCATGACCCTCACATCGGATTCGCCAAAGCGGATTACCTTGCCCGTCTCACTGAACAACATCACATCCTGCTGCCCATCGGTAAGCTCAACACCAATCAGCTGATTACCATCCACCAGATCCACAGCGATAATGCCACTGGGTCTGGGGCGTGAAAAATCCTGTAAAGACGTCTTTTTGACCGTACCATCGGCGGTTGCCATAAAAACAAATTTATCTTCACTGAATTCCCGTATTGGCATGAGGGCGTTGATACTTTCACCTTCAACCAGAGGTAACATATTCACGATGGGACTGCCGCGAGCAGCCCGACTGGCCTGAGGAAGCTGATATACTTTCATCCAGTACAGACGCCCCCGACTGGAAAAACACAGCAGCGTATCATGGGTGCTGGCAATGAATAACTTGTCGATGAAGTCTTCATCTTTCATATTGGTGGCTGACTTGCCCTTGCCACCACGACGCTGAGAGCGGTAGGTATCGATGGCCTGTCGTTTGACATAACCGGCATGGGACAGAGTGACGACGACATCTTCCTCCGTAATCAGATCTTCCATACTGAGATCTTCTTCAGACTCAACAATTTCCGTACGACGTTCATCGCCGTATTGTTCCCGGATCGCCAGCAGCTCGTCGCGTATCTCCTGCATCAACCTTTCCGACCGGGCGAGAATATCCAGTAAATCCATTATCGTATCCAGAATCTCCTCGTACTCTTTGATAATCTTGTCCTGTTCAAGCCCGGTCAACTTTTGCAGACGCAGATCCAGTATCGCCTGTGCCTGCAGTTCGGACAGACAATAGCTGTCATCGACAAAACCCAGATCGTCAGACAATTCATCGGGCCGCGAAACATCAGCACCAGCGCGTTTCAGCATGTCCACGACCACACCGGGTTGCCAGGCGTGGTCGAGCAACTTCTGTTTGGCCTCGGCCGGATTCGGTGAGGCCTTGATCATGGCGATGATGGGATCAATATTGGCCAGGGCCACCGCCAGGCCTTCGAGGATATGGGCCCGGGCCCGGGCCTTGCGCAGATCATACACTGTGCGGCGGGTCACCACTTCACGTCGATGCTGGACAAAGGCCTCCAGCATGTCTTTCAAATTCAGAATGCGCGGTTGTCCATCGTCAAGAGCCACAATGTTAATGCCGAAGACATTCTGCATTTGTGTCTGCTTGTAAAGATTATTGATGATCACTTCGGCGACTTCACCGCGACGCAGCTCGATGACCATGCGCATACCATCCTTGTCAGATTCATCTCTAAGCTCCCTGATACCGGTCATTTTTTTGTCTTTGACCAGTTCGGCGATCTTTTCCAGCAAGCGCGCCTTGTTCACCTGATAAGGCAACTCGGAGACTATCAGTGCTTCCTGTCCGGTCTTTTCATTGGTCTCGACATGGATCCGGGCGCGCACCCGAATACGTCCGCGGCCGGTACGATAGGCCTCGTGTATACCACTTGAACCGTTAATGATGCCGGCAGTTGGAAAATCAGGTCCGGGAATATACTGCATCAAGTCAGCGATACCGAGTTCAGGATTATCAATCAGGGCAAGACAGGCACTGACCACTTCCGTCAGATTATGCGGGGGAATATTGGTGGCCATACCCACTGCAATACCGCTGGAACCATTGATCAATAAATTAGGTATGCGGGTCGGCAATACCACGGGCTCCTTTTCGGAACCGTCGTAGTTTTCAACAAACTTGACCGTCTCCTTGTCCAGATCTTCCAGCAATTCGTGGGCAATGCGCGCCATACGTACTTCGGTATAGCGCATCGCTGCCGGGGCATCGCCATCGACAGATCCAAAGTTGCCCTGACCATCCACCAGGACATATCGCAGGGAAAAAGGCTGGGCCATACGCACGATGGTGTCATATACAGCAGAATCGCCGTGAGGGTGATATTTACCAATAACGTCACCGACCACACGAGCGGACTTTTTGTAGGGCTTGTTGAAGACATTGCCCATAACATTCATGGCATAAAGCACACGCCTGTGCACCGGTTTCAGGCCATCACGCACATCCGGCAGGGCGCGTCCCACGATCACACTCATGGCGTAATCCATGTAGGACTGGCGCATTTCGTCCTCTATATTGACGGGAAATACTGAATTGGCTATCTCTGAATCTGGCATACAACTCTCGGGGACTTCAAGGTGAAAAAGTGTCCTTGTTGATTATTATTGCAAAGCACCAAATTCTATCATAAATTGGTGATTCTCCATACACTTAAGTAACTTTTATATAATAGAAAATCTTCGAATCTACTTGACAAAATCACTGTCATCCTGCCTCTATCAACCCGGTCTTTCAAGGTCGATCCCCGTGTAAATATTTAATGGCTGACAAGATCTTTTGCGAACAGTGCCGGAACATGAATTATTTGCCTTCTTTTTCGCGTTAACAGGGCCATGTTGGACAAAACTCAATACAACATCAGGAGCAAAAGTTGGACAAACTGAACATTGATACATTAATTTGTGCACGCTGGGTGGTTCCAATGGAAGCAGGCAGCACCGTGCTGGAAAACCATGCTGTCGCCATCAAGAATGACAAGATTATCGGCATACTGCCCATCGCGGCGGCAATGGCAAAATATCAGGCTGTCGAACAACACAAGCTGGAGAATCATGCCCTTGTCCCGGGTTTGATTAATACTCATACCCACGCCGCCATGAGCCTGTTTCGAGGCCTGGCCGACGACCTGCCGCTAATGACGTGGTTGAATGATCACATCTGGCCGGCAGAGCAAAAATGGATGTCAGCGGACTTTGTCGAAGATGGCACTCGGCTCGCTGTGGCCGAGATGATTCGTTCCGGGACCACCTGTTTCTCTGATATGTATTTCTTTGCCGATAAGACCGCTGAAGTCTCCTCTGCGCTGGGTATGCGCGCCGTTATCGGTCTCATCGTTATCGATTTTCCCTCCGCCTGGGCAAAGGATACGGATGAATATCTGCTGAAAGCAGGCCAGGTGTATCACAAATTCAGAAATGCCCCGCTTGTGCATACGGCCTTTGCACCGCATTCCCCCTACGCGGTATCTGATCAGGCTCTGCTGCAGATCAATACGCTGGCCGAGGAAATGGATGTTCCTGTTCACATGCATGTGCACGAAACAGCCGAGGAAATCAGACAAAGCCGGGAACAACACGCACAGCGCCCACTGCAAAGACTGGCCGAACTCGGGCTGCTGAGTCCGCGTTTACTGGCGGTGCACATGACGCAGCTTGACGACGATGATATCGATCTGATTACGCGTTATGGCGTCAATGTCATTCATTGCCCGGAATCGAACCTGAAGCTTGCCAGCGGTTTCTGTCCTGTCCACCGGTTGCAGCAGGCAGGGGTCAATGTTGCGCTGGGCACTGATGGCGCAGCCAGCAACAATGATCTGGACATGATCGGCGAGATGCATACGGCGGCCCTGCTGGCCAAAGGTGTGGCCGCTGATTGCCGCGCGGTGAGCGCGTTCACCGCACTGAAAATGGCGACGATTAACGCTGCGACCGCCCTGGGGCTGCAAGACCTGATCGGTTCGCTTCGCCCGGGCAAGCAAGCTGATATTGTCGCCATTGACCTGGATGAATTCGCATCACAACCCCTGCACGACCCGGTTTCACAGATTGTCTATACCGCCAACCGACATCAGGTAAGCGATGTCTGGGTGGCCGGCCGACAATTATTGCGCTGCCATAATTTATCCGGCGTCAATGAACAGCAGATAAAACGTCGCGCGGCAAACTGGCGGGAAAAATTCTAGACTCGATTATCCAGCCATACTTCCAAGCCCTGTACATTGATATCAAGTTCCATTGTTAACAGCCCCTTACAGGCCGGCATTGGCAAAGAACAGTCCAGCGCACGTAACTCGGCAAACGTCGTTTCGGTGATTTTGGCACGCAGTTGTTCTGAACGATTGTCACTGTCCTGACAGCTCAGTGCTATCTGCACGTAGGTCTCAATACGCTGCTGTAAATCCACGGCCAGTTTTTCGACATCTTCCACCATACCGTAATGGGTGAGAAACATGCGCTCAGGCCGGTAGCTCAAATAACGTTGCAGGCTTTGATACCACGCTTGCGGATCAAATTGCACTGGTGAGGTGGTAGGCATGATGTAGGCCCCCTGCGCTGTCATCAAGGGCTGAAAGGCCATACCGAATGCATCACCGGTAAAAAAACCCCGACTGCATTCGTCATAAATTGAATAATGGTGCCGTGCATGCCCCGGCGTATCAATGAACAACAAAGGCCGACCATTCAAATCCAGTACAAATTCATCGTCTGCAATGATGATACGTGACTCGTCCACGGGGATAACCTCACCGTAGATGCGCTGCATGGCCTGCTCACCGTAAACGGCCAATGCGCCTTTCCACAGCCTGGTCGGATCGATCATATGCCGGGCACCACGTGGATGAATAATCAATTGTGCATTGACAAAGTGTTGCATCAAATGACCTGCACCGCCGGCATGATCGAGATGCACATGTGTCGGCATTATATAGCGTACGTTTTCCAGGGGGATCTGCTTGAGTTCGAGCACTGCCTGTATGATCGCCAACGAATTACCTGTGCCGGTTTCAATGATTCCGGCAATACCGTCCTGTTCGATCAGGTAACAGGCACCGAGTTGCGGACGGATATAACCCGTGTCAATACAGGTAATATTACCCGGCAATTCGACAAGCCTGCGCGTGATTTCACCCACTAATCCGAAGTCCATACCTTATTCCTGCTCCTCAATTGTAAATTCATAACACGAGGTGTGTTCCGCCTTGCCCTGTCTGTCGTAAACACGTTCACTAAATCGTACATTATTGCCCCTGTCTATGGTTAACACCGTAGAGGCACGTGTACCATACTCTTCTGCCCTGATAAACACGGGGGCCAACAAACGTTCCCATTCCAGACCTATACCCGTGTCAGGTAAATTCTCATCGTCCGGCAACTGATTATCCGCCAACAAGGCCAGGATCGCCTCATGGTTATCAATCTGGCCAGTCCTGATGAGCGCCGACAGTTGTTGTTTGCCTCGCTCTACTTTTGGCCAGCATTCATTGAAATCACCATTACTGATACCGACGATGCCGGTTTGCAGTTGCCGATACTGTTGTTCGCGGCTGCTGAGAAAATACAGGGTGTCCACGTCACCCAGCAGCAGATTAAAGTGATTAAAGTTGTTTATTTTCGAAATACAATGTTCAAGATAGTTTATCGCCGAGTGGCGGTTTTGCAGATATTGGCTGACCAGCAAACCACGCGAAGTGATACCGTTTTTTTCTTCCCTGCCATTACGAAAATTAGTGACCGCAGCAATGCGTCCGTATTTGTCCACCCCCATCCAGGTACCTCCCTGTTCAAGATCCCGGCCCGCCAGTATAGATGGACAGTCCTGCCAGTACTGTGCGGCACGTGTCGCACGTTGATACATTTCATCCCGGTTCGCCGCCACTACCAACGGATAATCAGGGTCGGCCTTATGGGCGACAATGATCAGGCACATGAGCTGCAAGGGACTCTTTCAACGTTGACTCAACTCCCGCCAACGGTTGACTATGATACAAAATAATTCCGCAGTACGTTCAGCGTCATAACGAGCGGAATGCGCTTCTGTACTGTCCCACTTTATGCCGGCCTTCTCCGCTGCGCGGGACAACACCGTTTGCCCGAAGGCCAGCCCGCCAAGCGTTGCCGTATCAAAAGTGCTGAAAGGATGGAAGGGATTGCGCTTTATCTTCGTACGTTCCACGGCGGCATTTAAAAAAGCGATGTCGAAAGCCGGATTATGACCAACCAGTATGGCACGACTGCAGCCATAGGTTTTTATCTTTGTCCGTACCAGCTTGAATATATCCTGCAAGGCCCTGCTTTCCGCAACGGCGATTTCCTTGCGGAAGGGGTGTTCAGGGTCGATGCCATTGAAATCCAGCGCCGCCTGTTCCAGATTGGCGCCCTCAAAAGGCTGTACATGCCGGGTGATACTTTCTTCATGTACCCAGTCCCCCCTGTCATTCACCGTCAGTGATACCGCAGCAATTTCCAGCAGGGCATCGGTCTGCGCGTTAAAACCGGCAGTCTCGATATCCACAACAACAGGCAGATAGCCGCGAAAGCGATCAGCAATGGAAACATCCCTGTTCACAATGTCATCAATTTCCAATGACAAATCTCACCGGCATTAAAGGGAATCATCTCCGTATCAGCAAAAGGCAACGTCGTCGGCACGGTCCAGTCAGTTTTTTGCAGTGTAATCTGTCCCGTGTTTCTCGCCATACCATAAAAATCCGCACCGTTATGGCTGGCAAAAGCCTCCAGTTGATCCAGCTTGCCCAGTTCATCGAACACACCGGCGTATATTTCAATCGCATTGTGGGCAGAGTAAATCCCGGCACAGCCACAGGCGCTCTCCTTGTCCCCACGGGCGTGAGGTGCGCTGTCACTGCCGAGAAAAAAACGGGCGTGGCCACTACTGAGCACATCCAGCAGGGCCTGTCTGTGCACTTCGCGCTTTAATACCGGCAGGCAGTAGTAATGAGGACGAATACCGGACTGGAAAAGTGCATTGCGATTATAAACCAGGTGCTGTGGCGTGATGGTCGCCGCCAAAGTATCAGGTCCCTGTCGCACAAAATCGACAGCTTCTTTGGTGGTGATGTGTTCCAGGACGATACGCAATTGCGTAAATCGTTGCATCAGAGGCGCCAGTACACGTTCGATAAAAACGCGTTCCCGGTCGAAAATATCGATACCCGCATCGGTCACTTCGCCGTGTACCAGTAAGGGCACGGACAATTCTGACATCTTCTCCAGTACGGCATACACCTTTTCAACAGTGCTGACGGCATGCTCAGCATTGGTGGTGGCACCGGCCGGGTAATATTTAACGGCGACAATATGTTCGTGCTCCACCAGACGGCTGATCTCTCCCGTAGCGGTATTATCACTTAAATACAAGGTCATCAGGGCCTGGAAATCACTGCCCGCCGGCAGGGCAGCAAGGATCCGTCGACGATAGGCCTCGGCCTGATCAACCGTCGTCACCGGTACTTTGAGATTGGGCATAACAACGGCCCGGGCAAACTGACGGGCGCTGTCACCGACAACACTTGCCAGCGCCGCGCCATCGCGCAGATGCAAATGAAAATCGTCGGGTCGGGTGAGGCTGATGGAATCCATAACAATGTCTGACAGACCGGTTTCGTAAAAAAGCAAACAGGAAAGTTACCATAAGCACCCCTGTTTGTAAGCCACTTGCTGTCAGCACCACATTATTCGCTGAATATAGTTGAACAGTACTGGCCTGTAGACCGACAAAACGACTATGATCAGGATCAGATTTTCTTAAGTTTGTACACATGAAATACCGACAATTGGGACAGACCGATATCCAGGTCAGTCTTATCTGCCTCGGCAGTATGACCTGGGGACAGCAAAATAGTGAACAAGATGCCCACGCGCAACTGGATTTCGCCGTGGATGCCGGTGTAAATTTTATTGATACAGCGGAGATCTACCCGGTACCGCCCACAGCAGAAACCCAGGGTCTGACGGAGCTGTATATCGGTTCCTGGCTTAAACGGCAGCAAAAGCGGGATCAGCTTGTGATCGCCGGCAAAGTAGCGGCCCGGGCGGACTGGCTGCCTTATCTGCGCAGCGGCATGGCCAGACTGGACAGGGCGAATATTGAAGCGGCGCTTGATGCCAGCCTGAAGCGCCTGCAATGTGATTACATCGACCTTTATCAGTTACACTGGCCGGAACGGGACAGTAATTATTTCGGTCAGTTAAATTACTATCACGCTCCCGACAAGGACGGTGTTCCCATTGTTGAAACCCTGGGCGTGCTGGCGGATCTGGTAAAAGCCGGCAAAATCAGGCATGTGGGTGTCTGTAATGAAACCGCCTGGGGTCTTGGCGAATACCTGAAACTGGCCGGACGAAAACATGGCCCCAGACCCGTCAGCATCCAGAACCCCTACAGTCTGCTCAATCGCAGCTTCGAAATCGGCCTGGCTGAAATCGCCCATCGTGAAGATGTCAGCCTGCTGGCCTATTCACCGCTCGGCTTTGGTAGACTCAGTGGCAAATATCTGCAAAATAAAAACCCCGCAGACGCACGATTGAGTATATTTGGCGAACGTTATCAACGCTATAGTACGGATGCGGGCATCAGGGCAACGGCTGATTATGTTAATCTGGCTCTGGAATATGGACTGGATCCGGCGCAGATGGCGCTGGCCTATGTCAATTCCAGACCGTTTTTGACCAGCACCATTATCGGCGCAACGACGCTTGAGCAGTTAAAGAACAATATCGCCAGTGTCGATATAGAATTACCGAAAGACCTGTTACGCAAGATTGAGAAGATACACATCAAATACCCTTATCCCTGTCCATGAATTTGACAGGTTACTCCCTAACCACTGGTGAGCTTATGATTGCATTAAATGCCCTGACCGCCATTTCACCCATCGACGGGCGTTATGGAAGCAAGACCGGTGGCCTGCGTGCCATCTTCAGCGAGTATGGTCTGATACACAAACGCCTGCTGGTGGAAGTACGCTGGCTCCAGGCCCTTGCCGCAAATAACGAAATTGCCGAAGTGGCGGCGTTCAGCAAAGACGCCACGGCATTGCTGGACGACCTGGTCGAACACTTCTGCCTGGACGATGCCGAACGTATCAAGACCATTGAAAGCCGCACCAATCATGACGTCAAGGCGGTGGAGTACTTTCTCAGGGAGCGGATTGCGGACAATCAGGAGTTAAAAGCAGCCTCGGAATTTCTCCATTTTGCCTGCACCTCTGAAGATATTAACAACCTCAGTCATGCGCTGATGCTGGTGGAAGCCAGAGACAGGCAAGTGCTCCCCCTGTGCCATGAGCTGATCGACAGTCTCTGTCAAATTGCGGAGCAACACGCCGGACTGCCGATGCTGGCCAGGACCCATGGGCAAACCGCATCACCTACGACCCTGGGCAAGGAGATCGCCCTGTTTGTACATCGACTGCAACGACAGACAATACAGCTTGGCACAATAGACGTCATGGGCAAATTTAATGGCGCGGTGGGAAATTTCAATGCCCATCTGGCGGCCTACCCGACGCTGGACTGGATGAGACTCTCCCGGGATTTTGTTGAATCTTTGGGACTGGTCTGGGCCCCCCACAGCACCCAGATAGAA
>JAJRTU010000127.1 GCA_024278135.1 Gammaproteobacteria bacterium
TCACTCTGCCTTTTCTGGTAAAACGGTTCAAAAGGATCGCGCGAGTTTTGCCTGGCGGACTCATAGGCATAGGCCTCATAGGGCTTCACTTCCGGAAGTGGTTCAATCCTGCCACCCGGTCGAGTCAGGACCTCCTGTGTCCACATGTCCAGATCGCTGATGTCCCTGGAAACACATCCACTCAGTATCAGCAACAAGATCGGCAGGAGCAGGTGGGGGTATTGAAACCGGGAAACGTTATTTCTCATACCCTTAACCCTCTTCCTCTTCTTCGATGGCCCGATAGGTTTTGACCGTCGCAGACATCGACAAAATTGCCGGGTTGGCGCCCTTTTGAATTTTAATGTCATGTGTCGTGACAATGCGTGGCAATGCAGCAAGGCCACTGACAAACTCACCCATTTGATGGTAGCTGCCCTTTACGACAATACTGATGGGCAATTCCGCGTAAAATTCAGTGGGCACTTCAGTCTTTGGTTGAAACAACTCAAATTCCAGTCCGGCAGCGAGGCCCGTCTGTGAAATATCCACCAGCAAGCCGGCCACTTCGGTTTTATTGGGCAACTGTCTTAACATATCGCCGAAAGACTGCTCCATCTCTTTCATCTGCTCACGCAGGGGAACCAGGTTGGCCACCTTTCTCTGCTTCGCCTCAAAAACCGATTTATGCTCCTGCTCCTTCGCCTCTATTGCCGTCAACTCTTCTATTTGCTTGCTCCAGTCAACTTTGTACCCGGCCCCGACAAGCAGGATACACAGTGCAGTTGCTGCTGCGAGCTGAATGGGTAAGGGCCAGGTCCCCGGATTATTCTGATCCAGGTTTTTCAGATCATCTACAAAACTCATATATCTTCTTCCTCGGATGCTTTCGGAATCACCTGGTTAAAACGCATTTTAAAACTGCTGATCCGCACATCGTTCTCGTTTTTAACCTGGATTATGTCCAATTTCGGCAATTCCAGCCAATCTGATGATTCCAGCTTCCGCATGAACGAGGAGACCCTGGCATTCGATTGTGCCTCACCGTTAATGGTAATGACCTGTCCGTTTTGAGAGATAGCCGTCACACTCACGCCATCCGGCAAACTCCTGACAAGCTCATCAAAAAAGTGGACGATCAAGGGTCTGTTACCCTGCAATTGTTCAATCGCCCGCATCCTTGCCAGCAACTTCTCCTTGTCACTTTCCAGTTGTTTGATTTCTTCTATTTTTTTGTCCAGCAGGGAAATTTGGTCTTCCAGAAACTTGTTACGGCTTTGCTGCGCTTCAATTCGCTGCGAAAAGTAAACGTGCACCGCAATCACCACTGCCGCAGCCAGCAATGCGCCGAAGCCCAGCATGACAAAAAACTCCTGTTGCTTCTCTTTACGCAGCGCCTCGCGCCAGGGTAGCAGATTAATCTTTGCCATTATTCAGTTCCCCTCAAGGCCAAACCACAGGATATCATCAATGCGGGAGCATCATTTGCCAGGGTTTGCGCCGGCACCCTGGACGACAGGGACATATTGGCAAAAGGATTGGCAACAATGGTGGGAATACCTATCTTCGACTCGATCAACTCGGCAATACCTTCAATGGATGCGCAACCGCCCGCCAGTATCAGGTGGTCAATATTGGTGATCGAACTGGATGAATAGAAAAACTGCTGTGCTCGACTGATCTGTTGTGCGATGGAATCCTTGAAAGGCTCCAGTACCTCCGGACCATAATTATCCGGCAAGCCGCCCTGCCTTTTGGCCAGAGCCGCCTCTTCATAAGACAGACCGTAACGCCGTTGAATCTCCTCCGTAAGCTGCGCTCCGCCAAATTGCTGTTCGCGCGAATAAATTATCTTGAGATTTTCCAGTACGCTGAATGTCGTCACCGATGAACCGACATCCGCGACGGCAATAATCTGATCCTCGACACCGCCAAGTTGATCGTTGGCCAGCATGGCGACGGTGTTTTCAAGGGCAAAGGCCTCCACATCAATCACTTTTACATCAAGACCGCCGATCTCCAGTGTGGCGACGCGTAAATCAACATTTTCACTCCGGGATGCCGCCAGCAGAATATCGACCCTGTCCGGGTTGTCGGCTGACGGGCCTATCACTTCGAAGTCCATCGCCACTTCTTCCAGGGGGAAAGGAATGTATTGATCCGCTTCCACTTCAATCTGGTTTTCCAGATCGGCTTCCGTCAAGTCCGCCGGCATCGTAATCACCTTGGTAATCACCGAAGAACCCGCAACGGCGGCGGCGGCTGTTTTGATTTTCGTGCCGGACTTTTTCACGGCCCTGCCAATGGCCTCGCCGACAGCATCCATATCGGTTATATTTCTATCTACGACGGAATTCGCCGGGACTGGCTCCACAGCGTAACTTTCCACACGATATCTACCGCCACTTTTGCTTAATTCGAGCAACTTGATTGCGGTTGCGCTGATATCAATCCCGATGAGAGGGTTTGATTTTTTCTTAAACGGTAACAAGGTTTTTTCCTTTTGTTGTGGCTAGTTATCTATCAGTTTGTATAATGGACATTAACTTCTTTACGCAACTATAGTCAACAAAAAATTAAAAAACAATCAATTAATTTCGTTACCCGGAAAAGGCTCGCATAAATAGCAATTATCCTAAATTTCCCCATATCTTGGATACTTTTCAATTAGACTACACAACATGTTGAGGTTCGCGTTCAATCTTCTGTTTTCTCTGGTCATTCTTGGCCTGATTTCCACGACGCTGGTGATGCTTTATGTACTACCGGATCTGCCGGAAATAGATGCTTTGCGGGATGTTCGCCTGCAAGTGCCTTTGCGAATTTACAGTCAGGACGCTTCTTTGATTTCCGAATATGGAGAAAAACGGCGTACACCGGTCAAGATAAACGATGTACCGCCGCCTATGATCAAGGCTTTTCTGGCCGCAGAAGATGATCGCTTTTATGAACATCCGGGCGTCGACTGGCAGGGCATACTCCGCGCTGTCATCAATCTCATCAAAACCGGTGAGAGAAGTGTAGGCGGCAGCACCATTACCATGCAGGTGGCTCGAAACTTTTTTCTCAGCCGGGAAAAATCCTATCTGCGAAAAATCAACGAAATATTTCTGGCTTTTAAAATTGAAAGCGAACTGGACAAGAACGAAATACTCGAGCTGTACCTGAATAAAATTTATCTGGGTCAACGGGCCTACGGAATAGCGGCGGCGGCACAGGTCTATTATGGCAGCGATATCAATGATCTTGAACTGCCCCAGATGGCCCTGATCGCCGGCCTGCCAAAAGCACCTTCCACGACCAATCCCGTCAGCGCACCCGCCAAAGCGCGGGCACGACGCGATTATGTCCTGCGCCGCATGCTGGATCAACGTTACATCACCCGGGCGGAATATGAACAGGCCATAGCGGCCCCAATCACAGCGAGTCTTCACAGCCCGGATATTCAGGTTGAAGCTCCCTATATTGCCGAAATGGTACGTAAATTTCTAACCGAGAAATATGGCGAAGAAGCCTACAGCAATGGTTACAGGGTATTCACGACCATTCGTGACAAAAACCAGATCGCCGCCAATCACGCACTACGCCTGGCCTTGCTGGAATATGATCAACGCCACGGTTACCGAGGCGCTGAATACCATCACGATCTGTCCGTCAACACTGAAGAGGAGGACTGGAAGCGACTTCTTTCAGCCTACCCCAGCATTGGCGATCTGTTTCCGGCACTGGTAGTTGAAATCAGGGAGCAATCCATTTCGGCCTACATCACCGGCATCGGCATCATCGATATTGAATGGGCCGGTCTGCAATGGGCCAGAAAATATATCACCGAGAATCGACGTGGTGGCAGACCGAAAACAGCGGAAGAGATTGTGCAGACAGGCGACATCATCAGGATTATTGAAGATGAGGAAGGCCAATGGCGACTTTCTCAAATCCCCGCTGTGGAAGGCGCGTTGGTTTCGCTGGATCCCGATAATGGCGCCACACTGGCGCTGGTCGGTGGATTCGATTTCCAGCGCAGCAAATTTAATCGGGTCACCCAGGCCTACCGGCAGCCGGGCTCCAACTTCAAGCCCTTTATATATTCCGCCGCGCTGGAAAACGGCTACACCGCAGCCAGCCTGATTAATGATGCGCCCATCGTATTTGATGATCCCGGTATTGAAGATATATGGCGACCGGAAAACTACAGCGGGAAAGCCTTCGGACCGACCCGTGTTCGGGAAGCGCTGATACGTTCACGCAATCTGGTGTCAATACGCCTGCTGCATGCCATCGGCATCCCCGCTGCACTGGAGCATATAGCCAAATTCGGCTTTGACACCGATAAACTTCCGGCCAATCTCTCGCTGGCACTGGGCAGCGGTGCGGTCACACCGTGGCAGTTGGCAAGTGCTTACAGCATCCTGGCGAATGGCGGCTACAAAATTGAACCGTATTTCATTGATCGTATTGAAACCTACAACAACGAAATTATTTTTCAGGCAGAGCCTCTTGTTGTTTGCCGTAACTGCGACAAACAACGCCAACAGAACGAGCTCGGCGCCACCGGCGAAAGCAGTTCGTCTGCACCCGTCAATACGACGCATGAGGTGGTTTACGAGCAGAGTGCGGTAGACAATGAAGCCGCTCCACAGAGTCGATACGCTCCCCAGGTCATCAAACCACAGAACATCTGGATCATGCAGTCGATGATGCGTGATGTCATACAATATGGCACAGGCCGCAAGGCCAGAGTCTTGCAGCGATCTGATCTGGCGGGTAAAACCGGCACGACCAATGACCAGCGCGATGCCTGGTTTTCCGGATTCAACCCCTCTCTGGTGGCTGTCTCCTGGGTCGGTTTTGATAAATTCCAGCCCCTGGGCAATATAGAAACCGGCGCCAGAGCCGCGCTGCCAATGTGGATCAGGTACATGAAAGTGGCGCTTGAAGACCTGCCCGAAACCAAACAGGATCCACCGACAGGTTTACTCAACATTCGTATCAACAAAAAGACCGGCTTGCCTACCAACTCCAATGACCCTGATGCTTTTTTTGAAATATTTCGAATAGAACATGCGCCGACCCTTAATCAGCAACCGTCTGAGCCCGATCCCTATAATCCGGATAATCAGGACGCCAACACACCTGAGTTGTTTTAGCTTTACGGCATAGAACTGTTATGTCCATACGCGCCAAAGCTGCGAAAAAAATACGCCTGGAAATCGCCGAGATAGCGGCGAAACTGATTGCTGTTGAGGGCGTGGCTGACTATCGCTCGGCGAAAAAAAAGGCAGCCATCCAGCTGGGTCTGTCAGCAAACCAGAGTTTGCCCTCCAATCAGGAAATCGAGCAGGCACTGGTTGGCTATCAAAATCTGTTTCACCCGGACTCGCAAGCGGCCCAGCTGCGGGCCTTGCGCCTGCAAGCGATACAGGCAATGAAATTATTACGGCATTTCAAACCTTTGCTGGTCGGCCCGGTGGCGACGGGCACGGCAACCAGTACCTCGGAAATCACCCTCCATCTGTTTATTGACCAGATGGAACAGGTTGGCCTGTTTCTGTCTGAACAGGGCATACCGAACACCATGTGTGAGAAAGAAATCAGAATCAATGCCACGACAAGCATCATCTCACCGGCTTATCGTTTCATTGCTGACAACACCGCCATTACGCTGATCATCTTTTCCGAAAAGGACAAAAACCTGAGCCCTCTCAGCTCCATAGACAACAAAGTGATGAAAACCGTGAACCTGCAGGATCTGCTCAGCATGCTTGAACAAAGCAGCGATGCAATACGCCACTAATACCGCTCGCTGGACCCGGCCAGGTGAAAATACTTAAAGTAGCGCTGCCTTTGCCTCTGCGACGTAGTTTTGATTACATCGCAGGCAATATTGCGCCTGAACAACTGAAACCCGGTATGCGTGTTCTGGTGCCATTCGGCAAGCAAGGGCTGCGCGTCGGCATGCTCATCGAGCTGGCGAACCAAACGGATATCGAAGCCACCAGGATAAAAAAGATTTCATCTGTTATTGATCCCCAGCCCCTTCTTTCAAAACCGGATCTGGCCTTGTTGCAGTGGACAGCTGATTATTACCACCACCCCCTTGGCGAAGTGATATTCAACGCACTCCCCTCCTCACTCAGGCAAGGTAAATCAGCCGAGCTGAAAAAGACATTTTGCTGGTGCCTGTCTGACAAGGGCAAAGCCCTGGCGCTGACATGCTTGAAGCGTGCCCCCAAACAAAAAGCCCTGCTCAGCCTGCTGGCCTCACATCCATCGGGGCTGTCGACGGCGGAAATCGAATCCAACTTCGCCCGCCCGCGCGCTGCCCTGCTGGCCTTGCACGAAAAAGGGCTGGTGAAGAAATCCGAAACGGCGATGGCCGCCACATCTTTGGTCAGCGCCAAACTCGGCTTTGAACTGAACGCTGAACAAAAACAGACAAGCAAAGCGGTTATACACTCGCTTGGCTCCAGCCAGACCTTTTTACTGGATGGTGTGACCGGCAGCGGCAAGACCGAAGTATATATCGAGATAATACGTGCAGTTATCAGGCAGGGCAGACAAGTCCTCATCCTGTCACCGGAGATAGGTTTGACACCACAGCTTGTCAATCGGATCGCGGCCGGTATAGACAGCCGCATCGCAGTGTTGCATTCCGGGCTGTCCGACACAGAAAGACTGCAGGCCTGGCTGGACGCGAAAAACGGTCATGCTGCCGTTATTATCGGTACACGATCTGCTGTCTGGACACCCATGCAAGACCCTGGTTTGTTTATCGTTGATGAGGAGCACGATCTTTCCTACAAACAACAGGACGGACTGAGGTATTCCGCCAGGGATGTCGCTGTGATGCGGGGCAAGCTCTGCAAGGTCCCCGTGTTGCTCGGTTCCGCCACCCCCTCGATGGAATCCCTGCACAACGTTGAGCTGAACAAGTTTGAACTGTTGACACTGAACAAACGCGCCGGAGGGGCCATTGCCCCTCTCGTCAAGATTATTGATCTACGTCAACGGGCCATGCAAGGCGCGGTATCCCAGGTCTTGCTCAATGCCATAGAAAAGGAATTATCCGCAAACAAGCAGGTATTGCTGTTCCTTAATCGCCGTGGATACTCACCCACGATCATGTGTCACCATTGCGGCTGGATCGCTGATTGCGAACGTTGTGACATGCATTTAACGTATCACAAACAGCGCCATACTTTGTCCTGCCATCACTGTGACAGCCAACGCCCGCTGTATAATGCCTGCCCGGATTGCGGCGCCGATCAACTTCTGGAAATCGGCCACGGAACGGAACGTCTGATGGAAACCCTGAGCGAGTGTTTTCCCGAGGCACGCATACTGCGCATTGACAGGGACAGCACGCGACGCAAGGGTTCAATGGCAGCCATGATCAAAAACATCAATGATGGCGATGCTGATATCCTGGTCGGCACCCA
>JAJRTU010000004.1 GCA_024278135.1 Gammaproteobacteria bacterium
AAAAATTATTTGATCGAACAGTTAAAGACAAAACGCGTCCCTTGCTGAATACGGAAGATCGTATGACAAAAATAAATGAGTTGCTGGAAAAAAGAGGTCCTTTGTATGAAGAGATGGCAGATCTTATAATTTGTACAGACAACAAGCACGTTAAACAAATCGTCAATACGATCAGTCAGCAACTGGACATGACATGAAAAAACTAAGCGTGGATTTAGGCGAAAGAAGTTACCCTATATATATAGGACAAGACTTGTTATCGTCCGCCAATCTGTTCTCCGAGGTAATTCGTTCGTCACAGGTGATGATAGTCAGCAACACAACGGTTGCGTCATTGTACCTGACGCAACTTAGCGAATCTCTGATTGAATACCAGCCGCGATCGTACCTTATTCCAGATGGTGAATCGTTCAAGAATCTTTCTGTCATGCAGGATATTGTCACACAATTGCTGGAAAACAAGTTTAGTCGTAACGCCTGTCTAATTGCTCTGGGTGGGGGTGTGATCGGCGATATTACCGGTTTCGCGGCGGCGTGTTATCAAAGAGGAATCAAATATATTCAGATCCCAACGACACTGCTGGCTCAGGTGGATTCTTCAGTTGGCGGTAAAACAGCGGTGAATCATGCGCTGGGAAAAAACATGATTGGCGCTTTTCATCAACCGGCAGCAGTATTTTCAGACAGTAAAGCATTAAACACCTTGCCGGATCGAGAGCTGGTGGCAGGTTTGGCCGAGGTGATTAAATACGGACTGATTCGTGATGAGGCATTCTTTGTCTGGTTGGAGGAAAATATTGAAGGCTTGATCGCGCGTGATACGGCTTGTCTGGAATACGCCATCGAACGTTCCTGTATCAATAAGGCTGAAGTGGTTGCCAGGGACGAAACAGAACAGGGTCAGCGTGCATTATTGAATTTTGGTCATACCTTTGGTCATGCGGTGGAAACCGGTCTTAACTACAGGGGCTGGCTGCACGGTGAAGCTGTCGGCCTGGGTATGCTTATGGCAGCTGATTTATCCTGTCGTTCCGGTTGGATAACAGAAGACAAGTTACAAAGAATCGGAAGTATTCTGCAAAAAACCGGTTTGCCCCTGAGCTTACCGGATGAACTGGAATATGCCGATATGCGAGGCCTGATGTCAGTCGATAAAAAAGCACGGGACGGGGAACTGTTTCTGGTCCTTCTTAAGGATATCGGGGATGCTTTTGTCACCAGTCAATTCGATGAGAAATTGTTACAGTTCACAGTGGAACATTTTACATCGAAAGCGAGCGGAGATTAATGTCACCGCTGGCATGCTATGCAGCCAGTGATGAGGTATCCCGCGGACGATTGTCCACGGAGCAGCCGCCATCGTTTCGCAGTCAGTATCAAAGAGATCGTGATCGAATTATTCACAGCTCTGCATTCCGTCGACTTGAGTACAAGACACAGGTGTTCGTCAATCACGAAGGTGACATGTTTCGTACTCGACTTACTCATTCCATCGAAGTGTCACAAATCGGCAGGACTATTGCGCGTGCCCTGTCGTTGAACGAAGACCTGACGGAGGCGGTGTGTCTGGCACATGATCTTGGTCATACCCCGTTCGGACATGCCGGGCAGGAAGCCCTGAATTTGTGCATGAAGGATTTCGGAGGTTTTGAACATAATCTACAATCTTTGAGAGTGGTGGATGTGCTTGAAGATCGCTATGCAGATTATCCGGGACTCAATCTGACTTATGAAACGAGGGAAGGTATTTTAAAACACTGCTCGATTGCCAAAGCAAAAACTTTGGGGGAACTGGGGCAACGGTTTACGCACAGGCAGCAGCCGGGTCTGGAATCTCAGGTGGCAAATATTGCTGATGAAATTGCCTATAATAATCATGACGTGGATGATGGTCTGCGCGCTGATCTGATTTCAATAAATGCACTGAGAGAGTGTGAAATTATAGAAGAACACTATCAATTTACTGTAGATCGTTGGCCGGGCATTCTCGGCCGTCGGCTCAGCAATGAATTGATCCGGAGTATGATTAACAGTCTGGTCACCGATCTGATCGAAACCAGCAAAGTCCGGATTGAACAGGCCGGAGTTCGATCCATTGATGATGTGCGTAACGCAGGAGAAGCCCTTATTGTGCTGGGCGAGGATATGCAAAGAAAGCATATCCAGCTAAAACGATTCCTCAGCAAGAATTTGTATAATCACGACAAAGTACGGAATATGGCTGAAAAATCCAGACATATCGTCACGAAGTTGTTTGAAGCCTATGCCAACCAGCCGGATTTATTACCGGATAAGCCGAACGGCGTAGAAGCGGACAGCATGGAGTGCATGATCAAGGACTATATAGCAGGCATGACGGACAGGTTCGCGATAACAGAATTTGAACGAATAGTAAAACCAGGGGCTTTGGCAAAAACAGCTGGTCCAATATGAACATATCAGTCTCGGATAACAAATATTTTCTCAAATATGGACTGGAAAAAGATCCCTTTCCGCCAAACGCCGTTGATGAAAATATTTACCTCACCCCGGAAATAAACCGCAGACTGAAACAGGCCAGGCAACATATTGCCGCCGGCCAAAAACTGTTGCTTGTCGTCTCTGCTCCCGGGGCGGGCAAGTCTCTGTTGGCACGAAAACTTGTTATTCTGAAAGAGCCGAACTGGCGCATAAGCTTGATCAGCGTCGATTCGGACATGAAATCCGATACCCTGGCCTGCAAGGTAGTTCAACAACTGTTGCCGGAAGAGAATATAGATATTTCTCTATCGATCAGCATGCTGCATAAGTACCTGGAGCAGTCTTATCGAGATAACACATTGCCGGTGGTTTTGATAGATAATGCAGATCAACTGTCATTTGATACATTGCAGTTCATTCTGCAGTTGGCGGATTTGCGTTACAATGACAGCCTGTTCAGAATTATTCTTTTTGCCGACGGATCAATAATTGAGAGCTTTGAAAAAACCGGTCTGAAAGAATTGTCCGAGGGTGTGCTTGATATTTTGTCAATGCCGTATTTTTCCCGGGAGCAACTCCGGGCTTATTTACAGTTCCGGCTTTCTTCCTGCGGAAAAGATATAGAGTTTCCATACACGGACGGGGATATCGAGTATTTGTACAGGGCAAGTGCCGGTTTGCCTGGAGGAATAAATATACTGGCCCGTCAATTGATGCAGCAGGCCATAAAAAAAGAAAATGCCGGCGGGCGTGTCGGGACAATGGCAGCCGTTTGTATCGTACTTGTTGCGATACTTTCCGCTTACCTGTTTATTGAAAACAGAAGTATGAAAAACACAGCGGCATCTTCGGTGGCGGAGCTCAGGCCGGCCTTGCCGGCAACAACGGAGAAGGAGAAGGTATTGCAGGATCCCGTGCCTGCGAACGTGTACAGTAGCGCCGGGAAAGAGCGAATATCGGATCTGAATATTTCATTGTCTTTGAAATTGTCGGATGTCCTGGCAAACATGGCGGAAGACCAGGCAGCATCGCCTTGAATAATTTTATCTCGAACGAGTGTTAGTGTGATCAAGCGATCAATAGATAGAGACAACTATTACAAGGCCCTGAACCTGACGCAGGATCCCTTTCAGGACGGCTATTCAAAGAGTACGTTTTTCACTACCCCGGAGCTGCAACATCGGCTGGATTTACTGAGACACCTGCTGGAATTCAGCCAGCAGATCCTGTTGGTCAAAGGCGTATCAAAAGTGGGCAAAAGTACTTTTTGCCAACACCTGATGGCTGCTGTTGATGCGGACTGGATAATTTGTCAAATAAAAGCGAGTGAAAAAACAGGTCCGGATACGCTCGTAAAAGCCATGTTGCATGAACACATGGGGAAGACGGAAGATACGTTTGAAACGATTGCCGGTCTGAACAGATATCTGGAGTTTTGCAATCTTAACAGCAGGGTGCCTATATTGATTATCGACGATGTTGATAATCTTAATCAGGCAAGCTTGCGATTTATTTTTCAGTTGATGGAGTTTAAGGAGCAGGACACTTTTATCAGGGTTGTCCTGGTCGGTCAGGAATCATTTTTGCAGAGACTGAACAGGGTGGCGGAAGAACTGTCAAACAACACGCTCATTCATTCAGTGACCATCCCCGCTTTCACGCCGGAACAAACGACGGCTTACCTGCGGCATCGATTAAGGGTTTGTGGTGGCAGGGAAGACATGTTTACGGAAAAGGAAGAGAGCAGAATACATAAGGTGGCGGCAGGGGTGGCAGGGGATATCAATTTTCTCGCAAGACAGGGTTTAAGTGATCCGGCGGAACTTGTTCCAAGTAAGGCCGTGTCGAAATCGATAGAAAAAAACAGTAAAAAATCAGCGCAAATATTCAAACTCATGTTCGCCAGTTTGGCGCTTACCTTATCCATCATTGCGCTGTGGTTGTACTGGCAGGAAGGGAGACAAATAGAGACGAAAACAGTCCTGTTGAATTTGCCCCCAGAGCCCATGCCTGTGGCCGCGAAGGTGACGAATGAAACGGATCGATACAGCGCAGAACCGCTTCCAGATGCATGGCTGGAATCCCAGGTTGAGCTTACACCTTCGTCTGTATCGACAGAGATTGCGGCACCCCCGTCTGTGGAGCAGCAATCTGTACAACAAAACAACACCATTCAGGAAGAGGAAAAGACTTCAGTCAACAGGCCGGTACAGACATCCTCTGCTGTGGACACCACACCCGATCCGGCAGCGACTGTTGCGCCCGGCGTCGTCAGCGGGATCGGAGCGGAATTCGATAAAATGAAAGGTGATGAATGGTTGCGCGCGCAATCAGATCACAGTTACGTGTTGCAATTAATCGGCGCGGTGGAACTGGCGACAATCACACATTTTTTACAGCAGGCCCGGCTGGACAGGGAGAAAATCGCGCTGTTCAAAACAAAACAATCAGGAAAAGACTGGTATGTACTGGTTTACGGTCTTTATTCAGATCCTGAGAAGGCGCGGGCCGCGATCACTTCTTTGCCGAAAAACGTGCAGGCGGAAGACCCCTGGCCGAAATCGATAGCCAGCATACATGCAGCAATGAAAGGGCCTTAATCGCCTTATATCCAAAAAAATACAACTTTTAACTTTCACGAAAAGAAGCGATATGCTTCGCATATACGTTATTTTCTTCTAAATACATATATTTAGTCCATGCCGGGAAAAGCCATGCAGTGACATCTGCGGATGGCTTTATTATAATTCCGCCCCTTTTTGCTTTTGGAAAGAAGGTCCTGGTGCCGCGCCGAGGGGGTGTACGCACCTGTTCTTCTGGATGTTGCTTTGACAATTATCCAGTTCAAACGCTTATCTACAGACAAGCTCGCAGTCATTATGGTAAATACAAGATGAGAAAATTTGTCGGCCATGAAAAAGAAGGCCTTTACGATCCTGCCCAGGAACACGATGCCTGTGGTGTGGGATTCGTGGTTGATATAAAAGGTCGCAAATCACACCAAATAGTCAGTGATGCTTTAACCATTTTAAAAAACCTGCTGCATCGTGGCGCTTGCGGTTGTGAGGAAAATACCGGTGATGGTGTAGGCATCCTGATCCAGAAACCACACAGGTTTTTTCTTCGGGAATGCAGCAAGCAGGGCATGGAATTGCCCGCTGATGATCAATACGGTACCGGCCTGGTTTTTCTTCCCAGGGACAGCGGGCAGTCCGATCAATGCCGGGATATGTTCAGGAAGATCGTTGAAGAAGAAGGTCAGATCCTGCTGGGCTGGCGAGATGTCCCCGTTGATGATTCCATGCTTGGTCCCACCGCGATGGCGGGCAAACCCGACTTTAAACAAATTTTTATCCAACGAGGTGAGCAGATAAAAGACGCAGCCGCCTTCGAACGCAAGCTTTACGTAATACGCAAAAGGGCGGAATACACAATCTGGAATTCCGACTTATCAGAGCAGGAACTGTTTTATGTGCCCTCTTTGTCCTATCGTACCTTCGTCTATAAAGGCATGTTGACCGGTACTCAGATCGAGCCCATGTTTCCCGATATAAATGATCCCTTGGTAGAATCTGCCATGGCACTGGTCCATCAGCGCTTTTCTACCAACACCTTCCCCGCATGGCGACTGGCCCATCCTTTCAGATATGTCGCGCACAACGGTGAGATCAATACCGCTCGCGGTAACGCGAACTGGATGCGTGCGCGTGAATCGCTATGTGAATCAGAATTGTTCGGCGATGACCTGCAAAAGTTATTTCCGATTGTAGTCGAAGGGGGCAGCGACTCGGCAACATTTGATAACGTCATGGAATTTCTGCATATGGCCGGACGCCCCTTGCCTCACGTCGTTTTAATGATGATCCCTGAAGCCTGGTCAGGTCACGAAACCATGGACGAACAAAGACGGGCGTTTTACGAATACCATTCCTGTTTGATGGAGCCCTGGGACGGGCCCGCTTCCGTCGCTTTCACTGATGGTGAAGTTATCGGCGCCGTGCTGGATCGAAACGGGCTGCGTCCCTCACGTTACTATGTCACCAAAGATGACAGGGTCATCATGGCATCTGAGGTCG
>JAJRTU010000128.1 GCA_024278135.1 Gammaproteobacteria bacterium
GTGACGATAGCGGTAATCCATGTTGAATGTATGTGTATTGATATCGACACCATTCAGGCTGGCTCTGCGATTCTGCAGCAAAGAGCCGTAATTCATGCTCAGTGAATGGGCATCCTTGTTGAATCTCAGGGCCAGGGCAGGTCTTATTTCCTCACCCTCGGTGCCGCCTTTACGGGTGCTGCGAAGGGTCAGACCCGGGCTGATGTAGCCTTGCCAGCCATTAAAGTTGAAGCGGTGATCGGCTCCCAGCGTCATTTGTCGGGTGATATTGTCTCCGTTTCTGCCCAGCCTGTTTTTCCTGTTTTGCAGGAAGAATCCCAGTCGACCTGTCCAGTCGTAAGGCAGCGGTGCATTTAAATTGACATTCAGTGTTTGAGACAACTGACTGACCGTTGTCAATTCGTTGTCCCGGTTTTGAATATAGGCATCCAGGCGACCATTCAAACCGGGGTAGAATCCCTGCAGGAAAGGGCCGGTAAAGTTGACACCGTAAGTACGTGTACGCAGGCGGTTATTTGTTTCGAAGGCATCCTGAAACAACTGGGCACGCAGGCGCATGCGGATGCCGGACCGGAAGCGCCAACCTGAATGCAGTTCATAGGAGCGCCGGTCGGCGCTGACGATGGCTCCACGGGGCCGAAAATCCTGACCGTAATGTTCAAACCGAAAACGATAATCCCAGGGCAGCTTCTGGTGATTACCTCGCAGTTCCACCAGATAGCCGTTGTCTGCACGGTCCTGGCCGCTGGCCGCACCGCTTCTGCCATTGTGATCACCGCTGAAATGGGCGGCCTCAGCCTCAATGGAAAAACGATGAGATGCCAATTGAAAGGGGACTTCCCCGGCGATGCTGAATACATACTGGCTTCGATCCAGCGTGCCGGCCTTGAAGGAATTGTCACGGAAATTATTGACAAAATTGACACTCCATGTGCCCAGTTTTCTGTCCTGTACCAGCCAGGACAGGCCGTTAAAATAGTCATCCTGCAAGGTCAGATCCCGCCAGCTGTTTTCATTGGCACCCGAACTGATGACAATGGAATGTTGTTGTCTGCTGTTGGTGAAAGGTTGTAATTCCACCTGTATGCCTTTCAGTGATCGCTGTAATGTCAGGTAACTGTAATAGGAAAAGTAATCACCCAATTCGGCCCGATAGGGCAGGCCGGACTCACCGCTTTCCCGGGTCAGGTTGATGCGTTCGGGTACCAGACCAAAATCACGGGAACGATAATCATCATTAATATTGTACAGCCCGGTTATTTCACCCCGCCAGGAGGCATATTCACTATCCTGTTTGTTGAAGAAAAGGCTCAACTCATCAAAGTACATATCGCCTTCGAAGGGGTAGGGACTGCCGCTGCCGGCGCCAACCGCATCGTAGACAGTCGCGCGCAAGGTATTGCTGCCGCTGATGCTCCAGCGTTCAGCCAGAGCCGGATTCTGCGCCATCGTAGCGCCAGCAAGGCCCAGTAAAAGCATGGGAAAAGTCAATCGTTTTATCATGCGGTTCTACCTGCTTCCTTATGGCCCCGTTACCGGCTGTGTCACTTTCAGGATAAATTCATTGACACCGGGCAGACGCACGTAGCTGCCATCGGACGCATTGAACTCCAGTTGTGTTCGGACGGTTGCCGAGACGATACTGACTCTGGTATTGCCATCATCCGCAGGCATGATGTATTGCTGCAAGGTTTGTACGCCCTGTATGGATTCCACGCGCAATGTCGCATCTCTGGGAACGATCGTATCGACGGCATCGGTGAGGCGGCTCCTGTCAAAAAAATCTTTCGACAAAACCTGCTCAAGCTCACCGGTATTCCATTTTGACAGAACCTGATTGACGGCGGCCTTTACATCCTCCCGGCCCAACTGCTGGAGAGTTTTGACCGGTACTGCGTCATCGGGCAGGACCGAGCGTATTTTCACCGGTGCAGCGATGGGGACTATCCGGCGGAACTGGCGGGCGTCTGCTGAATCCGTCACTGCCAGGAAGCTGCCGCCCACCGCCATCAACAATATTAATAAAAGCCTGTAATTCATCATAAGATTCCTCACGGGACAAAGCTTTCAAAACAGGTGCCGCCGCCGCTGTTTTCACAGAACAATTCAAATTCAGGTGTGCCGAAATTGACATTGAATATTTGACATGAATGTCCCGGGTTGCCGAACAAGGTCAAATTTGTGTTAACAGAATTGGCGGTATCAAAAGCCGGGTCGATGAGAAAATCAACAGTGCCGTTCGGAGGCAGATTCAGTGTGGCATTATCGCTGCCAACGATTGCCAGCGAAGTCGAGTTTATACCGCAGCCACCGTTGCCGCTGTAACTGCCGACCAGTGGCGTATAAAGATTAACGGCTCCACCACCGCCCGTTACCATTCCCGCGTTAGGATCAGTGCAGGAGGAATCGGGAATGGATGTCACATCATTGATGGTGCCAAAACCACAAACACCCGGCGCGGGGTCATTCTGGGTACTGCCATCGCAGGCGATGACAGGCCCGCCGTGATAGTGATTCGATGAACATGCATCCGGACCGGCGAGCGTCAGGTTATCAAAGGGGACATAGGTACCGCCAACAGGCAGCACGTCTATATTTGTGCCACCACCGGTCGTGCCGCCACCGGTCGTGCCACCACCGGTCGTGCCGCCACCAGTCGTACCGCCACCGGTCGTACCACCACCGGTCGTGCCGCCACCGGTCGTGCCGCCACCGGTTGTACCGCCACCGGTTGTACCGCCACCGGTCGTACCGCCACCGGTCGTACCGCCACCGGTCGTACCGCCGCCAGTCGTACCACCACCGGCCGTGCCACCGCCAGTCGTGTCGCCGCCACCCGTTTCCTGATCCACGGAATCAAAGCCTATTTTTGATGCCTCCGGAGCCAGAGGGTCGCGTGCATCAAAAGAATTGTTTCCGCTGACATTTTTCACATCGATAATTTCCACCTCGCTGAAAATATCGCCGAACAGACGACCCAATTCACTGGGTTTTTCCGTCTTGCACTGTTTTTCGCAATTGCTCAGTTCAGCCCTCTGTTTCGCCAGGAAATTTTTCAGGCGTTCGTACTGTGCCTGCAAACGCAACACCCTTTGCTTTCGGGCTTCCCGTTTTTGCTTGTCGATATCCTGTTTTGTTGCATCCCTGTCCTCATCGAGGTTCTGGGGTTCGCCTTTGGGTTCGAATTCTTTCCAGTCACCGGATATCACATCAGCACTGGTGGGACAGGAACCGGCTTCGGCACTGATCGTGGGTGACATCACATTGGCGCCGAAAAAGTTGGATACGGCCTGGCCGGTTATGCTGCCTCTTTCACCCCGGCCGATATTGCACTGTACGAAAACAATCTTGCCGTCTTCACATAAGTACCCGCGCAGTTTTTCCAGTTTTCTCAGCATGGGCATGCGGATTCTTTTCGGTTTGGTTTTCAACTTCCCTGTTTTTCTATCCACATCGCTTCTGGAAATAATCAGTTCGCCAAACTGATAGGTTCCTGCCAGCTTGTCTTCAATACCACCGTGCTGGAGCATGTAAAGTTCTTTCACGCAATCTCTGCATACGCCCTTCTTGTCGATGGGTGTTCTGAGTTTGCCTCTTATCGTGTTCAATAAATCGTCGAAATCGCTGTAGGTTTCAGTATCCGCTGCGTTGCCAACACCGAAACGGAGCCGCTCCCGGAAACTGACACTGGTATTGCCCTCGCCCGTGTAAGCCATACCCAGGCTTATTTTTTTACCATCATTGCAATCCGGTGGTGGAACGTCCCTGGGGTCATCACCATCGGTTTCACCGCAAAGACTGTTGTAGTCAGAAATGGCTTCATTCAGTTTGGTTTCCAGTTCTTTTATGACCTCGATGCTTCGGTTTATCTCGTTGGCGATGGATCGGCAGGGTGAACAGAGCGTTGTCAGTGGTCTTAAATTCGACGATACAGAATCTACCGGGCAGACCAAAGCCTCGGATGAGTCCTCACTGCTGCCAGTATCATTTTGTCCACTGTCGCCGTTTTTGCCGGTATCCACATCACTCTTGTCAGATCCACTGTCACCGCCACCTTGCGATCCGCCACTTCCGCCGGGCGGGTTTCCAGAGGCGCCACTTGCCGGAGGAGAAGGTTTGACCGGCTGCTTATCGTCTGATTTATCATCATCGTCACTTTTCCCCTCGTCAACATCCGGATCGCCCGCTTCGGTTTCGCTGTCTTTATCGTCCTCGTCCTGCCGCCCCGTGGTTTGCGACGACAATGGCGCGACGCTGTAGCCCATCAGGCCTTCAAGATCACTCACCCGGCCTCTGGCGATATCCATGGCCTGTGCCTGACATTGCTTGATGCATTGCTCAAGTTTGGTCTGCAAATCCTGCAACTGGTCCTGCAAGCCTTTGAGCTGGCGTTTCGCTTTGCCGGCGGCCTGTTTTGCCGTTTTCAGCGTCGCTTCTTTTTGCTCTCTGTTCTGTTTGGCCGCTTCAATCTCGCTTTCCAGACGTTGCTTCGCCTTCTGTTTCAATGCTTTGATTTGTTGCGGATCGTCGAGGTTTTTCCATGCGTTTTCCGTTTCCGCAGCGGTGATTTCTCCCGCCCGATACCGATCCATGGCCTCGATTGCCGCCTGGTTTCTCACTTCAAGATCAGTGCTTGTGATCGTTCTGCCGGATTCGATATCGGTCACTGAACTGTCAGGGTTCTGAAAGTTGTCCAGTTTGTCTCTGGCCTGTTGTTCTTTATTGCGGGCCTTGTCCAGGCTCGTCTCGGCATCCGTGACGGCCTGTTCAAGTACCGGAATTTCTGTTTCCACTTCTGTTATTTTTTTCTCAGTGGCGGCAATTTGCGCTCTGATGGGATCACAAATTTTACAGGTAGTGGAGATTTCCCGGGCTTGTGCCTTTAGACGCTGCTGTTTCTGTTCATACCGGCGTTTTGCTTCTGCGCGTCTGCGGGCATCTTCCGCCTCCGCTTCCCTTCTTTCCCGTTCCCGTTGTGCTTCAGCCTCACGCTCACGTTGTTCCTGTTCCGCTTTCTCTCTTGCTGCCTGGCGCGTTGCCGCTGCCTCTTCCGCTGAGGGTGAGCTCGTTGTTTCCTGAGGGGGTCTGCCTGCTGCGATCAAACCTGGTACACGATTCCAGCCGGCCTCTGCCGGAGGTATGGTTCTCGATCCGCACCTGACGGTAATGTCCCACTGGTTTTGCAGTTGGGGACTGTCTCCAAAAGCGTTCCCCAGTCTGCCACGTGGATTGACATGCCCGACATTGGGGTAGAGTGGCGAATCGTCCAGATCCTTTGCCGCGCGCTGGTTTCTTTTCCTGGCACTGTCCAGGATTTTGTTGATTTCCTCAGTGATGTGATCACCGACGGCCGCACCGAGTTCCGCGCCAGCCTTGAAGCCGGTTAAAAACCCACTGGCACCGGCGGCAAGTCCGGCTTTTTCCGCCACCTTGTTGAACAGTTCCTCCGCATATTCTTTGGCCTTGTCTTCTGCCATGCCACGTATTTCATCGACAATGACCTTCTTTACTTTTTCAACCTCATCGACAATTCCCAGCCAGGTGGAGACATGATCTGTCTTTATCGGGCGACATGCACAGTTGGAGAGTCTTAAACTCAGAGCGTTGGCAGGAACATTGGCACCATGGTCGAAATTACCTTCGAAGCTGCCGTCACTGACATGGAAGCGCGCCTGTTGGCCGTTATCGTAAAAGATGGCCACATCACAGCTTTGCGGATTTCCTGCGGTGTCCTTGATCGTGACAATTTCCCTTTTTACAAAGTTGACTTCCGCTTTCTGATAGGCCTCGATTAATTCCTTGATTTTATCCGCAGCCGCTTCTATTTTTTCGCTGGTATCATCCTCTTCAGCAGAGCTGAGCAAAGGGAAAGAAAGACCCGCGACAAGCAGGCAAGACAGGACGAGGCGATAAATCAGGGAATGATTCACCAATTTGAATAAAATAAAAAGAGGACTACTTCCCCGATACGAATACATACGCGATAAAGTAATTTCTTATTGGTTTTATGACTGTCCGCAGCAACAGAATATATCAGCAGGGACTATAGACAAAGAAAAAAATTACTTATGTGAGATCTGTCACAATACCGGGGTATGGTCTCATCGTGGAAATTCACGGATAAAAGGCTGCGAATCGCAGCTGTGGTGCCGAGGGCGAGAATCGAAACACATTTCCGAAGAAACTGGATTTTGAACCCAATGGGCATATCAATAAATTATTGATATATAATATAAAATAAATTATTTAAATATAAAATTATGTAAGAAACTGTGTAAGTTTCGGCAGTTTATATGTGCTCTGAGAAGCCCTGAAATGCCTATATTGGAACGCTCTACATTACCTTTCTAAGTTCGTATAGACGATATCCCAAATATTGTTGCATCTCGTGTTGTCGATTGGACGCGAGACAGTAATAGTAATGAGGGAATTTCTGCAGTTTTCAATTATTACGGTAGTAAGTTTTCGAAGCAGGGCTATATGTGTCTTGAAGATTTCTATAATGCTGAAGGTTTTTTTACAGTATATCCAATGGCATGATAACCACGCAGACGACGTTGAAACATTCGCTCAAGCATAGAGACTTCACGGTCAACATAATCGTATACTCGTACCTCTGTTTTGTCAGGATGCAGGCGATGAAGTCGTCCGACGTACTGTACTAAAATACCTTTCCAGGATATTGGCAATGTCAGAAACAGGGTATCAAGACGAGCATCGTCAAATCCTTCTCCTACATATCTGCCGGTTGCCAAAATGAGGCGTTCTTCGCTATCAGGTATGCTTGCCAAACGCTCTAATTCTTGATGCCGTTTCTTTGAACTTTTACCTCCGTGTAGAACAATCAGGTTTTTTGTGAAATTATGGAAACGCTCGACCAGGTAATCGAGGTGCTCTCTACGTTCCGTAAGTACAATAGGGGAGCGTCTCTCTTCCAGTGCTTGTAGAACATCATTAAAAATCATTTCATTACGTTTATCATCTGTAGCAAGTAAACGATAAAGAGATTGTATGGTCAGCTCTTTGCTATTTTCATCTAATTCGAAATTCGTTTCCCTAATGATGAGGTAGTGATCAAAAGGACTGTTATTTGCCTGATTCCTGGTGTCCACTGAAAAACGTACCGGACCTAATTGCATTTCAATAATTGGGTGTTGGCCATCGCGACGTTGTGGGGTGGCAGTAAGCCCGGTGACAAATCGTGCTTTAACTTCTTTTAAGATACGTTCGAAAGAGATTGCCGGGAGGTGGTGACACTCATCGACTATGATATGACTGTAATTTGCCACGAGATCTTCTACCTGGTTTTTGCGTACCAGACTTTGGAGCATCGCTACATCGAGTTTGCCATTGGGCTTATACTTACCGCCTACGATTTGCCCTATGTCCTTCGCTTCCAATCCTGAAAACAGTGAGAGCTGTGCCACCCATTGATCGAGTAATGGTTGTCTGTGTACCAGGATAAGTGTGTTGCAATCGCGTTTAGCTGCCAAATACACGCCTACTACTGTCTTTCCCATGCCTGGTGGTGCAACAAATACACCGATATCATGTTTCAGCAGTTCATCGACGGCTTGTCTCTGGATGAAAGTGAGTTCACCTGTGAAGTCCATATCGATTGGTTCACCTTTAATTCTTTTATCGTCGATAGATAGTTCACTATTGTGCTCATTGAGCAAGGTTGCCAGTGCTTCCTGGCAGCCTCGGGGGATAGCAATATGTTCAGTAAATTCTTCGGCACAAGTGATCACGCGTGGCGTCAATGCAGTGGAAAGTCGCATGTTTTGTCTTTTATAAAATTCGGGATTTTGAAAGGCAGCAAGACGTTTAATCTGGTTTAGCATTGCAGATGGAAGTCCCACTTTTTGGATGAATAGCTGTTGAGCAAGTACAGCATAAACAGTTGCAGGGATGGGTTCTGTTATACGAATCGTTTTTGATCTGCCTGAAGGGTATTTTTTCCATGGAAGAGAATCTTCTAATTCTTTGCCGATTATTCCGGACTTGACTCCTATGATCTGATTACGGGTTGTCGCCTCCTCAACAATGCGAATGATAGTTGATGGTTCAATCTTTTTTATCGAGGCAAGGCAGGACCATTGGTCTGAATAGGGAGAAAATTTTTTATCCAGGAAGACAGTGTTTCCCTCTTTCCTGGCTTCCTGCTGTAGCGGTAATGCTATGAGATTACCGAAACCACCACGAGGCAGAGTGTCCTGGTTGGGGAAGAGCCGATCATAGGAACTCATTGAGAGCTGATGGTGTCGTGCCATGGTCTCCGTGATGAGATAACAGCTAAATCGGCGGGCAATAGCTGCCGGTACAGGTGAAGTAAAGAAAAACCAGACATGAGCACCATTGCCCGAGCGTGAGCGTTCGACTGATACTGGGATGTTAATGTTATGACAGGTTTCGATAAAGGCTGAGACATCGTCAGTCCAGGATTCTTTATCGAAATCAACGGCCAGCAGCCAGCAAGTTTCTTCTTCAAGCATAGGGTACAGTCCCATTACGTGTCTACCTTGAAGATGATCAAAAATAGTTTGATTGTTGACTGGTAGAAACGCCTGATTTGGACATTCACTGCATTTTATTTTAGGTTTTTCGCAGACTTTGCGTACCCACTCGTTCGCACATGCTGGTGAATATCCCTTTTTGCCTGTTTTTGAGTTTACCCATAGTGTGGGGAATACATCTCTGCGACCACGAAATAGATTAAGGAAAAGTGTAATCTTTTGGGTTGCTGTCATAGCCTTTAAAGGAGGCTGTTGATTGGCGGAGGCTGTGGACTTCCTGCTGGAATCCAGTATCGCTAATTCAGAGCCAAGTTCTTCCAGATGCGACTTAGCTTGCTTGAGTTTACTTTGTAGCTTGTTGAATTCAGTTTCTTTACGGGCGATTTCCCGAAGTAGTATTGTCCTACGATCTTTATATTTATTCTGTGACACCAGATCAAATTCCCTATGTGCTGCTGGAAGTTAAATTAGTCAGCTGAGAAGGTGTACCAGGTACCTTTCCCTTTACCATGTTTTATTAAATGACCATTTTTTACCAAAGAAGTAAGGTGATCTTTAATAGTTCCGCGGGCAGCATTAGTTGTCTTTATGATGTCAACCATTTTGATTTGTCCACGATCACGAGTGAGTTCCATAATTTGTAGCGATAGTTCCGGTAGTTGACCAAGAATTTTTTGTTCGCGCGCGACTTTCTTTTCGAGCTGTCTTTTCTGTTTTTGCAATACTTTTAACAGGTAGGTAATCCATGGCGTCCAATCAGGTGCATCGGTACGGATAGTAAGTTGTGTCCGTCGCAATGCTCGATAATATCCATTTTTACTATTTTCGATAACGCTTTCCAGAGAACTATAGGGCACGTAAGCGTAACCTGAACGTAATAACAATAAGGTGGTTAATATGCGTGATAGTCGACCGTTACCATCCTGAAACGGATGGATTTGCAAGAAGACAACGATAAATACGGCAATAACCAGAAGAGGATGAAAAGGTCTTTCCTGTAGCGCGTTATTCGCCCACTCCACCAATTCAGTCATCAAGTGTGGTGTATCAAAAGGTGATGCTGTAGCAAAAACAACGCCCAGGCTTTTCCCGTTTTCATCCTTGGCCTCTACATGATTATCAATATTTTTGTAGCTACCGCGATGTCTTTCGTCCTTTCCTGAATATTGAAGTAGATCACGATGTAATTGCTGAATATGGTTTTCAGTGAGTGTGATTGACGAGAAGGATGAGAAAATTGTCTCTATGACTTCAGCATAGCCCGCCACCTCTTCTTCATCGCGTGTCTGGAAGGCCTTGTTCGGGAGTTCGGATAAAAGGGCTTCAACTTGCTTGTCAGATAATTGATTTCCTTCGATTCGGGTTGAGGAACCAATACTTTCAATAGTCGCCACGCGGCGTAAGGCGGATAAGCGTTCTGGGGTAAGGGCTGATAATGCACGCCAGGCGCCCTTAAACTCATCCAGTTCCGCAATGATATCGAGCATTTCCGGCGTGATTAGCAGCGTATGTGTTCTAATTGTCTCAGCCATAAATTCAGCCATATCCAGCTATATATATCCGAAAAGCAACCATAATCGTTTTTCGACCATAAATCCAGCCATATTCAGCCATAAATATGAAACCTGAAATGAGATCTGTAGATGGGATGCTGAGGAAAACCACATGAAGCTATTTTCCTGGCCCTATGAACCAGGGAGGATTAAGCGCTAATGCTTGACAGTTTGTTTACCGAGTAAAATAGGCACTGTGTGCAAAATCAATTTTAAAAGACTGTGAATCAGGAGCGAGTTTTAAACCTGTGTGGTGCGGGTGCTGAGAATCGAACTCACACTCCTTACGGAACGGGTTAAGGAGACCCGCGCGTCCACCAATTCCGCCACACCCGCATATATTTACACCTGTTCCAACCACATGCCCACAACTAATAGATATATAAGGAAATAAAAATAATATTAAAATAAATGTGTAAGAAAATATGTAAGTTCTGACGATTTCTAGAATCTCTCAAAAGTCTTATGCCGTGTTTTTCACTCTTTGACATGATTTGGGACAGCTTATCAGGATATGTGGGAATTCGAGGATAGCCCGTGATAGAAGGTCTCGACGGCAAGAACTGCATCAGCGGCAAGCGTGATCCGGTCAAGATCAGGATGGTCGATTAACATTTGATCGACGTAGGCACGGGGACCCTGATCACTTGGGGTGGTGAAATTTGCCTGAAGATCGTCGAGGATGGTTGACATCGCTACTAGCTCTTTTCCAAATCGGTCTAACACTATTTGTGTTGCTGCCTCGGGACCACCGGCATCGTTATGTAACAGGACGAAAGCGATATCGTACCAGTCTTTGGGTTTTCGCCGGGATCGGGCTGCAGCACACTTGGCAAGGAGGAATCCTGCGAGGCCAGTAACGTTGATTTGTGCAGAAAGCTCATTACCGTCCAGTTGCGACTTCAATTTTTGGATTACGCTATCACGCGCCGCGAATCCTGTGCCGCGCAGGTTTGCCGCACCCAATTGCTCGCACCCATTGAAGTGCACCGTAGCGTTGGCGGGTTGGTCATCAAGGTCAGCCAGTAACTCAAACTTCACGATGGTACGAGGTGTCGGCTTGTCTGTTGTCCAACGCCAAACTCGTTCGCCATCTGGCCTGAAGTCAGCATCGCGTAAGGCTTGTTCCAGGCGTCTCGTGTTTACTGCCCCGCAGGCAAGTTCCAGATTAATCTGGACGTCGACATCGATCGTGCCGGCATGCTGAAACATACTATTCGCACACAAGATGTCCGGAACAAGACCGCCGAGCACAACAAACTCAGGACGCGTGCCGTAGCAATGAACCACGCGTATGAGTGCATGCTCGGCAGCAGCACGTGCTGCACGACTGCGTAGTGTTTCAATGGGTATGGATCACTTCTCGAAGATGTTCCGCTGCTTCCTCACCACGGACGCCGGTGGTGAGCAGATCAGCGTAGACGCGGGGCCATGGTGCAACCCGAAGCCCATTAATTTCCTCACTTAGTTGCCGGACTGTGACGGTAGGGAAGGGTTTGAGGGTCAATCGACCACCTTCAATAGGACGAAGCCCGACATCGGCCGCAACAGCTTCAAGTCCGATGATGGTACTGGCGTCGACGTAAACGTCTGCCGAGGAGATCTGTGTAATATAAGGCGCGAGTACCGACGCTGCCGTTGTGCCCGTGGCTGCCCACGGCAGTTTGGCTTTGTTCCACTTCTTGCCTGTTTTCTCTAGTCCTGCTAACAGGTCTGGCCAGACTACACCGATCTGAAGGCTGATAGGGGTAGGTTGGGCCTCGATAGCAGAAGCGTATGCGGCAAGGAGTTTGTCTTCATCCGTGATCTGGCGTCCGGACTGCCGTCCCCGTTTTGCGCCCGCCTCAAGGAGATGGAGTTTGGTGAGAACTTGCAGCGCATGTGTGCAACTTCCGGCTGAGAGCCTGGTCGTTTCCTGAGTTGCTGAGATGGTGGCTTTCGTTCCACAGAGCAATGCTTCAGCAACGGCAATAACTGCCGGACTCCAGTTCATGGGTCTTTCAGCCGCTTTTAGTGGTTTACCGGTACGAGATATAATGATTGATTCGATGGCAATTTCGGCAGCGCCGGTCTCGTCCAACCAGCCGATCCCTTCTTTGGACAATGTCTCGCGAGCGCCTGGGGAAAAGCAGCGTGCCACAACAATATCAGGTCGATCCGCTACCACACGCCGTGCGGCGCCAAGGGTTCCCTCTCCAAGCCATTTGATCTGAAGAGCTCGCCCATTGATGATCAGATCTGCCCTGGTATCGCGTTTAGCTACGCGTATCTTCACAGAACGGGGTAAAACAGCGCGTATGGCCTGTTCTGCCCGATGAAGTGTTTTTGAACTGGGCTTGTATATTTTAATCATCTTTAATATCTCAGGATTACAATATACCTCATATTGGTAATGAGGTATATTAAATAACTGAGGTATTTTGTTAGTCAATTCTCTGAAACTCGTGTCAGGTTGTTGATTTGTGCGTTCGATTGATCCTCTTTTGATGCTTTTTGCACTTAATAGCTAACCCAAGCCCAGGTAAGATCGCCAAGTGATACCATAATGCTATCCAAGCCGACGTGGTTCATAATTCTATGCAAACACTGTGTCAAATCTGAATGCAAATCAACATGAATCGCCCCGGAAATTATGGAGGACCGTCATAGTTTACGCTCCACCTTAATCACCAGTCAGTTACCGGTCAATCAATGGTACAAGGCCATCGGTGATGCCACCCTGGCCGATGCCATTCTTGACCACTTATTACACAACAGCCACAAGCTAAAACTGAAAGGAGAGTCGATGAGAAAGGCGATGAGTGAAATTAGTGATGGTGAACACTCAACCTGCTAATATCAACACCCATACGTTAGAGGGATCAGGTGTTCACGTTCGCCAGAATACGCACCTGGAAACGGCGAACACATAGTCTATCATGGCTGGTACTTTTTCCACTTTTCATAAATGTCATCTGCAAAAATAGTTCGCTTAATTTTTGGTTTAGTACGTAATGAAAATGCTTTTGATGCTTGTTTCATTGCATCATCAGCGGCCTGGGCTGGCCAAGCATGTCTGATACACCATGCGCGGATATTTTTTGGCACTTCTTTATGATTATGTGCATGCAATATTCTGAACGCATCTTTTATCGCTTCCTCATCCCTGGGGTTTAGACAGTTATTCCCTAAATTAATGATTTTTGTTACACCGATAAGTGCCGCTTCTACCATAGAGTCCTGGATCAGCTTTTCTTCATCTGATTCACCATTCGGTGTTGACGGATTCCAGGTGCGTTTCCATTCTTCTATATCTGCATTGATGTATGGTACTGCAATAATAAGTTTGACATATTTATTACTGTCTACTACATCCATCATTTTGTTGTTGGCATAAACGACGAGGATCGCATCCGCTTTACTATAAGACTTAAGTGACCGTAGAGTCTCTAGCTTGATAGAGGCACTCCCAAATTCTATTGTTTCGTTCTTGGAGAGTAATTTGCTTATCTTCTCGCCCAATATACCGGTTAACGTCGTGCCTTGAATATTTCTTTTTGTCGGGATATACAAAATGCATTCTTGAATGTCATTATCGCGTTCTATATGGCCAGCTAATTCTTGGAGCGCTCGTTGTATCCCGCGACCATCGTGACTATCGTCGGTGATAAGTATTCGTTGTGGCATTGTCATGTAATGTCATCCTCGCGTAAAACATCAATTGACTAAAAAACTAGTCAGTAAAACTCGACACTGAACAGGATCACTTCCGTTTTCTTCGAGAGGGCCAGGGCAGTTGACCATCCAGCTCCGGTAATAATTCATCATCTTCATCGTACTGGCGACGCTGTGTTTGTTGTATCGGTATATCATCTTCAAACCAGAGTAAGGACAATGCCTGGTTCCACATATCTAATACAATGGATTCTTCGCATAGCATGCGACCGGCAAACGAATCGTGGTTGGTCCAGTAGTGCGCCGGCACTTCAGCGAATATGTCATTACTCTGGTCTGACAGGCGTTTCTCTAATTGTGTTTTTTGGGGAGCGGGGGTTCCGACCGGCACCCAAAATCCTTTCTCGCGTAATACCCTGGACATAGACACATAGCGGATTATACCGTTTTCGGATAACACGGAAGCACAGAGCTCATCAGTATTTGCTGCATAGCGTGACGCGGTTGCGGTTAACGATGCTTGGTATTGCTTGGCCAAATCATCAACCGCTTCCATGCAGGGATCAGTATTATTCACGTCCGGCTTGAAGTATTCACGTGGAAACAAACATTCTGCGGCAAAAATATCGCACAGGATCTCTTCTTCGGGTCGTTTAGTATACGTATATAAACCAGCGGTCGTTGTCATGGACACGTGATTTGATGGCAGTGCCAATACGATGTGGGCCATTTCATGGAGCACCGTAAATCGTTGGCGCTCATTGGAATCGTTACCGTTTACTTCAATGATGATTCTTTGATCAGGAAGGGTAATGACACGGCCGGCTTGTGTGTAGCTCAGCTCCTTATTGATGACAAGTCGGATATTGAGCTTTTCTAAATACTGCTCCAATTGAACCGGTACGCAATTGATAGTAGCTTCACGAGTAAAGTCACGTGCCTTGAGTATGGCTGTTAGTTCACCAATCTCATTGTTGGAAGTATTTTTCATCCAGGTCGTCCAATATTTGGCCCCATTCGTCCACTGTCGTGGGCCGCTCACCGCGGAAACTCATTTTTGCAGCCGTTTCAAATGCGGAAATACTCCGCGTCTCTTTGACAAACATCGCATCAAACACTGGTGTGGGCACAGCATCTATTGTACGCAATGCATTCAAGATGTCGCGCATTCGTTGTGTGACTTTGAGGGTACGCATTAGCGTAGTAAAGACCTCATCCGAGGGTCTGAGGTTGTTGTTTGATTCGAGTCGATGGATATAGGAGTGGTCGATACCGGTGAGTTTGCCTAGCTCCCGTAGACTCAGATCCCGGGTTACGCGACAGGACTTCAAAACATCGCCAAATTGCTTCATATGGACTCCATTGACTAGGTTTTCATATTCAGTTATAGTGTTGTATTCAAATACAACAAATGATTTAATATCATTACTAATCAACAAGTTAAATTTTTATAATTGTTTTTATGTGCGCTGTTTATGTAAACAACTTACCTGATTCAGCAAGCTGGGTCAATGGGCAACATGAGAAGGGCATAGCGGCATGGGGTTAAGACCTTACCTGATGCCCACTGATAGGCATTAAGAGGTCACCATTCATTAGGAGCAAAACGATGTCAACAGAGCACGTAAACGCATTACCTCTGACCGATCCACTGGACGTATTGTACGCAGATATTGCCATGCGGATTCAGCTATCTAGAACCAATCACAACCTGGCGGTTGAGCGATACGGGGCAATATCAGACTGGATCGAACGGCCGGATAACCCACTGCACGAACTGGTAAGCCTGTTATACCCACAAGGTTCGATGTCAATTGGCTCCACCATCTCGTCAAAATTGAAAAATGATGAATTTGATCTCGATATTGTGGCTGAGTTATTACTTGGTGCTGGCGCAACGCCGAGCGAAGTATTGGATATTTTATACCTGGCGATTAAAGGCGAGGAGGGGTCACGGTATTACAATATGACAAAACGTAATTCACGTTGCGTCACCGTCTATTACGCAGGTGGCATGCACCTGGATATTACGCCCGCTATTCGGATGCCAGAGCAACCCGAGCGGATCAGCCATATTTTTCATAGCAAACCGGAAGATCCTACCGAACCGGACAAGAAAATCATTGCTAACCCTTATGGCTTTAGCGAGTGGTATAAAATTCAGACCCCACCGGATCAACATTTTGCACTCGCGTTTGCGGAAAGGGCCGGTCGCTATGAACGCGGGACGATCTTATTAGAAGCACAATCGGAAGATATCCCCGATCCCGATCCTTTCTACCAAAAATCTGCGGTAACGGTTGCTCAACAGTTGGTGAAGCGTTGGCGCAACGTGAAATATGACGCTCGTAGCGGACGGCAGCCGCCGTCAGTGATGCTGGCGAAGTTAATGGGGGACTCCAAGTTGGGCAATGGTCGCTTGGCGGCAGAGTTAAATTTCCAAGTTGATAAATTGTTGAATCAATTCGAGGCATGCCATGCCCAAGATCGATTAATAATTGTGACTAACCCCGCCTGCAGCGTTGATGTATTTAGTGATCGTTGGCCAGCGAATTTGACAGAGCAAAAAGTTTTTCTGGATGATTTGACAGATTTCGCCACCAAGTTGGCACGATTATCATCTGGTATTGATCTCAATGAGATGAAAAAAATTCTGTCTGAGCTGTTTGGCGAAAATCCCTCGCACCAGGTAATTGCGGATTTCAATGAGCAGCTGGGTGAGCGAATTGATACCGGTCGATCACGATACAATCCGGCCAATGGGAAAATTGATCTGGTTGCATCAGGCATCGTCGCCGCTCCGTCGGTGGTTATCGCATCAAATACATCACGTCAAAGCCAGCCTCATAATTTCTACGGAAAACAGAAATAGTGCAACGATTATCGCTAACGGAGCAAAGAGATGTCATGGCAGAGGAGTGGCCAGACTTTACCCTGTTATCGAATGGCGGCTGTGCACTACTTTGGGAAGGGCGCTTACGGCCTCTCAACAAAGAATATGTCGTGCAACTATTATACAGCGTTGTGAGTTTTCCCTTTGCGGGTATTCATAAGTACAAACCGAAAATAGAAGTGGTCAATCCCTTGCTGCAACGACGTGCAGAGGAGCCGGATACCGAAATCCCACACATATTTGATAATGAGGTATGGCCTGAGCGACCTAAATTGTGTTTGTATGATGACGGTGAGTGGACATCTAATGATCCGATCTCACATTGTGTCCCCTGGACCGCTGAGTGGCTAGCCTGTTACGAGGGTTGGTGTGCCACCGGGGTTTGGCAAGGTGGTGGACATGGTACCGAGCGGCAAAGACGCCGGCAACGGCGACACAGGTAATAGATTACTATGACAGAACGCCGATCACATTATGCATCAAAGACACGACGACAACGATTGGTATGGCCTGCAGAAAAAGAGTTCACCATTCTTTCTATTGATGGAGGCGGCATTAAAGGGATATTTCCCGCTGCCCTGCTTGCTCAAGTAGAACAACAATTACTGGATGGGCAATCGGTCGCCACCTACTTTGATCTCATCGCAGGTACATCAACGGGTGGCATTATAGCGCTTGGATTGGCCAACAATCTCACCGCAACGGACATGCTGTCGATGTATATGGAACGTGGCCAGGAAATTTTTCCACCGGAACCCGATAACTGGCGCGGTTGGTTTAAAAATAAAAAGGCCGCTGTATTTAATAATTTTCTGTATCGGTACAACCATGATTCATTAAATACCATACTAAATGAAGTATTGGGCAACCGGATCATGCGAGAGAGTCGCAACCGATTATGTATTCCCTCTTTCGAAGGAAAGTTTAGTGAAGTCTATATTTTTAAAACACCCCACCACCCAGATTATCGACTGGATGCACCAGAAAAGCTCACCAAAGTTGCACGTGCTACGTCCGCTGCGCCCACATTTTTTCGACCACTTGAGACAGGGCAATTTACGTTTGTTGACGGCGGGATTTGGTCGAATAATCCCATCATGGTCGGGTTAGTGGATGTCTTAGCCTGTTTTGATGTCGCACCTGAGCGCATCCGCATACTGAGTATTGGCTGTGGCGATTCGCCCTACTATGTGCATGATTCAAACCATATTGCTGGTGGCAAGTGGCAATGGCGGTAAGTGATATTTGCCGCAATGCATCTCCAATCGCAGAATGTGCTGGGACAAGCGGGGTTACTCATTGGCCCGGAGAATATGCTGCGTGTGTCACCGCCAGTAGAGGATGTGCCTATTCAGTTAGATGATTGGCAATGTGCAAGTACTGAATTACCTGAAGCTGCAGAATTAACATATCAAGAATATAAGGATTGTCTGCAGCATAACTTCTTTACCATACCTGCAGGACTACCGATATTCTATAATTAGTTGCTGATCTATCAGCAGAAAATAAGGCTTTCAGTGACAAGCAAAGTGAAAGTGCGCCCTGCCGCACTTTGCAGGGTACCTTTCTTTGCTTTAATCTCCAAACTACACTAATTAATGAGAGTCAGCGTTTGTAAAGGCCGCTCTTTTGTCTCTTGAGGACAATTGTTTTTTGTTATTGACCCGTTGTGCTGAAATACGCCCACATGGGCGTGTTTCTTTCGCGGCTAGAAGATATATAAACCCGGTTTAGAGACATGATATGGGAAGCCCATGACCAAGTGGTATGTACTCGAAAGGATTTGAATCGCAGCATGTGAGAAGCAGCCTATGCTGCTGCATTTTATCGGTTGCGAGAGGTCTATAATCGACGAGGGATTTTTCCTTAATGACTCAGAAGGAAGGTTTAATTACAAATGGTCGGAATCGAACCGACACTCCTTACGGAGCGGGTTAAGGAGACCCACATAGATAATAGATAGTTATTGGTGCCGAGGGCGAGAATCGAACTCGCACTTCCGAAGAAACCGGATTTTGAATCCGGCGCGTCTACCAATTCCGCCACCCCGGCATAATCTGGACTGGAAAGGCTGGCAAGTATAAGGAATCTTTGCCCTTTTTAAAACTGTTCTGATAGGTACAGGTGATTTTTGTTACCATCGCGCGCCATGCGCTGCCGAGACTTCTATTTCGACCTGCCTGAAAGGCTGATCGCCCAGTATCCGCCTGAGCGGCGTGGTGACAGCCGTTTGTTGTGTCTGGATCGTGACAGCGGCGCTTTTTGTGACCGGGTCTTTTCCGATTTACCGGCCCTGATCCGGCCCGGGGATCTGCTGGTGTTCAATGACACGAAGGTGA
>JAJRTU010000129.1 GCA_024278135.1 Gammaproteobacteria bacterium
CAGGCGGCACGGTCTCGGCGTGTGTTGGAACCTGCGGTATTTGACATCATTGATCTCCAGTAAGTGACATGAAAATCAACGGTAGCGGGAACTCAGTGTTGCGGGAAGGCGTCCTGGAGTGAACGCTTACTCTGGTAATAATTTATAGTTTTATCTGCTTTAGCCTTTCGTTGGCCAGTAAACTATCGAAGATCCCCGGGTCAAAAGCCTCACCCCACCACCGCATCATGTTTTCATGCTCCTCATGCTGTGGATCAGTCATCGCTTCGAGGAACTCGAAGTAGCCGCCCGGACCACCAACATCTTCTGGTGGGCAAGCCATTTCACCACCAATACAGGTAATGGAAGGTTGCGCTGATGTCAGCGGCAGCCTGTTTTCAAGGGTAATCGTGTGCCGCCAGTTGTCGCCGTAGTCGTAGATGTATTCAAATCGTTTTCTTCGGCCCAGCACTTTTTCAAGCTTCTTGCGCTTCTCGCTGATCAGTTCAGGACCAAGGTCTGCAAACGGGTCATCCGGATCAACCATGCCATAGTGTCTTTGATCGATGATGAATTCATGCAGGTGACAGTCGCGCCACCCCATCACCTCCTGAAAGACCCGGTGCAGTTTGACCAGGGTGATATTGTCCGGCACCAGCACGCTACGCCAGATAACAGGGCTGCAATGTTCCAGTTCAATGCGCAGCAGCAGTAAAGAGTTTGGTCCTGTCCGGCTGACTATATTCATGCAGCCTCCTGTGTATTGATGACATGATCAGCCTGCTTTCTGCAATGGCGGTATCTTTTGATGTAAGCCAATGGCATACCACAGATCCCGGTCTCTTTGCAGGTTCAATCAGAACTCAGGATATGAGCGAGACATCCAGGTTGAGGTGTCCAGAATATTCAAACCATCAGGAGCTTTTCAGTGCACTCTGAAAAGAAGGATGCTGTACTACCTCGTGGATGAGTTCCTGGACCGCCATGGGTAACGCATTCATGGCATTCCTGCATGCCTGGTAAGCCGCATAGGCACTCCGATAGGGATATGACACCTTTACAGTGAAAGGAGGTTTTCCGGATACGGTGAATTCCATTGCCAGGTTCCAGGTGCCTGTTCCTACTGAATCCACCTCTACATTGATAAGACGCCCTGACAGTTCTACGGCAGCATCCCCGTTGTAGATGTCCGCAATCACGAACTCGTTCTTGAATGCGCCCTTGATATAAGTGGAAAACGTCTCCCCTTCAGGTAGCGTGATGGATGTTTCCAGTCGGCACATCGTGCTCTTCTGGTCTCCGGTAAAGGTCCCGAGGCGAACCTTGCTCGAATTCCCGGAGCCGAGCGACCGGAGCGCTATTACATTGTCTGACGAAGCAGAATAACGGGGGCTCGTGCCAGAACACGCTGCAAGTAATAACATCGCAGCAGCCAGAAAAACAGATCCCTTTCTTGTTGACATAGTCCCTCCAAAACGACGACAGACAATATGGATGTACCGGAGGCTGACACAAACCCGCTACCTCCAGGTCGCCACCGGGAGCCTCTTTTATAGCATCTGACCTGACCCGGTACAAGTTGGGATCAGGGCAAGAATCAGGTAGTTTTTACTCTGGTCCCGACTATTCAAATTTCCTGATCTGTTCCAGGAAAGACGCCTTGTCCACGTAGTGGATGGCCTGCCACCCGGCTGCCTGCGCGCGTTCCACGTTGCTCCTGATATCGTCGACCAATAGAATCCCGGCGGGCGCCAGTGCCAGCTGTTCGGCGATGTCGTGAAACAGGCCGGGATCACGTTTGCCCTTACCCAGGTGGTAACTGTTGAACACGTGATCGAAATACGCAAAGAAACGATCCCGCTCGTTCAGCCAGTCCAGCCAGTGCGACTGGTCACTGAGAATACCGGTGATAACTCCCTGCGCGCGCCACTGCCGGACCTGATCGATCATCCAGGGCCGCAGTATGAACCCCTCCAGGATACGCCGGGTTAATTCCGCGTCACTGCCTGTGAGACCGGTACCTTCTCGTATGGATGCCCACAACGCCTGTTCGCTGCCCGATCCCAGCACAAATCCTGAGGAATATACCGCATCCCGGGCGACGTTCATTATTGTCGTGACATCCAGCCCCTGCTCCCGGGCCATGGCTCGAAGCCCGTTCTGGAAGCCCTCCTCGGCAATGACGCCGCCATAATCGAGCAGGACGGCCTTGATGGACTGGTGCGACATAATTCCAACCATAACATATTGAAATGGTTCCATTCAGGGGGCAATACCATTATCCTTCACCCCTGATTGATTCGTCATTCCGGCATATACCGGAATCCACTGCGCTGATTTTCCCGGGCTCCGGAAAACACCGGAATGACGGGAAACGGGTTACTCAGAGCTCCCCAGGTAATAATGAAAATACCGGTCAGCCAGATCCTCGTACACTTTCTGGAAAAGCTGGAAGTGCAATGCATTTTCGGCATACCCGGCTCGCATATCCTGCCGGTTTACGATGGTCTCCATGATTCCTCCATCCGCTCATTGCTGGTCAAGCACGAGCAGTCCGCCGCGTTCATGGCCGGCGGGCACGCACGGATAACGGGAGGGGTTGGTGCCTGCATCACCACCGCCGGCCCCGGTGCCACCAACCTGGTGACCGGGATTGCCAGCGCCTATACGGACAACCTCCCGGTTATCGCCATCACCGGTGAAGCCCCTACCCATCTGTTCGGCAAAGGCGGCCTGCAGGAAAGTTCCGGTGAAGGGGGCAGCGTGAACCAGGTGACGCTGTTTGCCGGTATCACCCGTTACCATAAGCTGATCGAACGCACCGATTACCTGGCCAGCGTGCTCAACCAGGCGGCCAGGTATCTGCTCTCCGGCACACCGGGACCGGTGGTACTCAGCATTCCCTTTAACGTGCAGAAAGAGCTGGTCGATGAATCTATACTGGACGAGGTAGCCTTTACCCGCCGGGCCAGCAAACCGGTGATATCCGGGGCATACATCGACCAGAGCCTGGAACTGATCCGCGCGGCCAAACGCCCGCTCATCATCGCCGGTTACGGCTGCATTCGTGCCGGTGCCCAGGCCACCCTCAGCCATATCAGCGAACAGCTCAATATACCCGTGACCAGCAGCCTGAAAGCCAAGGGCGCCGTCGACGAACGTTCGGCCCTGTCGCTGGGCAGCCTGGGTGTCACCTCGGGCGGTTATGCCCGGCACTACCTCGAGCAGGAAGCCGACCTGGTCCTGGTACTGGGCGCCGGATTCAATGAACGCACCAGTTACGTCTGGGATAAAAAACTGTTGGCCGGCAAGACAGTCATTCAGGTCGACAACAACGCGCAGCAACTGCAAAAAGTTTTTGTCCCCGAGCTGGCGATACAGGCCGACCTCGGCGCCTGGCTGGATGCACTGGATGACGCCATTCAACAACAGCAGCTCACTGCCAAGGCGCCGCTCGATGTGGCTGCTTTTATAAAAACCATTCAACAGGATATCGATAGCGCCGGTGAACGCATATTCAACCGGCAGTTCGATCATGTGAAAGCCTTCTATCGCTGGCTGGAACACCAGTTCCCGGACGGCCTGGTGATGTTTGACGACAACATTGTGTTTGCGCAGAACTTCTATCGCGTATCCAGCCAGGACCGGTTCTATCCCAATACCGGCATTTCGTCCCTCGGCCACGCCATACCGGCGGCGCTCGGCGCTGCCTGCACTGCCGAAAAACCCCTGTTTGCCATGCTCGGCGACGGCGGTTTCCACATGTGCGCCATGGAACTGATGACCGCGGTCAATTACAACATCCCGTTGAATATCGTGCTGTTCAACAACGACACTATGGGCCTGATCCGGAAAAACCAGCATCAACACTATAATGACCGGTTCATCGACTGTGATTTCATCAACCCGGATTTTGAAAAACTGGCCCAGTCCTTCGGCATCAACCATACGCGCATTGAAAACGAACAGGACCTGTCGGGCCTGGCGGCAGCCATGGATTTCAGCAACGGGATCAATCTTATCGAGATTATCATTGACCGGGACGCTTACCCGAATTACTCCTCCCGGCGTTAGTGACGCATGACGGCGATCAATGGCACACGCCTGCAGGATTCCCTTGCACGCTACCGGGACACCCTTCCAGGACTGGCAGAACTTGCCTGGCCGGCAGAAACAGATTCCCTGGCTTCACGCATTGAATTTTATGAGCAGTGTTACCCCGTACTGGAAAAAGCCCTGTGGTCCGGCGAGCCGGATTTTGAACCGCTGCTGGATTGCTACCAGTCGCTGTTCCGCGAACAGGAGGCGCTGATCCGGCAGCAGGCAGAAGTTGAAGGGGCAGACGACGAAACCTATCACTTTATCCTGAGCATTCCGGTCGCAGACCGCCCTCCCCACCTGCGTGCCTGCCTGGAAAGTATCTACCAGTTGTGTGAACGCTTCGCCTATGGCGGAATGGAATCGGGCGTCTATACACGCATCAAGGTCATCGTCGCCGAAGACAGCCGCGAAGAAAAGAACATCCGGCAGCATATTGAACTGGTCGATAGCTACCGGCGCAAGGGATTACAGGTGGTTCATTTCGGACTGGATGAGCAATACGAACTGCTGCAATCCATCCTTGAAGCTGTCCGCAAACCGCTGGGCAACCTGCTTTCCAGCCAGCCCCGGGGCAGGTTTTACCTGAAAGGCCAGGCGGCCAACCGTAATCTCAGTGTCCTGAAATGCCTGCAACTCACCGAAGATAAAAACCGTACACTCTATTACTTTGTGGACAGTGACGAGTCCTTCTGCGTGAAGCGCAAAACCGGGGCCGGCGAAGAAGCCGTGTATGCGCTGAATTATTTTCACTATATCGACAAGGCCTTCCGCAGCACCGATACCGTACTGCTCACCGGCAAGATGGTGGGTGACCCGCCGGTCTCCCCTTCCGTGATGGCCGCGAATTTTCTCGATGACGTCACGGCCTTTTTCGCCGGCCTGGCCCGGGCACAAGGCGACCAGGCGTGCCGGTTCCATGGCCTGCCGGCTACCCGTACATCCGGCGCCATCTACCACGACATGGCCGGGCTGTTCGGCTTTGAACATCAATCCACTACTTTTCCCTACCCCTGCCCGCTGGAAGGCGACCACGATCATGCGGCCTGCCTGCGTGGATTTTCGCAACGGCTCGCCGCCTTTTTCTTCGGCGAACACCTGTTTCGTAAAACGGCTTTTTCTTACGACAACGGCTTCAGCGAACTGACACCGGCGCGCACCCTCTATCCCGGCAACTACATCGTCAACTACGCGGGGCTGAAACACATCATCCCCTTTGGACACCTGCGTCTGCGCATGTCCGGCCCCACTGCCGGACGGCTGATTGCCGCGGAGATCCAGGATCGCTTCGCGTCCATCAATCTGCCTCATTTGCACCAGCGGACCAACGACGCCGGCCTGGGCGATGCGTTCCGTCCCGGTGTCGAACGGGCAGATGGCCAGGAACAGGAACGCATCGATTTATGCAACGAGTTCGAGCGCCAGTTCTTTGGTGATCTCATGCTGTTTACCACCGAAGCACTGGTCGCCCGCGCCGATGTCAGGCAACCCTTTAAAAAGGCTGACGTGGTACAGGTCATGGAACAGAAAGAAGAGGAATTACTGGCGCTGTATCAGCAGAAGCACCACGCCATACTGGAAAAGAGCCGGCAACTCGAAGACCTCGTGTTCAACGCCGGGCACTGGTGGCTGGAGGCCCACGACCTGGACGGGGCCTTACACCAGGTCAAGGCCTTTATCGACAACATCCGGCATAACTTCGGTGAGCACTCATGCGCCTGGCAGCAGATCCAGTCCGCCGGGCATCGCGCCGAACGCAAGCAACAGATCATTGAGGCATTAATGAACTACCGGACTGAACGTGACGCCTGGGAGCGGTTGATTACTGATTCCGCTGCATGGTCAATAATTTTTGAACGGCAGTCCCGGTAAACCTCCCGCGCCCGGCTCAAGGTCTCTTCCGGAAGGCTGATGTGAGAATAATCGGTCCTGGTTTTCTCGATTTTTCCACGACGAATGAGTTCAGACGAATCGCCTTTACCGGCTATACCGGTCTGACTGAATACCTGGTAGTGCTCACTTAAAGGCGAATCCAGTTCCAGCCAGTCCGTGAGACCGGGCAACAACTGCTCCGGCGCAGCCTGGAACAGCTCCGCATCGTAATAGAAATAAGGCTGACTGGTAGAGAGGCAGAAGTCGGAAAGCGTTTTAACCCGCTCGACATAGTAGTTGGCGGCCTCTACGGGTAAAGCATAAAGGTCTTCCTCCGCCTTTTTTCTGAACAGGTCGACAATGCTTTTTATCGCCTGTTCAGGTTCCAGCAGGGAAACCAGTATTTTCATATCGGCAAAACCCGGTCGATCGGGAAACAGGAGGTAATCATTGTGCAACAGCTTGTCGAACAGGTAACGGGAGTTCTCCTTCAGCACTTCAGTCTGTCTGAATGACTCAAGCTGTTCATCCAGGGCGGAGGCATCCTCGTAGCTGATGTGCATCTCGTAATAACCATTGATGCGGGGGTGCGAACCGAGGATATGCCCTGCCAGACTGGTGAAGGCGCGCATGTGGCTCAGCAGGAAGATTCTTGAGTAGTGTTCAGGCACGGCCATTGGAGATTGCCACGTCACTGCGTTCCTCGCAATGACGGAGTAATCAGAGTTGCCCTGGTTGAGAAGATCCGCATCCTGATCATCAACTTGTGGAATGTCTTTATTAAAGCGCTCTTACCTTATCCAGCATTTCCTGCGCATGCCCGTCAGCAGTCACACCATACATCGCGTCAACCAGTTTTCCCGACTTGTCGATCACAAAGGTCGAACGCACGATCCCCATTTTCTTTACACCGTTTTTTTCTTTTTCCTGCCATACCCCGTAGGTCTCACAGAGTTCTCCTGTCGTATCGGCCAGCAAATCCACCTTGAGCCCGAATTTCCCGATAAAGGCCCGGTGGCTGTCACACGCATCCTTGCTCACCCCGAGCACCACGGTATCTGCTTTGGAAAATTCATCAGCCAGGGCAGTAAACTGATTCGCCTCGATGGTGCAGCCGGGCGTGTCATCTTTCGGGTAAAAGTACAAAACGATATTTTTGTGGGTCTACGCGGAAACGTGTGGGTTGATATTAGCATTTTTGGGTAGTGGAGGAAGAAATGCTGCAACGATTTTCAGCTTGAGATAGTCCTCATCACGATAGCCATAGGCCCGTCGTTGTAATACCCGGA
>JAJRTU010000130.1 GCA_024278135.1 Gammaproteobacteria bacterium
GGCTTCGCGCAGAGAATTAGCAAACGCCATACGTGCATTGAGCATGGACGCAGTGCAACAAGCAAACTCCGGTCATCCGGGAGCGCCCATGGGGATGGCGGACATTGCCGAGGTCTTATGGAACGATTACATGCGGCACAATCCCAGCAATCCGAAATGGCCTGGCCGGGATCGATTTGTGCTATCCAACGGGCATGGATCCATGTTGATCTATTCCCTGTTACACCTGACCGGCTACGAGCTGCCGATTGAAGAACTGAAAAGATTTCGTCAACTGCACTCCAAAACACCGGGTCACCCTGAATACGGTTACGCACCTGGCGTAGAGACGACCACGGGTCCTCTAGGCCAGGGTATCACCAATGCGGTTGGCATGGCCTTGGCCGAACGCACACTGGCGGGACAATTCAACCGTCCTGGACACACCATTGTCGACAACTACACCTATGTATTCTTAGGTGATGGCTGTCTGATGGAAGGTATCTCCCATGAAGCCTGTTCGCTGGCCGGATCGATGGGACTGGGCAAACTGATTGCCTTTTATGACGACAACAATATCTCGATTGATGGTGAAGTACGAGGTGAAGGCTCAACCCCCGGCTGGTTTATGGACGACACGCCCAAGCGCTTTGAAGCGTATGGCTGGCATGTCATACCGGTTGTAGACGGGCACGATGCCGACGCCGTCAAAAATGCGATTGAAGAAGCCCGCTCGGTCACCGACAAACCCACGCTGATCTGTTGTCAAACGATCATAGGTTGGGGTTCTCCGAACAAGCAAGGAAAAGAAGAATGTCATGGCGCGGCGCTGGGTGAAGACGAAATCGCCCTGGTTCGTGAAACCATAGGCTGGCCACATCCTCCATTTGAAATTCCTGATGATATCTATGCCGGATGGGATGCAAAAGCATCGGGCGAACAACAGGAATCGGACTGGAAAGCCGCGTTTGCAAGCTATCGCAGTGAACATCCGGAGCTGGCTGCAGAATTTGAACGGCGTATGGCGGGCGAACTGCCCAGTGACTGGGACGAAAAAGCCCAGGCCTTCATTGCCGATGTCGATGCGAAAGCGGAAAATATCGCAAGCCGGAAAGCCTCCCAGAACACCCTCAATGGTTTTGGGCCGTTGTTACCGGAACTGATGGGAGGTTCGGCGGATCTGGCGGGCTCTAACCTGACCTTATGGTCGGGCTGCAAAGATGTCAATGCGGAAGGTCATGACGGCAACTACGTTTACTATGGTGTCCGTGAATTTGGCATGTCCGCGATGATGAACGGAATCGTACTCTATGGTGGTTTCAGGCCCTATGGAGCGACCTTTGAAATGTTCTCTGAATATGCCCGAAATGCATTGCGCATGGCGGCATTGATGAAGATCCCGGTTATATTCGTTTACACCCATGACTCGATTGGTCTGGGCGAAGATGGCCCGACACATCAACCTGTTGAACAGACGGCCACATTGCGCATGATACCGAACATGCAAGTCTGGCGTCCTTGTGATGCCGTTGAATCAGCGGTATGCTGGAAAGCGGCGATTGACCGAAAGGATGGTCCGTCGACACTGATATTCTCACGTCAGGGTTTGCCTCATGAAAACCGCACAGCGGAGCAGATTGAAGCGATCACGAAAGGGGGCTATATCCTCAAAGACTGTGACGGCGAAGCGGACGCGATCATCATTGCCACCGGATCGGAAGTGGATCTGGCCGTGAAAGCAGCGGATGCACTGGCAGAAAAAGGTAAAAAGATCCGAGTGGTCTCGATGCCTTCGACCAATGTATTTGATGCTCAGGATCAGGCGTATCGGGACTCGGTTCTGCCACCTTCGGTTACGCGCCGGGTTGCGGTAGAAGCGGGCGTGACAGATGCCTGGTGGAAATATGTCGGCAGTGCGGGCAAGATTGTCGGCATGGACACGTTTGGTGAGTCGGCACCTGCGGGTGATTTATTCAAGGAATTTGGATTTACCGTTGACAATGTCATTGCCAACGTAGAATCGATCCTGTAGAGCGAATCGCCGAGGTATGAGTTTGGAGGCTGGGTGCTGATGGTGCCCGGTCTTCAGGACTGGAAGGTTCAGGATGACGGGGCGAAAAGCCAGTGAGCCTGAAGAGTGCACAAGCGAAGGCTCGCAGAGTGAGTCATTTTAATAACAATGAATGAGTTAGATGGGGATTTACAGGTGATGAAAAAAAATAAAACCAATGGCATTCTGGACATATTGCCAAATATCTTCGCCAGTGATCAGGCTGAAAATGAAGATCAGATTGAGCAAGAGCAGCAACCTGTAACCACCGTTGAAGCAGTCGGTCCTACAGGCGTTTCCAGATATCTCGGAGCAAAAACAGGGGTTGCCAGATATCTTTCAATACAAAAAGCGTCATCCATGACCGGTGTGAGCAAATATTTGACGCAACAGTCACAGCTAGCAAAACAGAAGCCTAAGGTTACTGGTGTTGGAAAATATATCACCCAACTGCAGATCGTTGCGAAACAAAAGCCACCCATTACTCGTGTGACTCGCTATATCGTCAAGCAAACGATTGCCGCCAGAAATAAAAGACCTCCCAGTAGTGTTGATAATTACATAGCAGCGAAAGAAAAACTGTCCAGAAAACTGAATTTGGATACGGGGACAGCTCGATATCTTGCAGAACGGACCATAGCGGCGAGGAATAAAGCGGCTGCTGAAATTATTGCCCGGTATAATAAAGCCCAGGAAATTGCGGCTCAGGAAAAAGCGGAAGCAAGTGCCAGCACCACTAAAAGTAAACCAAAGGCGGTGCCTAAAACACGCAAACTACTCGTTAGCAGTGTTGCCAAGTACATTAAAAACAAGGAAGAATTGGCCAAACACCAGAAACCACCAACAGGTGTTGCCAAATACATTACCCGGCAATTGATTTCCTCCCGAACAGCATTGCCATCAACAAGTGTAACCCGTTATATAGTTCAGCAGATTTTATCAGGGCGTGGAACGATGAAGGCATCGAGTGTCGCTCGATATATCGTTCAACAGGAAAAAATTGCCCAGAAAAAGCCCAGGGTAACCGGTGTCAGTCGTTATATGATTATGCAATCCATAGCGGCCAAACAAAAACCGGCTGTGACTGGTGTTACCCGGTATATGGTTAACAGAACGCATAAGCAGAACAACTTAGAACAGCAGTCTGAAATTGAGGCCAAGGTGGCAGCTGAAGCTGATCAGGGTCTGGAAGAAGGATTGACTAGTGTAGAGAAATACCTGGAAAAGCAAGGGTCAGAAACCCAGGAAACACAAACAGCAGAGACAACCAAGGACAATGAATCTCAGGTAGACACAACTGAAAATACCGAGTCACCTCGTAAAAGGAAAACCACAGCGAAAAGAAAAACACCAGCAAACAGGAAAAAAGAAGCGGTTGCAACGAGTTAATCATTGTCCAGTATCAAACCGAATAAATTTTAAATAACCAGAGAAAGGTAACAATATAATGGGAAAGAACTTATTAGAACAGCTGAGGGAAATGACCGTAGTTGTTGCGGATACGGGCGACTTACAGGCCATTGAGACATTCAAAC
>JAJRTU010000131.1 GCA_024278135.1 Gammaproteobacteria bacterium
CGGCGATTATTTTCATATCGATGTCGCCTGTTACCCGGAGTTTCACCCGCAGGCACAGACGGCCAGCCATGATCTGGCGCACTTTAAACAAAAGGTGGATGCGGGCGCCAATAGTGCCATTACCCAGTATTTTTACAATGTCGATGCCTACTTTCGTTTCATTGACAGCTGTGAGGCGCTGGGCATTGATATTCCAGTGGTACCGGGCATCATGCCGATCATCAACTGTACGCAGTTGTTGCGATTTTCCGAGGCCTGTGGTGCAGAAATTCCACGCTGGATAATGCAACGGCTGAGAGATTTTGGTGATGATCGCAAAGCCATTACCGACTTTGGTATTGATGTCACCACGAAGCTTTGTGAACGTCTTCTCGCCGGCGGCGCGCCGGGTCTGCATTTTTATACGATGAATCAAAGTACGGCATCTGAGGCGGTCTGGCACAATCTGGGCCTGGACCAACGATAAATATAAGCTTCTTGCGGAACCGTCAGAGCTTGCCGTCGTCGAATCTTGCCTGTATGTTCATGCTGACCGAACAACCTGGAAAAAGCTTTGCCCAAGCCGCTGATGCAATCAACTTTTAGTGAATTTGAACGACCGGAGTTGTTGCTGGTTGATGATGATTCACTGATTGTCGAGTCATTGTCTCTGGTACTGGAAAGTGATTATCTGGTCTACACGGCGGAGAGTCGCCCGAAAACCAAACAGCTGATTCAGCGACTGAAAAACATCCCTTCCCTGGCCCTGATTGATCTGGGTTTGCCACCTTTGCCACACAATCCTGATGAAGGCTTCCAGCTGATCAGTGAGTTAATTTCATATAACCCGAAAATGAAAATCCTGGTCTTGTCCGGGCAGAGTGACAAGGAGAATATTCAACACGCACTGACGTTGGGTGCTGTTGATTTCGTTCCCAAACCCTGTGATATCACGTTGTTGAAGGCACGTCTGAAACATCAGATGATGATGGTCAGCGCGGAGCAATTCCAGGCCGAAACCGGAGCGGAGGATGAGAGCCTGCTCGGCGAGAGTGCAGCAATACAAACATTGCACGAGTTGATAAAGCAGTTTGCCGATACGCCATTTCCGGTCATTATTGAAGGCGAATCGGGTAGTGGTAAAGAACTTGTCGCGCAATATTTGCACGATCACAGTACCCGTGCAAAATTTCCCTTCCTGACAATTAATTGCGCAGCCTTTACGGCTGAGTTGCTTGATGCGCAGTTGTTTGGCCACGCCAAAGGTGCGTTTACCGGTGCGACAAGCCAGCGCAGTGGTTTTTTTGAAGAGGCAAACCAGGGCAGTTTATTTCTGGACGAAATTGGCGAGATGCCGCTGGCCTTACAGTCAAAATTATTACGAGTACTGGAAAACGGCGAGTTTTATCGTCTTGGCGAAACACAGCCAAGAGTATCCACAGCGAGAATTATTGCCGCCACCAACCGTGACTTAAGGGAAGAAGTCAGGACCGGCAGGTTCCGGCAGGATTTGTATCATCGGCTTAGTGTATTGACGATAAATGTACCACCTTTGCGGGAAAGGGACAGAGACAGCCTGGTTTTACTTGAGCATTTCAAGGCCCTGTATGCCACATCGCAGGCCCCTTTCGTGCTGGACAAAGAAGCGGAGCGCTGTTTGCTGGAATACACCTTTCCCGGCAATGTGAGAGAATTACGCAATATTGTCATTCGCCTGGGGGCGAAATATTCCGGTAAAACAGTTCGCCTTGAGCAATTGCAGGCAGAACTGGAAACCATGGTGAGCTCCCTGCCCTCGGATACGCCCGATGAGCTGATTGCGCGGGCTGAACAGGACCTGCTGGGCCAGGGTTTCAGGCTGGATGAGAAACTGAAAGACGCGGAAAAACAATATGTTGCTGCGGCACTGAAGATTAGCGGGGGGAATCTCAGCAAAGCCGCTCGCTTGCTGGGAATAAATCGTACAACGCTTTACAGCAGGCTGCAGCGCCTGTCCATTCCCACATCGGAACACGATTAAAGTACTGCTGCTGCAACGCAGGCAAGGTTGTTCAGCAATAAATTGGCTGTTTTATTGGCTCCAGGCCCCTGAAACTGCAATACTCAATTTATCTGACGCTTTGCAGTGATAATGCACCATGTATTACGACTATTTCGGACTCAAACAAGCTCCCTTCCGTATTACACCGGACACCAGTCTGTTTTATCCCGGCGGTGATCGGGGGGCGGTGCTTGATGCCCTCGTCTACGCGATTCTCAATGGCGAAGGCATGGTCAAGGTCGTGGGTGAGGTGGGCAGTGGTAAAACCATGCTTTGTCGCATGCTGGAGAAAGAGCTCCCGGACAAAGTGGAGGTGGTGTATCTGGCCAACCCCAGTCTGTCACCTGAAAATATCCTGCAGGCCATTGCCTTTGAATTGAAGTTGTCTGTACAGCCGGATATCACGCGTTTGCAGGTGATGCACAATCTTCACGAATACTTGCTGGAGCGACATGCAGAAAACAGACAGGTTGTTGTATTTGTTGAAGAAGCCCAGGCCATGCCTATTGCAACACTGGAAGAAATACGCCTGTTAAGCAATCTGGAGACACAGCAAAGCAAGCTGCTGCAAATCGCCCTGTTTGGTCAGCCGGAGCTGGATGAATTACTCGCCAAACCGGAAATCCGACAACTGAAGGAGCGTATTACCTACAGCTTCCAGTTAAACCCTTTCGTATCAGAGCATATTCGTGATTACGTGAATACCCGCTTGCGAGCCAGCGGTTACCGCGCCGGCGAGGTATTCAACAAGGCCGCCATCCGAAAAATTGAGTATTACTCCCGGGGTCTGCTGCGCCGGGTCAATATATTGGCGGATAAGTCATTGCTCGCTGCCTATGCCGGCAATACCAATGAAGTGACCGCCCGGCATGTGGAGCAGGCAGCGCGAGACAGTGAGTTTGTTACCGGGAAGAGAAGATTTCTCTGGATAGCGTTAATGGCGGCAAGCTTATTGCTGGTTATTCTGGCATTAGTGGGGTATTGGTCTATGGTTTCCAATAAAGAAAGTATGGCGTTTGGCGTGGAAAAACAGGCATTTTTCAATACGCTTACTGAGAATGATCCGGGCACTGAAGCTGCGCAGCGTTCGTCAACAGATGAGCGGCAGTCAGCGACGCGCAGCGTACAGAAAGAAAAGGGGCTCAGTACCAAAGGCGCTGTGGCCTCAGCGGTGAAAGCAGTCTCGGTTCAGGCACAGATTGCCGCAAAAAATAGTATAAAAACAAATGCTTATGTTGATTCTGAAGAGGAATTCCAGCTGCAGCTGGACGAGGCGATAGCGTCATTGCCGAATGAGGAACTTGCTCCATCTGGCCCGGCATCATCGGCAGGGGTGGAAACCGGCAGCCCTGTGTCCAGCGTGGTCGGGGAGAACGAGGCAAAGCTGCCCGCGGCGGAGGGCATTGCAGGACAAATACTGGATCTCTCCGTGCTGTTTGAACTGCAGGATCTGGGTGATGCCCGGCTTTCAAGCCAGGAATCAGCCTTACTACGTCATCAGCTAAAAGAGCTGCCGCCGGAGGTGGCGCTTTATCAGGATTCCTCCCAATTCAGCGATATTTGCAAGCTTTGCTGGTCGATTCTGTATAGACCTTTGGTAAAGCCCGAAAATCTTTAACTTCTAGGCACTTGGAATAAGATTATAATAAAGCACATAGACATGATATATTCGAGATTTCATATAACCTGGATCCTGGTAATGCCTATGCGGAAACTAATCAGCATCGCAGCAGCGAGCATAATCCTGGCTGGCTGTGCTCAAATACAGCCAGAACCCATGGCGCCTTCTTCGGGCCATATCAATGTAGCGGCGCCGGCAATACAGAAAGATATTCCCGAGCTCGTTCAGCAGGCACAGGTGTTGCCGGAGCCGGAAATACCGCGCGAAGTGGAAAAGTACACTGTCGTCGTGAACGAAGTGCCGGTAAAAGAGCTGCTGTTTGCCCTGGCCCGTGATGCGGAAGTCAATGTGGATATCGACCCGAGAATTGAGGGCATTGTCACCATCAATGCGGTCGAGCAGACGCTGGAGCAATTGCTGGACAGAGTGGCGAGACAAGTTGATCTGCGCTATGAGTTCAAAAATAACAATTTACTGATTGGGCCGGATGAGCCTTTTTTCAGAATTTACAATGTCGGCTATCTGAATCTTTCCAGGGAGACCTCAGGTACTGTGACCGTCTCAACTCAAATTGCCTCGACCAGTTCCGGTAAATCCGGCGGCGGTGGCGGCGGTGGCGGTAAAAATACATCAACGACGACGATTAGTTCGGAGTCGAATCAAAACTTCTGGGAAAATTTGGTTTTGACCATTACCTCAATGCTTGCGTATGGTGGGGATAGTGATGTTGCATCCAATGCCGTGGTGGCGAGTCCTGACAGTGGCGTTGTTTCTGTAAGGGCGACTGCTAGACAACATCAACAGATTCAAAAATATATCGATCAGGTGCTGGAAAGTGTGCGACGTCAGGTACTGATTCAGGCGACGGTAGTAGAAGTCACCTTAAGCGATCAATTTCAGGCGGGTATCGACTGGTCGGTGCTGGATCTCAGCGATTCAGGATTCAGTCTGGGCGCCAGCCTGCTGGGTGGTGCCGGGGTAGTGCTTAATGAGACCGGCAATATCAACATAAACAACCCGGGGTTAAACGGCCCCCCCATTACCAGTTCGGCGAATGTCGTACAGTATTCCAATCCGAATTCCGGTGGTGTGAGAATAGATGCTGCGATAAGCCTGTTGGCGGAATTCGGCAATACCAAGGTGCTTTCAAGCCCGCAGATTATGGTGCTGAATAATCATACAGCGGTTCTCAAGGTCGTTGAAAATTTCGTCTATTTCGAAGTACAGCAAGTCGCTGTACCGGGTAATGCTATTGCCGGTACCGGTGCCATTTTGGCGACAACAACGACGGCGCAAACCGTTCCAGTTGGTCTGGTCATGACAGTGACACCACAAATCAGCAAGGACGATAGCGTCACCATTAATGTCAGACCCACTATTTCCTCAGTGATTCGTACAGAACTTGATCCCAATCCCAGCTTGCAAACCGTACCAAACCGGATACCGGTAATACGTGTAAGAGAAATGGAATCCATATTGAAAGTGAACAGTCGTCAGATAGCTGTTCTGGGTGGTTTGATGCAGGACACGATCAGGACAAAAGACAAAGAGACGCCTTTTTTTGCAGACATTCCGCTGCTGGGTAACCTGTTCAAAGCAAAGGATCAGGAGTCTCTGAAAACGGAACTGGTGATATTTATGCGACCTGTTGTCATCAAGGATGCCAGCATAGATGGCGATTTGGGGGACTTCAGAAACTTCCTGCCTGCTCCGGGTAAGATGCCCGATACTGCCAGTAGCCAGGAGTGATTTTCTAATGAGCCTGTTGATGGATGCCTTGAAAAAGGCGGAGCAGGATAAAAAGGAAGCGGCGAAACGGCAGAAGGAAGCTGATTTATCCCCTCAGGAAGGAGTGGAATCAGCGGCCCCTGATAAACTGGGGGATACGCTGGAGAATGAAGTTGTTGATGGCAACACAACGGCGGAAATCCCCACTGTGGAAAATACCGCCCGGCATTCGATCACGGCGGAAATGGAGCTGGAGCCGATCACCGGTAGTGGCGACGATACCGCGGAGATGCCGAATATGGATGTGTCTGCTGTCGAGCCGGAAGAACTGACTTTGAATGTCACGATGAATGAGCTCACACTCGCCGAGCTCTCCAGAGACCAGATAGACGGTCATGATGCCGACACGGTGGATCAGCCCCATTCCTCAATAGAAGAATTGCAGTCTGAGGAAGCAGGGTGGCTGGATGAAACTTTTCACGGCGTGGCCCTGAGCGACATGGAAGACAATCCGGAGTTATTTCAGGAGACGGTTCAGGGCGAGACATTTTTGCCGGGAGACGATGCCTCCCGTACTTATGGAGAGACCCTGCCCGGTATACCGGCGGCCCAGTTGGCGAAAGATATCGGTGCTGACGATCAGCCGACACCGGTGGCAGCCCAAACAGTGTTTGCCGCGACCGGTACCACCCGGTCGCCGGGTTTGGGTTTGAAGTGGCTGCTGTCCGGCGTGGCCATGCTGACCTTGATTGCCGGCCTGGCCATGTATTTCTTTGAAGTGATGTCTATAGACAGAAAATCCATTTCTCCTCAGGTGGCGCAGGGAATTGAAAACCTGGGTCCACCATTACATGAAACGCTAAATCTTAATATTGAATCTATTGAGGAAACGCTGTCGGGCGAAGTCGGCAGTGCCGCCACCGAGGATGAGGTTCTGGCAGAAGCGAATACAGAAGCTGTTATGGAAAACAGGGATGCGCCTGAAGCGACGCCGACAGGGGAACAGGATACGCCCCCCCTTGCCGATGTGGATGATATTGCCGGGGTTGATGAGACTGATCCGGCTGTCGATGCACAGGTTGCGGTATTGGAGATGTCCTCTGTTGAGGATGATAATCCCGTCCCGGAAGAGGATGCGGGTTTGCCGGAGACGATTACCCCGGAACCTTCCCTGATCAAGATCAGTCGAAGTAAGGCCCCGGAAGACAAAGGGGAAAAAATCAGGGAGGCCTATTCTGCATTTTGGAATGGTGAGTACGATACGGCCGCTTCATTATATGAAGAAACACTGAAGGAATTTCCGGACAACAGGGATGCACTGCTGGGCATGGGTGCCATCGCCTCGAACGCGGGGGACTACGCCGCCGCTTTCAAGTGGTATGCACGTCAATTGGCTGTCAACCCTCGAGATGGATTTGCCCGGGCGGCACTTATTAATTTGCAGGACCGATCACAATTGTTGAACAGTGAGAGTGTTATCAAGTCTATGTTGCACGAAAGCCCCGATACGCATTTTCTGTATTTTACGCTCGGCAATATTTATGCGGCCGGAAGCAGGTGGGCGGAAGCACAGCAGGCATTTTTTGATGCCTACAGGCTTAATTCCAGTAAACCGGACTATGCTCTGAACCTGGCGATAAGTCTCGATCATATCGGTCAATACAGTGCAGCCCTGGATTATTATAATGCCGCATTGGACTTGTCAGACAAGACCCCGTCAAGATTTGACTCATCTCAGGTAAAAACACGTATTGACAGTCTCAGCGAGATTGCGGAACTTGAACATTGACCGCGCTTAAGAAAAACCGACGCCTGGGTGAAATTCTGGTCGATAAAGGAGTAACGACTCCTGACCAGATTGATATTGCCCTGACCGAGCAGAAAAAGTGCAAGGAGCATCTTGGTCGAATTCTGGTCCGTCTGGGCTTTGCAACCGAGGCGATCATACGGGATGTGATCGGTGGTGTTATCGGTCAGGAGAGCGTTGATTTAAATCGTGCTGTGGCGGACAGCGAAGCCGTGAGTATGATTCCAAAGGACATGGCGCGCCGATTGAGGGTACTGCCCATTAACTTTGACAGCAGCCGCGGGCAATTGACAGTGGCCATGGTGGATATCTTCAACGTGGTCGCCCTTGATCAGCTCAGCGCCCACGTGGCCGGTGTCGCGGAAGTCATCCCGGTGCTGGCCGGCGAAGTGGAAATCGAAAAAGCCATTGATCAGTTTTATGGTTTTGAATTGTCTGTCGATGGCATTCTCAATGAAATTGAAACCGGCGAGATCGATTATCAGAGTCTGGATGCGGAATCAGACGAGTACAGTCAACCGGTGGTCCGGCTGGTGAATGCCCTGCTTTCCGATGCCGTAAAAAGGGGCGCATCGGATATTCATTTTGAGCCTGAAGAAGGCTTCCTGCGTTTTCGTTATCGTATTGACGGTGTATTACGGCAGATACGCAGCCTGCACAAGAACTACTGGTCGGCCATTGCTGTGCGGCTGAAAGTGATGGCGGCTCTGGATATTGCTGAGACCCGCGCGCCGCAGGATGGCCGTATTTCCCTGTCACTGTCAGGTCGGCAGGTGGATTTTCGTGTCTCAACCCTGCCCACTGTCTATGGTGAAAATATCGTATTGCGTGTGCTGGATCGGCAAAAAGGCATCGTGCCGCTGGACAAGCTGGATCTGCAGGAAGAAGACAGAACCACATTGAAAGTCATGGTGGCAAGGCCGGAAGGCATTATCCTGGTGACCGGCCCGACAGGCAGCGGCAAGACCACCACGCTGTATTCCATCCTCAGCTATCTGAATACAGAGTCGGTGAATATCATGACCCTGGAAGATCCGGTTGAATATCCCATGACGATGATTCGCCAGACCTCTGCCAACGAAACGTCAAGACTGGATTTTGCCAGCGGTATACGTTCAATGATGCGACAGGATCCCGATATCATTCTTGTCGGTGAGATCCGTGACGATGACACCGCGACGATGGCCTTGCGCGCGGCAATGACAGGCCATCAGGTGTTTTCAACGCTGCATACCAATTCCGCATTAGGTGCCATTCCCCGTTTACTGGATATTGGCGTCAAACCCGATATTCTGGCCGGTAATATTATCGGCGTGATTGCGCAAAGATTAATTCGCAAGTTATGTGAACATTGTAAAGAGGTCTATCAACTCGGGGATGTGGAACGCAATCTGCTGAATTTGAAAGTGACGGACAGACAACAGAACATCTACCGGCCCAGAGGTTGCAAGTTATGCGAGAATCAGGGCTACAAGGGGCGCATCGCCTTGATGGAGGTATTGCGTTTTGACAGCGATATGGACGAACTGGTGGCGCGCCGCGGGACACCGAAAGAGTTGATGCGCATGGCCCTGTCGAAAGGTTTTCGGCCCCTGGCCGATGCCGGCGCTGCACGTGTACGTGATGGTTCGACCAGTCTGGATGAAGTTTCCCGGGTTGTCGATCTGACCAGTCGTCTGAAACATACCTAAGGCATTATGGATTTTTACCAATACAAGGCGATTGACAAGACCGGCAGGATTCACAATGGTCAGGCAGATGCGGCGAATATCGCCGATCTGGAAATGCGTCTGCAAAAGATGGGCCTGGATATGGTGAACTACAAGGAGATAAAGTCACCTGCACAAAGTGCTTCTGGACGAGGTATAGGCAGAAGAGACCTGTTGCTTTTCTGTTTCCATCTTGAACAAACATCCCGTGCGGGTGTGCCTATTCTCGAAAGTTTGCAGGACCTGGTGGCCAGCACGGAAAACCCTCGCCTGAAAGAAATAATTTCAGCCATGACCGAGTCCATTGAAGGGGGCAAGACGCTGTCCGAAGCGATGCGGGATTTCCCCGGGGTTTTCAGTCATGTTTTTTCCAGCCTCATCCGGGCCGGTGAACAAACAGGTGAAGTCGCCATGGTTTTCACCAAGCTGAACGAAAACCTGAAGTGGCAGGATGAGATGGCAAGCCAGACCAAGAAACTCATTACCTACCCTGCTTTTGTCGGCTCGGTTGTCATTGGTGTGGTTATATTTCTGATGACCTACCTGGTACCGGAACTGCTGAGTTTTGTAAAGACGATGGGACAGGAGATTCCTGTTCATACAAAAGCCCTGATATTCGTTTCAGATCTTTTTGTCAATTACTGGTATATCATTTTTCCAACGCCGGTGGTGCTGACTGTTTTAGTTGTGATCGGTGTTAAAATTAATCCGGGGCTGGCGCTGACTGTTGACAGAGCGAAGATGAGAATACCGGTAATAGGCCCGATCATAAAAAAAATTATATTGGCCCGACTGGCCAGTTTTTTTGCAATGATGTATGCCGCCGGCATCACGATTATTGACTGTATCAGAACAGGGGAAGAAATAGCCGGTAATCGTGAGATCGCGAATGCCATGCATAATGTGGGGCAGATGGTGGCGGACGGAAAAAGTTTAAGTGACAGCTTTGAGGACAGTAAACTTTTCCCGCCACTGGTATTGCGAATGATTAAAGTGGGAGAGAATACCGGGGCACTGGAGGAGTCTCTGGAAAATGTAGCCTATTTTTATACTCGTGATGTGCGCGAGGCTATAGAACGCCTGCAAACCATGATCGAGCCCGCCATGACCGTGGTGCTTGGTTCTATTATCGGTTGGGTAATGTTTTCAATACTGGGTCCAATATATGATCTCATCGCTAACATCAAAATTTAGCTATTTTGACCGCAGAGCACTTTTCATCAGTGCGTACAAGGTGGCGGTTTATCATTGGCATAAGGGCAAGATTGCCAGTTCCTACCTGTTTGATATAGACGAGGAAGGCAAGCAGAATTTGGAGCGATATCTTTCCCAAACGACAAACAGTCCCTTTTATATCCTGGTTGATGTTTTTGAAGAAGAGTATCGACGAGAGACCATACCGCATGTTTTCGGTGCTGACAGGCAGGCACTGCTGAATCGAAAACAGGACAGATTATTTCGAGACACACCATACATATACGACGAATTGCAGGGGCGGGAAGAAGAGGGACGTCGGGATGACAACATACTGCTGACGGCCATCACCAATCCAGGTCTGGTCAGGGCCTGGGTGGAGATTCTGGACGCACATAGAACACCCGTCGCCGGTATTTATTCAATACCCCTGCTGGCGCACTCACTGCTGAAACTTCGTTCTGAAGCAAAGGACCATACCTTATTGGTGAGTTTGCAGAGCATCAGCGGTCTGCGACAGACATTTATTCAAAACGGCGAACTAAGAATCAGCCGTCTGGTGCAAATGCCACGCTATGGAACGACACCCTATGCCGCGTACATAGCTGAAGAAGTCGAGAAGATTCAACGCTATTTAAACAGTTTACGCCTGATTCCTGAAAATGAACCCCTGAGTATTTGTTTCTTGCTGGCGGGAGAGTTGCGCGATGAACTGGAAGAATACTACAGCGACTCGGAGCTGGTTAAATATCACATTATTGATATCAATGAGCTGGCAAAGGATGCCGGCCTGGAGATCAGTACCACTGCTCCGTTCAGCGATCAGTTGTTTGTCTCCCATTTACTGAAACGTACACCGGCGAACCAGTATGGGGCGGCGTCCGAAAGACGGTATTTTTCCATGAGACGCATGCGTTACTCCATGCTGGCGGCGAGTATGTTGTTGATGACGGTCGGGGTGTTATGGAGTGGATATAATTCCTTTACAGGTTTGTCCTATAAACAACAGAGTATCGCAGCAGAATTAAGAAAACAGTTTTACTCGGCCAGATATACCATGGCCCGTGAACGCTTGCCTGATACACCAGTGGAACCGGAAGACCTGCAACGTGCGGTGGAAATATCAAACAGCATGAAGCAATATAAAACCTGGCCATTGGAGGCGGTAAAAGTAATCAGTAAAGGCCTGGACAACTTCCCGGTGGTACGATTGAAAAGTCTTAGCTGGGTTACCAGTATTGATCCCAATGTGGAGCTCGGCGGGAAAGTTCAGTCAAACCCGGCCAGGCAGAACAAAATAGGTTTCAGTAATGTCAGTTTTACCGATACGGGTTATCTGTTTTATCAAATTGCGCTTATTGAAGGTTATCTGGATCCATTTGATGGAAATTTTCGACAGGCGATCACCACTATAAACAACTATGCCGAAGTATTACGTAAAGAGGATTCGGTACATGATGTCAGCATTATAACGCTTCCACTTGATGTCAGTTCCTCAACAAACCTGCAGGGGAATACCAAGGCACAGGCCAAGACGGCAAATTTTTCATTAAGAGTAGTGATAGGGATTGGCAATGAAACGTAGTGATATAGATTGGTCAATTTTGCGAGGGTCACTGGTTATCTTCCTGTTGTGTCTGCTTGTCAGCAGCGCCCTGCTGGGGGGCAGTTTTTATTTTAAAGACAAAATGTATAAAGAATACTTACGCAACAATGCCATGTTTCGTTCGGTAAGCAATAAATATTTTGCGATCGACGAGGAAGAAAAGTTAATC